>NZ_NUQE01000069.1 GCF_002582035.1 Bacillus pseudomycoides
TTGATCAAAATCCTGTGTTGATGTGCAGGATTTTTTCTTATTCAGCAATCGGGCCATTTAATGGAATAACTCTTTATAATACAATTGGATATTTATGTTAAAATTATCGAGAAGATTGTGAAGAAGTGTACTTAAGCTAACGGGGCAGTTTAGTTGAACAATGGTCATTAGCTTTTTTTCAACAATCGGGCCATTTAATTGAATAAGAATCTCAAGCAAAAATATTTTTGATAACATTGGTATGAAGTTTGTGAAGCATTACATTTAAACAAGTTATCACTAATGTTATAATTTATCTATGTCAATACATTTAAAACTACTCATTAGTGGAAAACTGCGAACGGAAGATTATTTATATTAGTGGAGGTTTAGACGATGGACTTGAAGTCAGGGATTTCTGAAATTATTGGTATTAAAGCCGATGATATACCAGCTTCAATCGAATACAGGATAATAGAATCCATAAAAGAGGATGGATATAAGAGACATCTTATTGAGTATAACTCCAATGGAGATACAGTCATTGCCTTTCTTTTAATTCCCGAAGTTCTTAATAATAATCCTGCAATACTAATAAATCACCAGCATAACAGCGAGCATCATTTAGGGAAAAGTGAGGTATGCGGATTAGCTGGTAATCCATTGCAGGCTTTTGGACCGGAATTAGCGAGAAAGGGATTTGTTGTTTTAGCACCTGACTCGATATGCTTTGAAGAGAGACGGAAAAATGCGCAGGGGATAGTACCTCTACCAGGCGATGAGGATTTTTTTCAACATTTAAATGAAATGTCTTACCGCATCTTAAAGGGTGATAATCTGATGAAAAAAGTACTGTTTGACGCTATGAATGGAGTAACTTTGCTGTCTGAACTTACTTTTACTGATAATAAAAAAATTGGCACACTGGGGCATTCTTATGGTGGAAATACCGTGCTATTCTTGTCTGCGTTAGATGAGCGGATTTGCTTTAGTTGCGCAAGTGGAAGCGCGTGCACCTATGAGAACCGAATGCTAAATGATGTAGGTATTGAACTGGCAAGCGTGATTCCGCGTTTCAACAAAAGCTATGATATATTTGATTTAGTACACTGTATTGCTCCAAGACCGTTATTGATTGTCTCTGCGAATGAAGACAAATACTCGAGGGATGCAGACTTTATTGTTGAACAAGCCCGTCCATCATACGCAAAATATGGGGCTGATAATAAATTATGTCATAAGAGATATAATGGTGGCCATGGACTGACAAAAGAGAGGTTTGATTACATCGTCGAATGGTTGTGTATGAGTGCCGGATACACCGCATTATAAGCATTATATGAAGATATTTTACTTCACATTCTTCTTATTATATGTAACAAAGATATTAGCTTGTTCAAGTAAACAAGCTAATAGAAACATATTGTTATGCCATTAAAGGGCGCTTTTCTTTAGTAAGAGGGCGTCTTTTTGATATGCCCCTACACATCAAGGGATTAGATTTTGTTAAGGTAAAAAAAGATTGTGAATATTTTTACTTAAACTAACGGGTGCTTTAGTTCAATAAGCGCAAGCTGTCTCTTCAGCCTTGAATAGTATTGTCAATCTTCAACAATTGGGCGCTTTAATGGAGGAAAGATCACAAAAATGATCAAATTTTTTATAAAACCGAAACATAAACCTGCTGGATAAGAAACCATTTTGATTTACTATGTAATATTAAAGACCATAGTATTTCAAAATGGTTTCTTTTTGATTCTCACTAAATAAGGGTTTGCAAAACATTTTTGAACAACCTTTATTCCAAAACAACACTCTACACATATTACTCGTTATAGTCGTACTTAGGGTTAACTTCAATTTTATCCTTGTACTTAATGACTTCGAATATATCTCCGATTTCTGCTTTCTTAAATGTTTTATCACCTAAGTATATTTCTTCTAGCCTTCCGACTACCATGACCCTCAGAGCATTTTTCCTAAAGATTATATACTCTTTATATATGTTTTTGTTTATCATAACTGCTTGCTTATGTTCACCATTCTTTAGTAAGTCTCTATCTATTAATCCTTGACCTACTATTGTGATGCATGAAAAATGGGAGCATATTGGAAAAATTGATAGTCATCTTAATAAGTACTCTGACATATATTGTGCATATACGGTATACACAATTAATAAGGAGGTTCTGTATGCTGGCATTAGACATTAGAAATTTAAATAAGAAATATCAAAACTTCGAGTTAAAGGATGTATCGTTTCAACTGGAAAAGGGTTATATTATGGGCTTTATCGGTGCCAATGGCGCAGGAAAAACAACCACCATTAAATCAATCTTGAACATGATTCATCTTGATAGCGGCGAGGTACGTATTTTAGGCAAGAACATTGCCGAACACGAGAT
>NZ_NUQE01000070.1 GCF_002582035.1 Bacillus pseudomycoides
GTTCAGTTTTCAAAGAACTTTGGTGGAGCCTAGCGGGATCGAACCGCTGACCTCCTGCGTGCAAGGCAGGCGCTCTCCCAGCTGAGCTAAGGCCCCTTATCAAATATCGGGAAGACAGGATTCGAACCTGCGACCCCCTGGTCCCAAACCAGGTGCTCTACCAAGCTGAGCCACTTCCCGAAAAGAACGCGCCCGAGAGGACTCGAA
>NZ_NUQE01000071.1 GCF_002582035.1 Bacillus pseudomycoides
TATAAAGTAGATCCAGATTTGAAATTTTAATTTCCGAATTCGGATTTTATGTGAATTTACAGTATGCATCCGTAACTTGTTTATTTACATTTTTTTGAATGTATACTTTTGTGAGTATTTTGGAGGAAATGGGCAAGTTGTGATAAATCCAATAAAATCAGGTATTTGAATGTAAACAAATAATGAAAAGTTTACATTCATTAAGATAGAAAATCGAGCGAAGCGACAATCGTTTTAGAACGAAGAAATGAAATTTCGAGGCCGAAAAAACGGTAAAGGTTGTAGGAATCTCCTACCAAGTCAAAACGAACGTTTTGGGGTTTGACCGTGCAAACCCGTAGCTTGCCCTTTATCGTTTATTGCTATTAAAGGAGTACCACCAGCATTTTGGAAAAAAACCAGGCTAAGCAAAAAATAAAATAAGCCATCCATTTGGACAGCTCATTTACATAATTTTCGTTCTCGGAAGTTCCATGTTTCGAAACTACTCTATTTTATTTCTTTTTCTAATTACGACTAAAAAAAAGAATAAATACAACAGGAAAACAACTAAAGAAGGCAATCCATATAGAGAGTTCTATTATGATCAACTCCTAATTATTTATTTACAAACTAATACGTTTTGGCAAATGAAAAGTTTCTTGATCTTTTAATGTGGTATTTCAAAAAAAATATGCAGTTTAATTTCTTATTTGTATTTTTTTAGGTGTGACGAAAACGTCACAAAAAGTCTTAAAAGTGTATTCAGCTCAGTCATATCAAGGGATTTACACGTTTTTTGTAGATGCTCCCTATTATCACTATTATTAAAGGCTAAAAGTTCCGCAAGGAACAGGTAGTATTTTTGAGCGAACAACGCTCAAAAATCTCCACCTTCAGGAGAAACTTTTTTCGGCTCGATTCGCTTTTATCGCCAAGCCGACAGACAAAAAGCAAAGCAATGGTTCTCGACTTGGACTAGCAAGTATACGAGCCGAACCGCTTAGATCAATCGCTTAAAAATAGTTCTTATACTATATATCGATACGTTTAATACGTGGGGTTTCGCCCCCACACGACGAGCCAGCACTCTAGCCAAAACGCAAAATTGAAACCAAAAGATATGGTTAAATCCATAAAAAAATACAATAAGCCGTCCATATGGACAGCTCATTTACATAATTTTTGTTATCGGTAATATAAAAAGCTGTAGACAAACTCGATGAAAATTGAATTGGTCTACAGCCCAGATTACATTTTTTTAATGGTAGTCTTTTTATTATCTTTTTCTACGTTAGTCCTTTAGTTTAATTAGTGAAGAAGATGGAAGACGCTTTATCATTCCAAGTTGACCCAACATAGCTGACATTGATACCGGATTGCACCCAAAATCTTGATCCTTTGTAGTTAATATCCCAACACATAACCGTCCAGTTATGATTGTAACCTGCCGTTAACGAAGAGATTCTATCATTCCAATATGAGCTCATCCGGCTAATATTACTAGAAGTTCCGAAGGAATTTCCTCTAAAGTAAGAATTTTCATAAAAATACGAATTATAATAAACGGCTTGAGTTGTAATTGTATCGCTTTTAATGGCCTCTTTACGTTCAGTAACAGCTTTCTGCAAATGAGCATTTAAGTGATCTTGACTTGTAAACCCATAGACTACTCCATTTGCTTTTGCTGAATCATCGAAAACAAATTGGGTTACGTTCTTTACATGCGGATCGTCTTGTGTATATTTAACACCATCGATCATAACGGGCAAGTCTTTTAATTGGACCATATCCTGTGTTGAAGGCGTTTGTTTTGAAACCGAGGTTGGTGTCGTAGCAGCCTCCGCTTTAGATTGTGGAAAAAATGCAAAAATCATTGAAAAACATAAAATAAACGGTAACAACCATTTTTTTATAATTCCTTGAGATAATGTCATTAAACTAACTCCTTTATAAGTATTATTTTTTAAGTACTAACTAGTCGGTATTAATTAATTTATTATATAATGAAGAATGTGTTACTATTAATTAAAAATTCAGTCTTTTGAAAAGGGGGGTTGCTATGGGAATTTATCATAGAAAACAATCAGAAAACACGATTAACAAATTAATGCAATCAGGAATTGAATTGTTTTCTAAGCAAGGCTATTCTAGTACAAGTGTTGATCAAATTGTGAAACACGCTGGTTACTCTAA
>NZ_NUQE01000072.1 GCF_002582035.1 Bacillus pseudomycoides
GGAAAGACGATAATGCGAAAGATCGTCCGAAAATGATCAAAGTTGACTTACTACAAAATGGTAAAGTTATCGCAACGCAAGAAGTAACAGAAGCAAGCGGTTGGAAATATACATTTAAAGATTTAGCTGCATATGATGCGGACGGTAAAGAGTATAAGTATGAAGTGAAAGAACAACCAGTAGCTGGATATCAATCAGAAGTAA
>NZ_NUQE01000073.1 GCF_002582035.1 Bacillus pseudomycoides
AACATTGCCGAACACGAGATTGAATTGAAACAGGAAATCGGATACGCATTTAGCGGCATTGACTTTTATACTCGAAGCAAAATGAAGACGTTGACCAATGTGATTAAGAAGTTCTACACGAATTGGGATGATAAAACCTATTACAACTATTTACAAAGATTTAAATTGGATGAAAACAAAAAAATCTGTGATTTGTCGACGGGGATGAAGGTAAAGTACAGTTTGGCCCTTGCTTTATCCCATGGGGCGAAGCTTCTCATCTTAGACGAACCGACAAGCGGACTTGATCCAGCCGCAAGAGATGATCTGTTGGATATTTTTCAAGAACTCGTGATAGATGGCGAGATCAGTATTATTTTCTCTACTCATATTACATCCGACTTGGAGAAATGCGCGGATTTTATTACCTTTATCGAAAACGGTCAAATTATCAACAGTTCTGAGAAAGATGAATTTATTGCCTCATATCGTCTACTAAATGGTAACGGAAACCAGCTAAATCAGGTGAAAGAAAAGTTGATTTCCTACAAAATAAATTCATTTGGCTTTACGGGACTGATTCACTCCAAAGACTTCGATCCCTCCTCCGATATTAAAGCAACCACGCCGAGTCT
>NZ_NUQE01000074.1 GCF_002582035.1 Bacillus pseudomycoides
AAATCTGGATCTACTTTATATGGAATAACAACTGCATTACAGGTACGCTCATAAAATTCAATTGGACCAGCATTTCCTATAATCGCATATTCATAACCAATATCTTTCATATCCTGTAAACAATGATGAAGTAATGAGTAGCCACCCCCTCCAATACGACTTGATAAGGATACTCCCATTGGTCCAAACAATCCTTTTTTGTCTCTTACTACATCGTATGCTGCAAATCCTATAATTTCAGAATCATTATTGAATGCTAGGAATATAGGTGTTTGCGGGAAACTGAATCCTTTTTTTATGTTTTCTGCCCACCTATCAGAAAACTCCTTAGAAACAAATTGCATTAACGGATCATAATCCTGTATAGTAGCTCTACGAATTGAGTACATTTCTGAATTTAAGTTTGAGTATACATAGTTTCGCAACTGTACAATCATATCTCTAGGTATTGTTGTAACGCGTAGTATATCGTCTTTATTTAAGTCGGATAATATGTCCAAATCCTGATTATCTTGCACATCAAATAAAGCTTTAATAATATGTCCTTCATTTATATAAACTTGTTTGTATTTTTGCATGTACTTTTCGGCCAATTGAATTACCTCTAGTGTTTTTTCAGAAATGGGCATGTTGAAATACTCTGATTGGTAAGATATGTGTTCTATATATTTGGTAGATTGACATAGTCTTTGTCTTACTATACTGACTCCTAAATTTGAAACCTGTCTTAATTCAAACCCTATACTGGATTTTGTTTGTAGACATCCTAAGAATAGGTGAACAGGTAAAACGATATCCAAATCTGTCTGTTTTGCTTCTTCTTCTGTTAATTGAAATATTTTATGTACATTTTGAGTTACAAGAAGATTATTTACCATTGTCATCATCATCCCCCTTTTCTCAATTTTATCAGAAGAGAATCC
>NZ_NUQE01000075.1 GCF_002582035.1 Bacillus pseudomycoides
CTGTAAAACCGTAAAGAATATCTCGTGTCCTTTTCGTAGCTTTTTTATAACATTTGTATGTTGATTCATAATATACAATATTAAACTTATTTTTGTAAATATTTTTTTGGAATGAATTGTATTTTTCACAAGTTATTATATGTAAAAAGAAAACTTATTTTACAAAAAATCTCAAAAAATAAACAGTAAATATATGAACTCTGTTATACTACGGATAAATGTTAGAAAATACAGAAAATAACAAACGGAGGGAAAGGATGAAGAGGGATGTCAATTTTAGAAAGAATTCGAGGAAATGTCTCGCAAGTGATTGTAGGAAAAGAAGAGGTTATTGATTTAGCGATGATTGCATTGGTAGCAAACGGACATGTTTTACTAGAAGATGTTCCGGGAACAGGGAAGACATCATTAGCGAAAAGTCTTGCAAAAAGTATAGATGGGAAGTTTCAACGTGTACAATTTACATCAGATACATTGCCGGGGGATGTAGTGGGTTTAGAGTATTTTGATATGAAAGAATCCGATTTTAAAACGAGGATGGGGCCGATTTTCGCTAATATCGTGTTGGTCGATGAAATTAATCGTGCCGTTCCGCGTACACAGTCTGCTTTATTAGAAGTAATGGAGGAGCGTACAGTTACAATTGCTGGAGAAACGCATGTATTACCGCAGCCGTTTATTGTACTTGCTACGCAAAATCCACTAGAATCTGCTGGTACTTTTCCGCTTCCAGATGCTCAGTTAGATCGCTTTTTATTAACGATTCGGCAAGGATATCCAAATCGAGTACACGAAAAGGAGATGCTACGTCGTTTCCGTCAGCAAGATCCGCTCCGCAGCTTACAAAGTGTAGTGTCTCTTGCAGACATTCTTTCTCTGCAAGAAAAGGCGAAGCAGGTTGAAATTCATGAAGAAGTAGAAGATTACTTACTTGATATTGTAGAAAAGACACGTCAACATGAACTCGTTGAAATTGGGGTGAGCCCGCGCGGATCGTTAGCTTTCATGAGAGCAGCACAAGCTCGTGCGTTATTAAAAGGGAGAGGATTTTGTACTCCTGATGATTTTTATACATTGGCGGAGCCTGTTTGTGCTCACCGTTTAACTCTTAGCATTGAAGGAGATATGAAAACAACGAAAGCACGTGTAATGAAAGAAATTTTGGAACAAGTAGCTGTTCCAGTGGAGAATGTATGAAAGAGAAATTAACGATTAAACACCCGTTTGTAGAAACGTATATTGCAGGAGTAGTCGCCTTTATCACAATACTAATGTGGCTATTTGTACAAAATTTCTTTCTGTTTGTACTTGCCTTTTTTTATTTACTTATGGTTAGTTTTGCTCATTGGTATGTTCGCAAGGCTTCACAAATATATTGTGAAATAACACAACAACATGAACGTCTCTTTATTGATGAGACTGGGCATTGCCGTTTACGTATTATAAATCCGACAAAACTACCAATTTTTGAAGTTGCATTTCGCTTTCGTTCAGATGAACATATGAAATGGGTATTGTCAGAAGGAGAATTAGAACAATCGGTTCATTCTTATCGCATTCCTTTGCAGCTGAAAAAACAGGAAACGTTAGAAATAGATTTACATGTATCATCACAGCAAAGAGGACTACATACCTGGCAAGAAGCAGAAATTATATTGTCTGATCCATTTCGGCTTATTACAATCCATATACCGATAAGGAAACAACATGTGCCGTGCTTTCGTATATATCCTCGCATTGCTAAAGTAAATATTCCGGAAACAAACAGCTGGAAGCATGGATTTCGAACTGCAGCGGTGTCTCCTCTCTATGATGAAACGAAAATCATTGGAGTAAAAGCATATGAACAGGAATCATTTCGTGCTATCCATTGGGGAGCGACTGCGAAAACAGGTGTATTAAGTGCAAAAAAGTATGAATACACGCAAGGGGATCGATATGCAGTATATTTAAACGTATTAGGTTCGACAGGTTATACATTGCGTCCAGATATAGAGTATTTAATTGAAGTAACAGCTGGTGTTTGTCGGCAACTAATAGCGCAAGATTGTTCATTTGAGCTATGGGTGAATAGTATGTGTGAAAACGGGATTGTCCATATAACGGCTGGTAAATACCGAAAACAACTACACAAAACACTACAATTATTGTCATCCTTAGCAGATCGAGATGTTCCGCTATCTTCTTCCTATTTCTATCAAACAGGTTTCCGCCAGCAAGAGGTTGGAGCTATTCCGATTATTATTGGAAATCCACCTGAAAAACAAGCTGGATGGCTGCAAGTGGTGAAATAAGGTTAATCATCAGTGAAAGCTTATAGAAAACTCTCAAGTCTATTAATCTGGGAGGGACATATGAACATGGTATATAAACGAAAACGTTTTATATTTCAGGTGCTCTTGGTTAGTACGTGTTTCTTACTTGCTGCGGTTATATCAAGCGGTGCGCTATATACGCAAACGAAATTAAAAGAACGGTGGAAACAAGAACGTCCGTATCCCGCAGATGGGGAGGCAATTCCTATGCATTCTACGAAGAAAGGCGAGGTAAAACCTCCTGAAAATGGGATGACGATGCAAGTACCTTCGACTGAGAATCAAGGAGAAGGAAGAGCATTGAAGCAATATGATGGTAAAGGAGAAAAAAGGAAGGGGATGCTTCTTTCGAATGGATTCCCTTTCTCGAATAGTAAATCATTTTATACACAACAACTATTAATCATTGTCTCAGCTATAATAATCGTACTTGCCATAGTTGTATTGTATCGCTGGAAGAGAAGAGTGGGGAAAAGTGAAAAAGAAGTTGTAAAAATGAACAATGAGCAAAAAATGGAGGAAATCACTGTTCAGCAAACGTTCTCTCTTTTACCAGCAAATAAAATTAGAGCAGCTGTTGCACGGTGGGAGCGAACATTACCACAATATGAACAACGACGTCGATTTGAAACGATTCAGCAATGGCTATTTCGTATAAAGAAAAATAGAGACATCATTTCAATTTACGAAGATGTACGGTATGGATATCGAGATGCTTCTAGTGAAGATGTAGAGGAAGTGAAAAAGTGGACGGAAGAAAATTGAAAATAAAAAACATCCTAAATTTGTTCAGTTTAGGATGTTTTTTTACGTGCAAGATCATGAGAAGTATCCACGTTAGGATTATTCTTCACTCGTAATAAACTAATTCCATAGCCTAAGAAAGCTCCAATAAGTGCTGGAACGATCCATCCTAATCCAGCATCATATAAAGGTAAGTGAGAGAATAAAGAGTTTATCGCATCAACTTTCAGATTTGCTGCATTCAGTCCATCAAAGATACTTACAATAAAAGTGAATAGTAAACTTACTTGATATACTTCTGATCTCCCTTTAAACAATCGGTGTAAAAACGTTAATACAATTAGCATAATCGCTAAAGGATATATTGCTGTTAATACAGGTACAGATACGGTAATCAGCTGTGTTAAGCCAAGATTAGCAATGAGAGCACTGAAAGTAGCTAAAATAACAGCAAATGTTTTGTATGATATTTGTGGAAATACTTTATGGAAGTAAGATGAACATGCTGAAGTAAGTCCAACACTCGTCGTTAAACAAGCTATAGTGATCATCAATCCTAATAATAAATTTCCTAAAGAACCGAAGTAGTAATTTGCTACTTTTGATAAAACTTCCCCGCCGTTTTCTAAATGTCCTAATTTAGAAACACTAGAAGCACCCATGTATGCAAGTGAAGTGTAAACAGCAATTAATACGACAGCGGCAATGATTGCTGCTTTTGTACATATTTTTATGATCTCTTTTTTGTCACTTACACCTTTCTCTTTGATGGAATTAATAATGATAATACCAAATACGAAAGCTGCGAGAGTGTCCATTGTTAAATAGCCTTGCTGAAAGCCTTTAAAGAAAGAATTTGTAACAAATTCTTGTGTTGGTGCCTGAATGTCACCGATTGGCTTTATGACAGCGGTAACAACTAAAATACCGATAAATGTCAATTTAATTGGAGTTAAAAACTTCCCGACAACATCAACGATCTTTGTAGGGTTTAAAGAGAGTACACAAGTAATTCCGAAAAACAGAATAGTGAAAATAATCAAAGGTAAATGACCACTATTTTCTCCTACAAATGGTTTTATACCTATTTCAAAGGATACACTTCCTGATCTAGGTAAAGCAAAAAGAGGACCAATTGCTAAATAAAGAATAAATGTGTATACACTCGCAAACCATGGGTGTACACGACTTGCCATTGCTTGTAAGTCGTCACTACCTGAAACACCAAGTGCTAATACACCAAGTAGTGGTACGCCAACTCCTGTAATTAAAAATCCTGCGGTTGCAATCCATACGTTACTTCCGGCTGTTTGTCCTAACATAGCAGGGAAAATTAAATTACCTGCTCCGAAGAAGAGAGCAAAAAGCATAAGCCCAATCACAAAAATATGTGAAGTTTGCACTTTTTTTGTCACGAAAAAACCTCCAAATTGAAATATTTTGAATTTTTTGCACAATGTTGAGATACAAAGTCATTTTTTGTCGAACCATTAACGATAATAACAAAAATAAATTATTATGCAAGACAAAAATGAATTTTTCGTAAATTTATTTTGTCCGTTATTTTTATTATATAGAAAATTTAATTAATTACAATTGTTAAGCGTTTTCTTTTAGTAGAATATCATATGATATTTTATGGATATTATTATTTTTATATAACAAATAAAATAATAAATTAAATATTCAATAAAATAAAGAGTGTATTATTCAGAAA
>NZ_NUQE01000076.1 GCF_002582035.1 Bacillus pseudomycoides
TACAGCTTTAATCTGTTCATTTTTATTTTCGATATACAATTTCTTCAATTCTGTCTGAGAAGAAAACAGTGCATTGGCTTCCTGCACAGCACTATTTGCATAATAGTCATTCAGACTAAACCGTGATTTTACAGTAATTTGCATACTCTCAGAACGCCTGGAGGTGCCAGAACGTTTTTCTAGCACTTGCGTTTGAAAAGCGAAATGCTTCGCACGATTAA
>NZ_NUQE01000077.1 GCF_002582035.1 Bacillus pseudomycoides
TACAGCTTTAATCTGTTCATCTTTATTTTCGATATACAATTTCTTCAATTCTATCTGAGAAGAAAACAGTGCATTGGCTTCCTGCACAGCACTATTTGCATAATAGTCATTCAGACTAAATCGTGATTTTACAGTAATTTGCATACTCTCAGAACGTCTGGAGGTGCCAGAACGTTTTTCTAATACTTGCGTTTGAAAAGTGAAATGCTTCGCACGATTAA
>NZ_NUQE01000078.1 GCF_002582035.1 Bacillus pseudomycoides
TCAGTTTTCAAAGAACTCGTTTGTCGCTTAATTGCGACTTCCTTATGTTAACATCTTTGTTTTTCAATGTCAACTAAGTTTTTTATTTCGTTTTCGCTTTCTGCTTTGTTGCATCAGCGACTCTTACTATATTACACACCTATATACTAATAGTCAACACTTTTTATAAAATCTTTCTTACTGTTATTACAATGATATAACCAGCCTTCATTATGTTCCTAGTCTCAACTATTTAAAAATATTTTTCCTTTCTGTTGAGAACTAAGAGCTTTTTTTACATCTGAAAGTTGATACTGAGCATAAGGTCTTGTTAATATTAATTGTTTATCATGAATACATTGTATAACCTGATGAAATGTTTCATGCCATTTTTTTGTAGAAATTTGTTGATTCCAATGACGTAAATGAAATATGTTTGCATGCACTTTTGTATTATTCATAATCTCTGTCCAATTAACAGGTATTCCGGACAAAAGCCCTATCGTTAACAAGGTTCCATTCGCACGTATACAGTAAGCTAGATTTGTACCAGATAATCCTCCTATAGAATCAATTGCTGCTTTAACTTTACAACCATTTGTCAATTCCATAACCGTTTCGTAGAGCGGGGTGGTCATTGTATTAATTACATATGAGGCACCAAGTCGAATTAATTCTTCTGTATAAGTATCATTACGTGTTACCGCAATTAAACGAAATCCTAAAACACGAGATAATTGTGCAAAAATATGGCCAATAGAAGATCCGCAAGCATTTACAATCAAGTCATCCCCCGGTTTTAATGCCAATACTTCTGTACAGATAACCCATGCTGTAATCGGATTGATATAAAGCTGAGCTGCCGTATAATCATCAATATAATCTGGAATTAAAACAGCTAGTTCAGCTGAAGATGTTACAAACTCTTGCCATGTACCTTCACCTCGCAGCGGTAATACTCGCTTACCAAGAAACCATTTAGAAACAGATGGTCCCACTTCCGCTACAATACCAATCCCTTCGTATCCCGGAATAGCTGGTAAAGAAATCCGATTAGAATATGCTCCTCTAATAGGAATTAAATCCGATGGATTAATTGGTCGAGTTTTCATTCGTACTAAAATTTCGTCAACACCCGGATCTCTAACTTCCTTATTCTCTATCTGCAAAACTTTTTGAGGCTCTCCAAATTCATAAAACTTAATACTTGTTGCTTTCAAAATAAGGAGTCTCCTTTCACCCGTTTATATAGATACACTGTATCCTTATGTATCTCATTCATGTGAAGTTAATTTGCCTGTATTATGTGAATTTCAGGAAAATTATGGGCATACTTTTTATTTCTTACAATTAGGATGACTTCAACACTCGGTCTATCAATTGCCTTATTTAAAAGGAAAAACAGTTTAGTAAGAAGAAAATACAGTATCTTAATAATTGTCTAGTTAATATATACAAAAAAAGACGAGTCATTCTGACTCGTCTTAGATTGCC
>NZ_NUQE01000001.1 GCF_002582035.1 Bacillus pseudomycoides
TTGCATATCATAACGATTGTGATTTTCTTTATTTTGCTTATATTTCCGTTCTTTGTCTAGCAAGGCAGAGTTGTAGGTTTGACGACAATATTGTAGCCAACGGTCTAACGCTTCTTTTTGCGCTTCTGTTGGAAAGATTTCATATTTTTGATTCAACAACATTGTCATCACCTCCCATTCGTTTTGTCCTTGTGTTTCGGTATTGCTTTAGCATTTCTAATGGTGCACCGCCTACAGTCAGCAAACAATAACTTTGAGATCAACAGTATTCTTTCTATAATTTCTGTCTCATTTGAGGAAATTCCTTTTTCATTCCTTTGGCTTACGCCAACCAAAATTCATCCCCTCCCTACTCATTGGGCTTCACCCTTCTCATTCCTTGAGGAAGGGGAATTCTTTTGGAAGTATGTTAAAAAATTCAAAAGAGAAGATTAGTAAAAAAAACAAAAGTGCTTTCCTTTATCCAGAAAGCACTCTGTTTCTTAATGCGCCGATACGTCACTAATACCATGTCCTGTATTCGATTTTACTAGTATTTCATCAAATTTCGCGGCATCTTCTTTCTTACTAGATAAAATCGTCCCTAAATAGGCAGCTAAAAATCCAAGTGGAATGGAGATTATGCCTGGTGTTGTATATGGAAATAACGGCTCTCCAACAAAAATTGCTTTTCCAGCCACTGGATTCCATACATTCGGACTCATAGCAACGAGGACAATAGCAGAAGTTAAGCCAAAGAGCATACCACAAATTGCGCCAGTCGTATTAAAGCGCTTCCAATATATCGTGAATAAAATAACTGGTAGGTTTGCACTCGCCGCAACAGCAAACGCAAGCGATACAAGGAACGCTACATTTAATGTTTGTGCAAATAACGCTAAAATAATAGAAAATACTGCAACTCCAACTGAAGCATAGCGTGCCATTTTTACTTGTTCTTTTTCCGTTGCTTTTCCGCGGCGTAAAATTTCATTATAAAAATCATGAGCAAACGCCGATGCTGCTGTTAAAACGAGCCCCGCTACTACAGCTAAAATTGTCGCAAATGCTACTGCCGAAACGAAAGCAAACAAAAGATTTCCACCTAACGCTTGTGCTAACATTGGTGCTGCCATATTTCCAGCAGCATTCGCTTTTACAATCGCGCTATTCCCAACAAATGCCGCTGCTCCAAACCCTAAGAAGATTGTCATAATGTAAAAGGCTCCGATTAACCATGTTGCATATACAACAGATTGACGAGCTGTTTTGGCATCACGAACCGTAAAGAAACGAACGAGAATATGCGGTAATCCCGCTGTACCAAGAACAAGTCCCAGATTCAAAGAAATGGTATCTAAACCAATTTTATACTTCACACCTGGATTTAAAAATGCTTCTTTCAACGGTGTTGCTGTCTTCATTTGTGCAAACATTTCTGTAATACTAAAATTAAACTTTGCAAACACAATAATAGAAATAATAAATGTACCCGCCATTAATAATACTGCTTTAACAATTTGAACCCAGCTCGTTGCTGTCATTCCGCCAAAAATAACATATACAGTCATCAATATCCCAACAATCAATACAGATGTTGTGTATTCGATTCCTAATAATAATTTAATAAGTGCGCCCGCTCCCACTAACTGTGCAATCATATAAAAAATCGAAATTGTTACCGTATTAAGCGCTGCTACTCCGCGTACTTTTCTTGCATCAAAACGTGCTGCAATCATATCTGCTAACGTAAATTTCCCAAGATTTCGAAGCGGCTCTGCAACAAGATATAATACAACTAAATAGGCTACAAGAAAACCAATACTATAAAAGAACCCATCAAAACCTGTTAATGCTATGGCTCCAGCAATTCCAAGAAAAGAAGCAGCGGACATGTAATCACCCGCAATCGCCAAACCATTTTGCCACCCTGTTAACCCACCGCCTGCTGTATAAAAATCGCTTGCATTTTTTGTTTTTTTCGATGCATAGTACGTAATGACGAGCGTCCCAAGAACAATTACTAAGAACAACGTAAAAGCTGTTGTATTCAATCTTTATCCCCTCTCTTTATCTACATTTTCAAGAATCTGCTTCGATAACCGATCAAATGATTCCGCTTTTTTACTATAGATCATACACAATGCCCACGTCATAACGAACTGAGCAAATGCAAACACCCACGCCCATGTAATATCACCAAATGCCGGTGTATTGAGCACTTTTGAATACGATGTTAAAATAGGCAAGGCAATAAAAAAACTAAAAAAGAAAATACTCATCGGTACAATAAATTTTTTCTTTGCTTGTAATAAATTTTGAAATTCAGCAGATTGTACTACTTCTGTGTAATTGATTTCACTATTTAATTTACGAGCAGATGATTCTTGTTTCACTTCATATCGTCCCCTTTCTTTTCAATACGAATAGTAGAACCCCCCCTCCCATGAACGTATTATTTACGAAATTTTATAAATATTCAGAAACTTAATCTCATTGTAGACAATCTATTTTTATAAGCAAAGATTTTTCGATAGACAAATTACGTCATTTTTTACTATTTTTTAACTTAATATTTATTTCAATAAAAAAAGCAATGCTTATTGCACTGCTTTCTCACCTTCCAAATTACGAGCTGTTTCACTCGTTTCCACATCTTTTCCTTCTCTATATGTCTTAAATAAAAAATCGTAAAACGGATTCGACACCCCAAACCAGTAGTTCTCATTTTTATAATGATGTAGTATATGCTGCTTCTTTAGCCATCTTCCATATGGAGTCATTGGACGCATTGGCCGATGGGCAATGTAATGTTTCCATTCATATACTAAAAGCATGAGGATCATTCCAATTCCAAATGATAATGTCACCGTGATGCTAGAAGTAATACCGTATACAATGCATAAATATATCGTAAATCCAGGAAGACTATACCACACTGGTAAAAATAATAACTTTAAATCATTCGGATATACGTGATGATCATAATGAAGACGTTTTAACATTTTTAATAAAAATGGATTCTTTGGCGGTTTTAAATGAAATAAAAAACGATGTGTTACATATTCGTTAATTGTATAAAAGATAATACCCGCCATGACTGCAATAGCTGCAATCCATGTAAACAATTGCATGTTCAAAAAAACGATAAAAGCAATTAAAATTCCGATCATAATGACAATATCATGCTGAAAGAAAAACTCTTTTATAACTCGCTTCATCCTCATATTCCTCTCCTTAGAAAACGACCGTAACATATTGTTATGGCCGCTTTTTTTATCCCGCATTAACGGGCAGTAAAACCCCCACCAAAAGCAAAGAAGATAGGTGGGGGATAACTGCCCGTAAAAGCCCGATTGGTGAGAACTTTCCATCAGTGGGAATAAAGCTCCCCACTGATGGAAGTTTCACTTTATCTCTATTCTATTCCCATTATAAATTTACTTGTGCCTTCATTTGGATAGAAAAAATTACTTGAGTCAAATATATTCTGTTTCGGAATAATATGTTCCACTGCAAAAACAATTACTTCCCCTCTTTGTACTTCTCCAATAATTAGCCCTAATGTTTCATGATTTACAGCAAATGTCGGTTGTTTTGTTTGCAGTAATCGTTCAGCAGTTTTAAGAACAGCCTCATATAATGGATTTCTGTCTGTTACTTCTTTGCGAATTTTCGGTGCTAATGTAATAATAATTTCTTTTTCATTTACTATGGTTCGATACATAAAAATCTCCCCTTCAATCTTATATGAACAACTGTAAAGCTTTATACGCAAAATAAATGGAATAACCGATTCATATGATCCCCAGTCCGGCTGTGATTTGGGCCGCTGCAGCGTTTTTCCAAAATGAACAGAAAAAGCAATATTTAATGTATTTCTGAAGGAAATTCTCCTGCCTCTTCCTGTTTATATTCCATATTTTATTATAAAATTCCTTGTTTTACACTTCAAAATTCAAGATAAAACAATAAAAAATCCTATATAGTACATGAATGCTTGTCCAATATGTGG
The DNA here is from genome assembly GCF_002582035.1 of Bacillus pseudomycoides. Lineage (GTDB taxonomy): Bacteria > Bacillota > Bacilli > Bacillales > Bacillaceae_G > Bacillus_A > Bacillus_A pseudomycoides_B. Next base: position 3,995 of record NZ_NUQE01000001.1, read on the forward strand.
TATATAGGCACAAAAGGTAATCCAAAATAGCAAGGAAACGCTGGATTTAATACAACATTAGAAAAGCTTTCAAATTACTGTCATATCCAAGCTGGTATATCGTCTTTTTTTCATTTTCTCACTATCTTATAAAGTGAAACTTCCAGCCCAATCGGGCATATGCCAGCAGTAAGACCGATGCATTCTCTCACCTTTTTATGTACAGTACAGCGTTTATGAAAAGATATTAAAAATAGCAGTTCTCCTATACCTATTTACAAAACTAACATGAAAATTATTTAAAAATACAAAAAGATAAAACCGCTTACTTGACTAAAATCTCCCATTTCATGTATATTTAAGTTATTATTTAGCAGAATATTCGAGAATATAGCAATTTCAATTTTATAAATTTGTAAATATTTTCTATATTATTCACTAAATAAGAAAGTAACCATATTTAGGAGGCATCATAACATGCAAGGTAAAGTAAAATGGTTTAATAGCGAAAAAGGTTTTGGATTTATCGAAATTGAAGGTGCGGAAGACGTATTCGTACATTTCTCTGCAATTCAAGGAGAAGGCTACAAATCTCTAGAAGAAGGTCAAGAAGTTTCTTTCGAAATCGTTGAAGGAAACCGCGGACCTCAAGCTGCTAACGTAGTAAAACTTTAATTCAACATATGACAGGAGGTTACCTATAGGTAGCCTCCTTTGTTCTTTCCTCTGTATATTTCTTTTTCACAGAGCGAAAACTATGTGAAATGAGAAAGTAAAGGAGGAGAAAACAATGGGTTCACCTGTAAACGATTTTGAAGAAGTAAAATTCCGCGTAGAAACTGCTCAAGAGATGGTTGGTTCCGCGACGGTCACAATGGATCCTGAATCATTGCAGCATGCTACAAATGCGGTTGAATCAGCTCGCCTTCAGCTCGAAACAATGAAAGAAGTAGCAACAGATTTAGATGCACCATTTTTATTAGATCAAGAAGCAAAATTAGAGAAATGCGAGCATCAATTACAAGAAGCAAAGCATTAAAAACATCCAGGGGATTTTCTCTGGATGTTTTTTTAATGTACGTAACAAGTTGTAATGTTCCATTTCCTATAAAGCGAAACTTCCATCAGTGTTTTTTTCATCCCCCTATCTTCCTTGCTTCTCTCTAAACCTTGAGGCGGTGGTCTTACTACCCAAAATAGCAGGATACAAACTGATGCAAGTTTCACTTTGACATTAATCTCTACTTCAAAATTTTAATATGATAATGTAAAAATCCCTTCGTCACAACAAAGTAGATGGGAAATCGTTCAAGAGAGTCGTTCTCCATACTCTTTTAGCTTTTCCCCTATTGTACATTGCCGAATGCAAAAGGAGTGGGCATAACGTTTACTATGTTCTTTTCGAAAATGCTGCTGTAAAAAGCAGCCATCACAATATGTTTCTAATAAATCATTCACTTCCGTAATCAGCTGCTTACGATCCACTCCTTCACACCCCTACTCTGTTATTTCTTTATGACTATCAATGTTCGTTCCTTCAAGCGCTTGCGTTGCCAATTGATGGGCTTCTTTATTCTGTTTTCTAGAAACAGGTTCACATATCAGTTTTATTCTCATCTGTTTTGCTTTTTGTTCGACTTGATCTAAATAATGAATTAAATGTTCCTCATAACATGGCCATTCACCGGCTAATTGCTGGAGCACCACTTGAGAATCACCGCGAAGTATAACGGATTCATACTTAGCCCCTAGCTCTTCTAGCACGTTCATTCCATATAATAGCGCAGCATACTCTGCCTCATTATTATCATCAATTCCTTCTATGTAAGCATTGCGACGAATTCGATACATTTTTCCTTGCTTCTTATAATAAATGCTCACTCCCACGCCCGCTTCTTTCGTCTCAATATCGTACCCGCCATCGAAATACAATAGCAGATCTTGCGGCTCTTCTTCAACTTGTTTACTCAGTTTCTTAACCTCTTTTAACGTCCATTCTGTCCCCATTTCATCGTAAAACAACAGTTCTTTTGCTCTCCCTGTTTTTTCAAAGTCCACTGCAAACTGCATCGCCTCTTCTAAACGAAGGTAATCTGTTTCAAGTTTAGTCTCTAAACCATGCTTTGTTCGATATAACCAAGTTATTTTATATTTCATTTCGTTCCCCCTTGTACGTACAAAATCAATACACTACCAAATATTACATGTTCATTTTATAATATTTTGTCTATGAGCACAGTATTCTATTCCGAATACATCACATCACCGAACGATGAATTTTGGAAAAGAAATAAGAGTTGTCACGATTAAGTGAACAACTCTCTTAGCCATCTTATACAAATTTTTCAAACTGCACTCGTTTATTAATAAAATACATAACAGGTGCTCCAATAGCCATTACAACAAATTCACCAATTGCACATGTTAGCCATGTAAGCAAAAATGGTAAATCAAATGCAAGATGTAGTTCAATGGCAATAAGGAACATTGTAAACGTAAAGACAACTGTATTAAAAATCATACGCGCCCATATCCCTTTTATGAAACGCATAGAAACAATTGTACAAAGTAAAGCAATAATGGATTGCCCCACTCCAAATACAAGATCATATGCAATCATTGGTGAGAAAAAGAGGTTTGTTAAAAACACTCCTAACACAATCCCGTAAATATATTTTTTATTGAACACAACAAGATGATTGAACATTTCCGAAATGCGAAATTGAATATTCGTAAAACCCAAAGGCTGAATAAGCATGGAAACGGCAATATATAAAGCTGCTAAAATCCCGTTACCAACAAGTGTCTTAATTTTCATTGTATAATCTCCTTAGTTTTTTTACGTGGGATGGTTACGAACCACGTGAATATGTAAATGAACAAAAATACATTATATTTATAATTTGAATTTAAGTCAATATAGCAGAAGATGTATCAAATGAACTGAATTACACAAGGACCGTCATAACCTACCCTTTTCTTTTTATTGGACGTATAATAAAGTGAAACTTCCATCAGTGGTGGTTTTCCTACTGATGGTTAGTTGAACCAATCGGGCTTTTACGGGCAGTTGTCCCCCACCTATCTTCTTCGCTTCTCTCTGAGTCTTGAGGTGGAGGCTTACTGCTCGCGAATAGCGGGATTAAAAACATGAAAGATTTAGGAGGGATTGTTCATGACAGCAACGATTCAAAACGAAAAAGTGATCATTTCTATTTCTGAAAAAGGTGCGGAAATGCAAAGCATTCGCTTAAAAGAAGATGATACAGAATATATGTGGCAAGGGGATTCAAAGTATTGGGGACGACGTGCTCCTATTTTATTCCCAATCGTCGGAAGGTTAGTAGATAATACATATTTTGTTGATGAAAAACCTTATTCATTAACACAGCATGGATTTGCTCGCGATCTAACATTTACAATAAAAGAACAAAGTGAATCAAAAATTACATACGTAGTAACAAGTAATAAAGAAACATTACAAAACTATCCGTTTGCATTTGAATTACTCGTTTCTTATGAATTACATGAAACATCCGTGTACGTAACATACGAAGTAATCAATCTAAACACAAAAGACATGTATTTTTCAATTGGAGGACACCCTGGTTTTAATTGTCCTTTACTACCAAATGAATCTTTCACAGATTACTACCTATCTTTCAGCGCTCCAGAGCATTTAGAAACAAGCGTATTAGAAGGACCATTTCTTTCTAAAAATAAACTCATAGTGGCAGAAAAAACAACCGAGCTTCCGCTTACATACGATTTATTTAAAAACGACGCGCTTATTTTTGAAAATATGAACAAAAATGAAATCGCCATCCGCTCTCACAAACATAATAAATTTATTAAAGTAGCATTTGAAAAATTTCCATTTGTGGGTGTATGGACGCCCGGAAACGACGCACCATTCTTATGTATTGAACCTTGGTATGGCATTGCTGATGAAGTAGAACCCGCAAAAGACTTTAAAGAGAAAAAAGGAATTCAAATGTTAAAGGCGAATGAAACATTTACATGCTACTATAGTATTACAATTGGTTAATCGGAGGTTTTCAATTTGATTGAAGTGTACATTGATGGTGCATCAAAAGGAAACCCTGGTCCTTCTGGCGCCGGTGTTTTTATCAAAGGTGTTCAACCGCCTGTGCAGCTTTCTGTTCCACTTGGAGTTATGAGCAACCATGAGGCTGAGTATTATGCATTACTTGCTGCATTAAAATATTGCACCGAACATAATTATAAAGTTGTATCGTTTCGAACAGATTCCCAGCTTGTAGAACAAGCTGTTGAAAAACAATATGCGAAGAATTCCTTATATGCACCACTTTTAGAAGAAGCATTGCAGATGACTCAGCAATTTGATCTCTTTTTTATGAAGTGGATTCCAAGCAGTCAGAATAAAGTAGCAGATGAATTAGCTCGAAAAGCAATTTTAAAAAATGAACGGGGGTAGTGTATTGAAAAAAGAGTGGATTGCTCCTCTCGCATTGTTGTTCGTTGCCTTTATTTGGGGAGCTACGTTTGTTGTTGTTCAAAATGCTATGTCATTTGTCGGGCCATTTTCTTTTAATGCTGTACGTTTTTTATTTGCTGGACTTATTTTATTCGTTATTCAGCTCATTTCTATGAAAAAGACACCTATTAAACGTGCAGGATATAGTAGCGTCGCTGGTATCATAGTAGGATTCTTTTTATTTATTGGTTACTTACTACAAACATTCGGCTTATTATATACAACTTCTTCTAAAGCAGGATTTTTAACAGGGCTTAGTATTGTCATGGTACCTGTTTTATCGTTTATCTTTTTAAAGCAAAAAGCGAATATATTTATTGTACTCGGAATTACAGTAGCTACAATTGGATTGTTCTTATTAACAGCTGGAGATTCTTTTCAATTGAATATAGGAGACCTGCTTATCTTAGGTTGCGCTGTAGCATTTGCTGCTCACATACTTGTAAATGGGTTCTTTTCAAAAAAGGTGTCTCCGCTATTATTAAGTACAACACAAATATTAGCAGTTGGGCTCTTCTCTTCTATTTGTGCATTTTTGTTTGAAGATTGGGAGAAATTATTTTCGCTGTCATTATGGACGAATCGCTCATTTTTATTTGCACTATTGCTAACATCGCTATTTGCCACTTCTCTTGCATTCTTTATTCAAACAACAGCACAAAAGCACACGTCACCTACCCGCGTTGCCATTATTTTCGCAATGGAACCAGTCTTTGCTGCAATCACAGGTGTTCTTGTTGCGAATGAACAATTGTCAGTATCAGCTATCATCGGATGTATTTGCATTTTCTTAGGAATGATCTTTGTGGAACTCCCAAATAGACAAAAAAAAGAAGCGCAGGCTGCATGAAGTTATGTTTGTAACTTCCGCATAAAAGCCATCGCGCTTTTTTTATCGGTAATTTCCTCTTCCTTTAATCGTTCCAATAAAGCAATAAAGTAACTTCCATCAAACTGTAATTGATGCTTAATCGTCGCTTCAATCGCCACATTCACAATTCTATCAGATGAACCTGTATATCCTTGACCAAACATAATAAATCCTTTTGCTTCCTCTGATAATTTAAATCCTTTTGTATGTAAGAATGAAAGGTAATCTTGAACTGTTTGCATGATGTCCCCACCTAGTTTGAAAAATTATCCACTCTCTATCATACATGTTTTCAGGCGTTATGAGAATGAATTTTCTTTGAAAACTGCTGTAGAACCTCCTGTTTTCTTGAAAAAATAGAGTGAAACTTCCATTAGTGATTTCCCCCACCTATCTTCTTCTGATTCCTCATACCCTTGAGGTGAGGGTATGACTACCCGCGAATAGCAGGATAAAAAATAAAATTCGTTGCTTATTTATTTCATTTAGTTTAATATTGAACTGTTCAAAAAGGAACGAAATACATAGAAAGAAGGATAAGCAATGGCGAATAACGATTTACATACAACCAGAAAAATCATGCAATCATTTTTAGAAATTCAAAAAACAATTGCTTCATTCACTCAAAAAAATGCTGCTAGCTTAGGATTGACGGTATCTCAAATGGGGATTTTAAATACTATTTATACAAAACCAGACCTTACTTTAAAAGCGGTAACAGAAATGCTTTCTTTACCTAAAAGTACAGTAAGTGTAAGTGTAGAGGGACTTTTTCAGCTCGGATTGGTAGAAAGAACACAATCTCAAGAAGATCGAAGAGAGCTCAAATTAAACGTCACTTCTAAAGGAAAAGAAATCGCAAAAAAATCTATCGAAAATTCATCCTCTTATCGCGCAATGATGATTGCATTAGAAAAAATGCCACAAGAAGATATTCAAACTTTGTTACGTATTCATAGTCGTTTACTCACTCATTTACAAGAAATCGACTACGAATAAGATTTACGGTCGATTAAAAACTATTTTTAAATAAAGTGAAACTTCCATCAGTAGGGGACCACTGATGGAAGTTTCACTTTATAGATTATTTACCTGATCAAAAACTTTCCTTTACTCAGTTACTCACCGCTCCATATGATACATGTCTTTTTTCAATTTTTTCTTCAATTTCTCTTATATTCTCCTTATCATTCAATAATAATTGTTTATTTTCTATTAGTAATTGTTTAAAAGATTTTCTTATTTTTTTTCGCATACTTAATTTCCTCCTTAATTGTTATGAAAAATTTCATTTATATAAAAGATAAGTAATTATCTGTATTGTGTAATAATAATAGATTTGTGTGAAATCCATTTGAATTTTAAATGAAAACTACGTATATTTTTGCATGAGTCAATATGTGTATAGTTCTGTGATTATGACTTTGCCAACAGTTTGTTTACTATCTTTACTATCAATCTAAAGAAATTGGATATGGTATTAACCATATCCGATTAAAATGTTTTAAATATAAATAATAACGCCCAATCAAATGTATAGTTTGATTGGGCGTTATCTATAGTCTAAAATAAATTCTTTTCAAAAAGCGCTTTTTATCCCGCTACTTTTAGGCACACTTTCATCAGTGAGAAATGAAGAAAAGTCCCCGCTGACGGAAGTTTCACTTTATAACATATTTACAAACATTTCAGGTCTGCTCCAGTTCATTTGCTCACAAACGAATTGTATTTTTTCCATATCAATTGTATGAAGGGCTTCCTCTAGCGTACAAGAAATTGGCACTTCACAATGAATTTGTGCAAGTTGTAATGACATATGCAAATTGTCTAAGTCACTTTCAATTTTTGTACGCTGTGCTTTCGTTAATAATGCAATGTTTTCTAAGACAGCTGCCACTGTTCCATGCTCCTGAATGAGCTTATATGCTGTCTTTTCGCCAATGCCCTTTACGCCTGGATAGTTGTCGCTTGAATCACCCATAAATGCCTTTGCATGAACAATTTGCCATGGCTGTACACCTTTTTCTTCGATAATTTTTCCAGGCGTGTAATATTCATAGTTTCCAATTCCTTTGCGAAGAAGCATGACTGTGATATTCGTATCAACAAGTTGCAGCAAATCTGTATCACCCGTTAAAATAAACACTTCTGCTTCATCTTGATACACTTTTGCTAATGTTCCAATACAGTCATCAGCTTCATATCCTTTCATACCAATGACTGGAATAGATAAATGCGCAGTCATTTCTTGCACTAAATCGAATTGTGGAATTAATTCTTCTGGCGGTGCACCGCGATTCGCCTTATAGTTTGAAAATGCTTCTGTTCGAAAGGTTGTACTCCCCATATCCCAGCACGTTACAATATGAGTCGGTTCAATTGCCCTGGATGCTGTTAATAAATGCTTCATATAACCATGAATCCCATTTGTCGGGGTACCATCTTGTCTTTTCATAAATTGTCCGTAGACACTTGTTGCATAAAAAGCACGAAATAATAGTGCCATACCATCTACTAATAATACTTTCTTCATAATTCCTCTCCTAATAACAAAAATAAAAACCTCACGTCATGACGCAAGGTTATAAATACTCAATGATGATTGTACTTTTTATTATACAATGATTTACCTCATTTAGCATCTATAAAGATTACTTACAATATTGATGTAATAGTTCGACATATGTATTATTTCCAGTGGAAACCACAACTGCTTTTGCTGTTCCATTAACAATTTGAGTACCTTGATAGCATAAATTTTCAAGATAAAGTGGATTATAATCTTTTATGCGTTTTAACGGCATAAATCGTTTTTTTTCGATATGATAACAACTTTCATATTTTTCTACAAGCATTTCTGTTCCTGTTAAAGGAGATTCATCTACTAATAAATCTTTTGCGTAAATAATGCGGGCATCAGCTGGTACAGTATCACCTGCGGAAAGACAAATTACATCACCTGGAACCAATTCTTCTACAGGAATATTCATCATTTCAGAATCTGTATCTACTCCATTTGCTTTATCATTTACTATTCTTAAAACAGCAACCGTTTTTGATGCTGTTTTACTCGGTTGATTCGCTTCTTTTTCAAACAAATTTACTTTCTCAATCAACTTCATCATGATATAAGCCAACATAATTTTTTTATTCGCATACCGCTTATTTTTTCCATATTGCGCAATACGCTTTTTTGCTTCTTTAACAGAAAGACCGTTTCTTGTTGTTTTAAAATAGGCATATACAGATTTTACATCTCGAATCGCAACTTCCACTAACATTTCATTGTTTTTCTGTAAAATTTCTTGCCCTTTATAAGTTATGTTGTTTATAATTCTATCTCGTTTATTTACATATAACACCGTCCGTCTCCTCCTTCGCGTACGCAGGAAGAAACTCATTGTTTCTCGACTTATCTATTTACAGATATAGAGGGAGGAACAATTCGCTTCCTACCTACATGACGTATTCTTTTTTTGAAATATATGGGTAACGGAACCGAGTCCGAAGCTGACATTGCTCCTCACCTCCTCATAAACTTATTTTTCGTTATGTATATTTGTACAACATACAGCCCTACTAAAAAAGACCTTTACCCGGAAACGAGTAAAGGTCTGAACATACAGAAATAAGCGAAGTTTAATGAAGCTACGCTTTATAGCAGCTTATATTAAAAAAATCGCACCTCTCCCTCGCCGAGCTTTAGCACTGTATAGCATAGGTTCTTCACCAGCTACATTAAAAAAGACCTTAATTCGATCATTCCTGTTGACCCATTGGCGTCTCTCGACATTTTTGGGCAGTAGCATCTCTCTATACAGGAGCCTCACCTAACAGAGACATATTTAATATCAAGGAAAATGTTACTCTTGTTTCTAGTTGGTGTCAATGCTTTTTGTGCAATATTCTAATATTTCTTTCGTGATACTGAAAAACAAATAAAAAAACCTTATGTTATACAACATAAAGTTTTTATGAAAGACCCACATATGCCGTTCTCTCTAGATGTCCATAAACCCGCTCTCGCAGGTGGATGCTCTCAAAAACGCTTTCATCTTCCTTCTTAAAAAGATGGCATGATGGCTACATTTTAATATTGAACTTCCGTATTACTCTCATTGGTTTAAGACATACACAAGCTACGTACATCGTAGGCATTTATTATTAATCATAATGATAAATAGAACCCCGCACGTGCCGTCCCTCGTAAATGTCCAAAAACCCGCTACTCGCAGGTGGATGTTCTCACAGTTACCTTTCATCTTCCTTCTCAAAGAAAGGCTTGATGTTGGCCTCTAAATATCGAACTTCCGTAAAACTAACATCGGTTTTAGACATAAATAAGTTACGCACACCGCAGGATGTTTTATTTACTTGTCGCTATCTTATCACATTGTTCACATCGTGTAAAATATATTGTTTCTTAAGTATTTCTTGTTTGTGTTCCTATTGTAATACAAATTTTTTCACCATGCAATAGGCTACTGATTTTCTTTCACAATTGAATTTTCAGGGTACGAAATCCAATCACTCCAGCTGCCTGCATATAATTTTACATTTGTAAAACCAGCCATTTTTAACGCTAATACGTTCGGGCATGCCGTTACACCAGATCCACAATATACAATCGTTTCTTTCTTTTTATCAAGATGCATAAAGCGCTCTTCTTGTTCACTCTGTCCTTTAAAAGCACCAAATTCAGTTACGCCGGCTTTCCAAAAATAATTTTGCGCAGTTGGAATGTGACCTGCTACTTTATCAACTGGTTCTTCTAATCCTTCGTAGCGCCTTGGTTCTCGCGAATCAATAAGTGTTATATCTGCCTGTTTGTTGATTTTCTCTTGTAATTCTGCCATTGTTACGACAATATCATGTTGTATAGATGGAACAAACGTCTTAGATGCAAAAACCGGTATATCATTCGTTACTTCGAATTTTTGCTCCTTCCATGCTGAGAAACCACCATTTAACACATATACTTTGTCATGTCCAAGGTACGTTAGAAGCCACCAAAGACGAGAGGCCATCGCTCCTCCTTGGCTATCATATGCTACAACTGTGGTACGTTCATCAATCCCAGCTTGTGAAAGTTTTTGTACAAACGCTTCTATATTTGGAAGCGGGTGACGTCCTCCATGTTGTGTAACCGGACTTGATAAATCTTTATCTAAATCAAAATAGAGTGCACCTAAAATATGTGCCTCATTATATTGCTCTCTGCCCCAATTCGGATTTGCTAAGTCAAAACGACAATCGATAATACGAACATGCTCATCCTGTATATGTTCATGTAACCACTCGACTGTAACGATCATACTTAACGACCTTCTTTCTCTTTTAAACGTCCTACGTACTCCATCACCATTTCTTCTGTCACAATCTTACGTTGCTGTGCAATACCGTTTTTTGCAAGCTCATTAATTTGTTTTGTTACCATATTAATTACATCAACAGAGAAAGATTTTCCATTTAACGCAAGTGATACAGCCGCTTCTATTGCCGCTTCACGCTGCGCCTCTAATTGTAGAAATGCTTTCACAACCTCATTTTGTTTACGAGAATGCTCTGTAATTGCTGTATGTACTTCCATGTTCTCTTCCCCCTAGTGTAAGTCCATCATAAGCCGAATCATATCCCGGCATACAATGCCATTTTCAATAATCTCTTCTTCATAATGCTTCGAAAAGTAATCAAAATCAATAGAAAAAATACGAAATCCACATTTTTGATATAAGGCAAGCTGCGAGACGCTCGAATTACCTGTCCCAATTTCAAGCCTCTGCACGCCATGTTCTTTTGCAGTTGTAATTGCATGCTGCAATAGCTGCTTCCCGATGCCTTTTCCCTGCTCTTGTTCACAAACTGCAATATTCATAATCTCCATCGTATTAGGGCGTGTTTCCAATACTATATATGTCCCTATCACATGTTCAACGCGTTTAACAACGTAAATCATCCCTCGTTGAAGATACGACTGTAACTGCTTTTCACTCGGATCGGCAAGTAATAATAATGATATCGGTGCCTTATCTTCTGAAATACGCTCAACAATTAATTGTTCCATAAAAATTCTCTCATCTCCTTCTGTTCTAAATACCCCTTGTCTTCCATAAGTAATACAAAGGAGGTCATCATTATGGACAACAATGAAAAGAAGTGCAATATAATCTCCATTGATGAGAAGAAAAAGAAAAATGGCACGTATTCCTATCCAAAGTTAGTGATAGAAGGGAAACCATATGAGTTCACTTCCTTCGTCTTATGCGGCGAAACACCAGATGGAAAACGTCTCGTCCTAACTCATATGGTTTCCTCAGATGAATTTGCAGGATTTGTAAAATCATTAGATGCTGTACTACAAAAACGCATTGAACGTATCTTTTTCTCTTAACACTTATAGAATTTCTACTTCATACTCTATTTTCATTAATTGTTTTGCCAATTCTTCTTTTCTCTGTTCGTATGCAGAAACATCAATTGTTTCCAATAACGCAAATAATAAACTTTCATAATATTGCGCTGCGTCTTGCATCATGGCTGTTGTTACAAGTTCCCATCTATGAAGCCATTCTTGTTTATAATGATCAATAAATAGGTGCTGTTCTTCAATTACGTAATCTGCCACAAACGGTTCTAACGTTTGCTTCATTTCTTCTTGCATCAATGCTTTATCATTTTTTTCAAAGAAGCTTTTCTCACCTTTAAAATGGGATAATGCTTTTTTAAATTGTTTCGCTTCCATATTTGGAAATGGATTTTCATGCATAAGAACGCGATAGTCATATGTTATATCTGTACGGATGTCGAGCTGTTCATTCTTTGTAGCACATTGCACTGCTACTTCTTCTTGCACATGCTGCATCGTTTCATTCATCCATTTTTCAAGACGCAACGACGTTGCACGCATTTCTTGCAATAAATCATGTTGCAAGAAGGCAATTAACTCCATCATGCACTCTTGTAATTTTTCTTTCACATTCCCTTGTGTCCGTAAAGAAGCTGGATTAATAAACTCTGTAAACACATCATTGTATCGTAAAAATAAGCGTTGCTTTACATAATATAGAAGCTCTTTCACCTCATTTTCCAATGCCATTTCTTCTGTTACAACACTATGCGAAGAGATCATATGAAGCAGTTCTTCACGTTCCGCTTCATATTTTTTTCGTTTTTGTTCTTTTTCTTCATTTCCTTGTGTTGCACTTTCAATCATATTTGTAAGAAGTTTATAACCGTTTTGTAGTGCTCCATATAAAGAATGAATCGATACAAGCATTAAATCTCTCATGATAAATGAAGTGAAAGCTTGTTCAAACGGTGCAAGACCAGAATGTTTTAAAATACCATACGTTTCTTTCGAAATATCTTTTCCTTGTTTTTCTTCTAATGCAAATAAGCTAGAAATCGCAAACAGGCGTGGATTCCGAATCCCATACTGCAACAATTGATCGCTAATATACCCTTTTACTGTGTGTAATTCCTCTTCTGACTGCGCTAAATCCGCAGCATTAATTAAGAAGAACATTTTATCAAGTGCAAACGTATCTTTCACACGTCCAAGTTGAATTAAAAATTCTCGATCTGCTCGTGAAAATACGTGATTATAATATGTTACAAATAAAATTGCATCTGCATTTTTTATATATTGGAACGCTACGTCTGTATGGCGTGCGTTAACAGAGTCTGCTCCCGGCGTATCAACAAGTGCAATGCCTTGTCTCGTTAACTCACAATCATAATAAAGCTCCATATATTCTACAAAGCATGACTTTTCTTCAGTGGCAACATAATCAGCAAATTCAGCTAATGTGACGCGAGATTGCTCTCCTAAACGATGCCCTATTTCTTTATATCCATGCTGGACCGCTCGTAAAAAACTAAACGTCGTTTTTTGTCTGCCACTTGGTGCCGGATATTGCAGTACATCATCAATTTGCGAGAGAGCTTCTTCTAACGATGTAATATCACGGTGAAATAATTTGTAAACAGCCTTTAAGTCTTCAAAGAGCGCCGTTTCCGATTTGAACTGTACCACTACTGTACCATGCGGCTTCTCATCTGTTACCGGCAAAATTTGATTAATCGTTGCTGTTGTCGGATTCGGTGATACAGGTAATACGTTCTCTCCTAATAAGGCATTGGCAAAGGAAGATTTCCCTGCACTAAATGCTCCAAATAACGCCACTGTAAATTGTTTCGTTTCAATCCGCTTTCTCTTTTCAACAATTTCATCGTATACGTGCGTCAAAGCTGGCAGCTGTTTTAAAACAAATTCTGTTTCTTTCACATGTTCTAATACGCGCTGAATGTTAACATTTCCTGCGCTTGCAACTTGACCTTCTGTATAAGTAGGTACAACTTCTTGTTCTTGCAATTGAAATTTAGCATTTGTCACTTGTTGCGTTCGTTGTAAAATATCTTCTATTTCCATCGTTTCAGGCACAGAAACACAATCGTTCCATACATCATGCAAATATGTTTCATACTGATCGTACTGTTCCATATATTGACGTTTCGTGTCATTCGCATGTTGCACCGCTTCGTATTGCTTCCGTTCTCTATCAATGCTTAGCAGCTCAGTTTTTCCTCTTTCTTGTAATATCGGTAAAGCTTTCGCAAATACAGATTTTGCCGCATTGTAATATCGTTTCTTTAATTCATTTGCAACATCTGCTGTATAATGTAATAAATAATCTCCTGTGAACCCTGCTCCTTGCTTAATTATTCCCTCTAAAAACGACGGTTCAAAGGAAATATGCAAATCATATACTGCTTTTCCTAATTCTTCTGTAAATATCGCTTCTTGCTTTGTAAAAGAAACAATATATTCTTTTACATGAAAGTCTAATTGCGCTTCTACCGTCTTTTGCAAAGACTCATAAAACGCTTGTAAACGCCGCTGCTTTTCTTGATCAGTTTTCGCTTTTGCAAATAATAAACCGACTTTAAATTTCGTCAATTTTGTTTCTAAGTATTGATTTGCTAAATCCCGCATTTCAAATGGCATTAAATATGCATTATCTAATATATTTTGCAGCCCTATAATAAATCTATTTTTCACTTCATCTTCTTTTGCATAAAATTCTTTTTCTTTTTCAGCAAGTTCTTCTAAAATCACCGTAACTTCTTCATACGATAATACCGATGACAATTCTTCACGAAACGGCTCCAGCTGTTTCTCATACTGCGCTAACAAATAAGAAAGATGTTCTTGTAGTAAATAAGAAACTTCCTTTTCCATTCCACCTTTTACATAAGAATCGCGTTCTTTCATAATAGAAACAAGCAAATCCTCTAGCTTTTCCAATTCATTATGCAAATGCCCTGGCAATCGTAAAGACGTATAAAATATACCATCAACGTCAACATTCCAATTTGCAAATGACTGCATTACGCTTTGCTGATAAGCGGAAAAAGACAATTCATGTTCTTTATGCTTATCAATCTGATTCACAACAAGATAAACCGTTTTATTACGCTGCTTTAATTCTTTGACAAACTGTAAATTCACTTCCGATTGCACATGATTATAATCCATCATATAAAAAATAATGTCTGCAAGATGCAGCGTAGATTCAGTCGCAAGTTGGTGTGCATCATCAGTTGAATCGATGCCAGGCGTATCAACAAGAACAACACCTTCTGGAAGCGGTGCATCGCTTCGATAAATATGAATTCCAATCACTTCATCGCCATTTTTACAAAGCTGTTTTAATTCTTCTGCTGTATACATACCGTCATACTCATATTTCTGTCCTGATTTTAATGTAACAACGACGCGATCATGTCCTTTTTCTATCTTTACGACATTCGCACTCGTTGGAATCGGACTTGTTGGCAACAATTGATCTTTATATAAATAATTCATCATTGTTGATTTTCCAGCAGAAAAATGTCCACAAAATGCAATCATAAGCTGCTCTTCTTTATATTTCTGTATAACTTCAAGCAACTTTTCACTATGTTCTACATCACCGCTTTTCTGCCACTCTTCATAAAAACAAACTAGCTTTTGTAAACTGTTTGTTTGCACTATTTTTGTCATCCCCTCGTGCCCCTTTGTTCCAAGATATATCCATCTTTTATATTACTAAATTTTCAGCATCTTCACAGTAAAAAAATAAAAAATCCCTTTCATTCTTTATGGAAACGAAAGGGATTTCTATGTATTATAGTTCATTATTTAGTTGCTCCTACTCGATTTAACACATGTTTTGTTACAACTGCATATAAAACAACTGTTCCTGCTAAAAATGCGTATACCATACAATCACACCTAACTTTCTTGATAATGATTATCAATTTTAAACACATTGTATCATTAGAGAGAATGATTATCAATATATATTTTAAAAATAAAAGCTCCTTTTTCAAATAAAGGAGCTTTTATACTGCCTGTTCTAAAGGAGTAGTAGGATTGTTGTGCCATCTTATTATAACTCACAGGAGAAATGTTAACAGTTAAAAAAATTGGAAATATATATCCCCTTCTTTTCACACCGTATATACTAAAAGTGATAAAAAGAAAAGGAGAGGAAGTATGACACAGAGTATTTCACAAAATGAGAGGATTCATTCCATTGATATCATACGAGGAATTGCGGTCTTTGGCATTTTCCTTGTAAACTGGCCTATATTAGCTGGTATTGAATCACGAGATCTAACAGGCGTTTACGAAGGATTTGATCGTTATATTCGATTATTTTACGATCTGTTTGTTCAAACAAAATTTTACACAATTTTTTCCTTTTTGTTCGGCCTTGGTTTTTATATTTTTATGAAACGTGCTGAAGAGAAAGCATATCATCCAAAATTACTATTTATACGTAGACTACTGATATTGTTATTGTTTGGATTTTTACATTATGTATTGCTTTGGGACGGCGATATTTTACATAATTATGCGATTAGCGGATTCGTTCTCCTTTTATTTTATAAAAGGCAACCAAAAACTTTATTGATTTGGTCGATTATTTTGTTAAGTATATGGGAATTTATTATGTTTCTTGCTGGTTTGACGATGCTAGTCGTTCCGCTAGAAAAACTTGGAGGTTTTTCTGCTCCGGTAGTTCCATTGCTAGATTGGAGCTTGCAAGTGCAAGATCGTTTTACTACTTTTTACTCTGAAGAAATCAGTGCTTCTCTTATGATGATTCCAGAAACAGTCGGTCTTTTTTTACTCGGTCTATATGCTGGCAAAAAAGAAATCTTCCGCCGCGTAAAAGTCATTGATACAAAGCTAAAGAAATGGCAAATCATTACCTTCATCGCCACTTTACCAACATGGGGGATTATGATTATCTATTTCAATATGAGCGATTCATACGTACCGTTGAAGATGATTGCCTTTATTACGTTAAGCGGAAAAACATTATTCATTTTTTACATTCTCACACTTATGCGTCTATTACAGCATGCAAAATGGCAAAAAGTATTCCGGCCCTTCCAATATGTTGGCCGCATGGCATTAACAAATTATATTTCACAAACTATTGTAACCTTATTAGTATTCGGTTTACTATTTCAAGCAAATATCATATTCCCACTATGGGGCGGCACACTTTTCTGTATCGGCTTCTATATGATTCAAATCTTTGTCAGCCGCTGGTGGCTATCTCGTTATGAGTATGGACCCCTTGAATATATTTGGCGTCTTGGTACCTATGGAAAAAACATGCCGCTGAAAAAACAAAGCAGTATCTCATCGTGAGATACTGCTTTATTTTATGCTTTAGAAACAGCACTTTGCATTGCAACTTGCTCTTCTTTTACTTTCGTTTGTTTTTGCGGAATCATATTAAACACAATATTTAAAAGTACTGCTGATGCACTTCCTAATACAATTCCGTTATCTGTTAAAATACGAACACTCTCTGGAAGCTGCGAGAATAATGTTGGCACAACTGTTACACCAAGACCAATCCCAACAGAACACGCAACAATTAATAAGTTTTCCTGTTTTGCAAAGTTAACAGCGCTTAACATTTTAATACCATATGCCATAACCATTCCAAACATAGCAAGCATTGCACCGCCAAGTACCGGCGTTGGAATAATGGTTGTTAATGCTGCAATCTTTGGAATAAATCCAAGTACAATTAGCATACCGCCGCATGTGAAAATGACAACACGATTGCGCACACCTGTCAGTTGCACAAGACCTACATTTTGTGAATATGTCGTATACGGAAATGAGTTAAAAATACCACCTAACATCATTGCAATTCCTTCTGCACGATATCCTTTTGCTAATTCTTTTTCACCAATTTTTTTGTTACAAATATCCGATAGTGCAAAATAAACTCCTGTTGCTTCAACAATTCCAACACAAGCAACGAGAATCATTGTAATGATCGGTGTTAATTCGAATGTTGGTGTCCCGAAGTAAAATGGCTGTACACCATGAAACCAATCCGCTTCCGCTACAGCTTGTAAACTTACCTTTCCCATTAGCGCAGCAATGACTGTACCAAATAATAATCCTAATAAGATAGAAATAGAGCGAATAAAACCATCAAAAAAACGGTACATGATGATGATAAATAACAGTACTCCAAATGCTAATGCTAAATTGGATAAACTACCAAAATCTTTACTTCCTACACCGCCAGCCATATCGTTAATCGCCACCGGAACTAATGTAACTCCAATAACTGTTACAACTGAACCTGTAACAACTGGTGGAAATAGCTTTACAAGCTTCCCAAACACACTAGAAAATAAAACAACAAATAGTCCTGCTGCAATAATAGAACCATATACAGCGGATACTCCATATTGCTTACCGATAGCAATCATCGGTCCGACTGCTGTAAAAGTACAACCTAACACAACCGGAAGTCCAATGCCGAAGAAACGATTCGTTAATGCTTGTAAAATTGTTGCAATGCCGCACATTAATAAATCAATTGACACTAAATACGTAAGTTCACGCTGATTTAATCCAAGTCCGCCTCCAACAATAAGCGGAACGATAACTGCCCCAGCATACATTGCCAACATATGTTGGATACCAAGAGATGCAACCTTAAGAGGGTGTTGCTTCATCTTACTTCACCTCCGCTGCCACATGTTCGACAAAACGAACTGTACCATTATCAAGCGATGCGATTTCTGCCAACGATTCTACGCGAACGCCGCTCTCACGTAATTTACTTCCTCCATCTTGAAATGCTTTTTCAATCACGATTCCGATACCCGCTACTGTTGCCCCAGCTTGTTGTACTAAACTCATTAAACCAAGTGCTGCCTGACCATTTGCTAAAAAGTCATCAATAATAAGAACACGATCGTCTTCATGTATATATTGTTTTGATATGGAGATTTCGTTCGCTTCTTGTTTTGTATAGGAATATACTTTTGCAATATACATATTATCTTGTAACGTTAACGATTTACGTTTTCTTGCAAAAACAACTGTTACACCAAATTCTAATGCAGCCATCACAGCTGGAGCGATTCCTGAAGACTCAATCGTCACGATTTTTGTAATGTTCTCGTCTTTAAAACGCTTGGCAAATTCTTTTCCGATTTCTTGCATAAGCACTGGATCGATTTGATGATTTAAAAATGCATCCACTTTTAACACATCATCTGACAATACTTTGCCTTCCTGCATAATTTTCTCTTGTAATAATTTCATGGTTTGTTCCCCCTCTTATGCAAATAAAAAACTCCAAAAGCAGCCTTCACCCAATACAAGTGAGAGACGTGCTTTTGGAGCCTTGCAAAAAAAGAATGCAACTATAGCATATATTCGTCCTCACTCATAGTCGAAGCATTTACGGTACTTCGGTAGAAACTTGCAGGCCATATCCCTGCGATTATATGAGTGTTGCTAACTTATTTAATTTAATAAAAGGATTATAACGCACTTTTTTTACTTTGAAAAGCATTTCTCGAAAAAACACGTACAAATTTTAAGAATATACAATTTTCGTTCGACTTTTGAAACCTCTTTCATTTTGAAATGATACCTATTTTTAAAGTGTAGATTTAAAAATAGTTTGATCATTTCAATAAACTTTGTTAAATCATCCTAAAAAACACATTATTTTAATTTTATTCATTACAGGAATGCTACTTCTATAGTTTCATAATAAAATATTCCTTAATTACAATACTGATCTACTAACTTCTTTAGATGTTCTATGTTTTCTGAAGATACATTTTCTGATAATCTTGCTCCAGCAATAATAGGAGCCCATTGAAGAACTTCATCCTTTGATAAACCAGTATTTTTGCAATATATACGTAAATACATTTCAGCTAATTCTACTGAAAACTGTGAATACAATAGATACGTTCGATATACATCTGCACGAATATCTCCTGAGCTAGAATCCACCCAATCAATAATTTTAACGTTGTCATTACTCATGATCAAATTAAATGGATGAAAATCTCCATGACATAGTCTGGGTTCAAATACCATTGAATCCAATTTTCTTAATAATTTATCCTTTTGTTTCTCATCTAGATTATGTACGGATTCAATCTGGCGATGTAGTTTTTCTAACATCGGTTCAAGTAAATCTGAATCAACAACAACACCATGCATCTTTTGTTGTACATTGACGCAAACACTTATGTAATGCTCAGCTAGTTCCATATTATTAATTAAGAGATCACCTACTTCACATTTCTTTCACATTTCCTTATGACAAAATCTGTAATAAATCACGATTTATCAACTTCTCATCATAAACATAGTTTTAATTGTATCAATGAACAATTTTTGAAAGCACTGCCCTCTATGTGGAAATTATCAAAATATTTCGTATGATAAAAATGTAAAATTTGCTTTCTCGGGGAGGGAGAAAAATGGGAGAACGTAAACTACAGCCAGCCGGAAACAAACAACAAAAGAAAAGTTCATTAAAAGGAACATTAATTTCTGTTTTTTTGCTCGGCTTCTTTTTAATCTTCACATGGTTTAGTGTATACCAAATTTTTTTTAATCGATTGTAACGTCATTGGTAAACAAAGGGGAGATTAGATATGCACTTGCATAAGTACGAAAAAATTTGGCTCATTTTCGGTATCGGTTCATTATTTGTATTTTTAGCTGTAATTGGAATAAGTGCCTTTTATATGGGAAATCAACCACCTAGCTGTTTAACAACAATTAATCCAGAAAAAGTAAATGCGACTGCCCCGTTCGATCATCCTGGTGTAAAACAAGTTGGTAAAGATCATTATCAAGTAACAATTGTTTCACAAGCCTTTTCCTTTACACCAAATGTGATTAAAGTGCCAAAAGGCGCCAAAATTGACTTTGTTGTCGCAACGAAAGATGTTGTGCATGGTTTTGAGATTGCTGGGACAAATGTGAATATGATGGTTGAACCTGGCTATGTCAGTACAGCTTCTCAAGTATTTCAAAAGTCTGGTGAGTATTTAATCGTATGCAATGAATATTGCGGTACAGGCCATCATATGATGAGTGCGAAAGTAGAGGTGACTGACAAATGATACATGTTCAAGATAAAATATACAAAAAAGATGCCAAACTTGCGATGGCTCATATACATGTTGCGTTTATCGCTCTATTTTTAGGAGGGATATGCGGGCTACTGCAAGTACTTGTCCGATCTGGAAAGTTTAATCTTCCAGCTGGAATTGGGTACTATCAAGTACTCACAACACATGGCGTGTTACTTGGTCTCGTCTTAACAACATTTTTTATTATCGGTTTTTTGTTTGCATGTATGAGTAAAACTGCTGGAACTCTTTCAAAAAAAGTACGAACAACAGGCTGGATTGGTTTTTGGCTTATGACGATTGGAACCGCTATTACCGCTATTTTTATACTATTAAATAAAGCTACTGTTCTCTATACATTTTATGCTCCGTTAAAAGCTCATCCTGGATTTTACATCGGTCTTACCCTCGTTATTGTCGGCAGTTGGTTTAGCGGCTTTGCAATGTTTGCTCATTATCGCACATGGAAAAAGCAAAACAAAGGAAAAACCGGTCCATTACTTAGCTTCATGGCTGTTATTACAATGCTACTTTGGCTTGTTGCCACTCTTGGCGTTGCTGCAACAGCACTCGTACAATTTATTCCTTGGAGCTTAGGCATCGTTGATAAAATTGATGTTCTTATTAGCCGAACATTATTTTGGTACTTTGGCCATCCACTCGTATATTTTTGGCTTCTCCCTGCCTACATGGCATGGTATGTCATTATTCCAAAGATTATTGGCGGAAAAATTTTTAGTGATTCTCTCGCTCGTTTATCATTTATTTTATTCTTATTATTTTCCGTTCCGGTTGGGTTTCACCATCAATTAACAGAACCAGGTATCGACCCTGGATGGAAATTTTTACAGGTAACCTTAACGTTCATGGTTATCATCCCATCATTAATGACCGCATTCTCTCTATTTGCATCATTTGAACAATATGGACGCTCAAAGGGAGCAACTGGATTATTCAGCTGGCTGCGTGTGCTTCCATGGTCGGATGCTAGACTCTTTGCACCGTTCGTTGGAATGCTTATGTTCATTCCAGCTGGAGCAGGAGGACTTGTGAATGCAAGCCACCAATTGAACCAAGTTGTCCATAATACAATCTGGATAACAGGACACTTTCACTTAACATTAGCCACATCTGTTGTACTAACATTTTTTGGCATTGGCTATTGGCTTATCCCTCACTTAACGGGACGTGTGATGACAAAAGAAATGAATCGCCTTGCAATGATTCAAACTTGTGTATGGACACTTGGGATGTTCTTCATGTCTGCCGGAATGCACTTTGCTGGACTATTGGGAGCTCCGCGCCGCTCTTCTTTTTCCACATATGGAAATGCACCGCAAGCTATTGAATGGATACCGTATCAAATCGCACAAGCAGTCGGAGGAACAATCTTATTTGTTGGCATTATATTAGCAATTATTATCTTCTTAGACCTTGCTTTCTTTGCACCGAAAGGGCACACTGAATTTCCGGTTGGAGAAGTATCTGATGCATCTGATCAGCCACCAATTATCTTTGAAAATTGGAAACTATGGCTCGGAATTACAGCATTGCTTATTTTATTTGCGTATACCATTCCATTTATGGATATGATCCAAAACGCACCGCCGGGCTCGAAAGGCTTTAAATTGTGGTAAATAAAAAGCAGAGGGGGCCTCCCTCTGCTTCATTTCAAGTAAAGCTATTGAACCCATGCACCTGCAGGTCTAAATCGAATACATCATTTTTAAAAACTCAAAGCGACTACCATTTGTCTCTTGAACAAATGTACCAACCGCTTCAAATCCTGCCTTCTTATATACTTTAATTGCCCTCTTATTAAATGTCGCGACTGATAGCGTCATATATTTAGGTTGATATTTCTTTTTACTAAAGGCTAACCCAGCCTTTACAAATTTTAATCCAAGACCATTTCCTGTTATATCAGGCCTCATCCCTAATCCAATGTCCACTGTTTGATTGTCTATTTTATGAAAACTAAAAAAGCCAACCAGCATTTTGTTTTCCTGAACTACAAATGTATTGTCTCCTCTCATTTCATCGTTTAAAAACTCTTCTAAATCTTCCATGTCTGCTTCCATATCGTAAAAAGAATATTCCCCTTCATAATGCCAGTTATATGTGATTTCCCTTGCTTCCTCTTGTGTCATTACTTTAAAGATATACCCCAACTGCTTATCCCCCTAGTTTACAAAAAGGAGCTGCAACGAAGCAGCTCCTTTTCCTTTTTATCCCGCTATTCGCGGGCAGTAATACTCCCACCTCAAAATTCGGTAAAGCACTGTCCAGCTCTAGCGGCTAGAATNNCTTCCGCTTTTCTTAAGAAGTTAGGTGGGAGGTAAACTGCCCGTAAAAGCCCGATTGGTGAGGGCTGATAATCAGCGGGGGATGAAGCCCCCCACTGATTAAAGTTTCACTTTATAGTTCATAAATCTCTTTATACTTCGCCTCTAAATAATCCGCTAAATAATTCGCATTTAATCCTTCACCTGTTACATCTTGTAAAATTTCTAGCGGTTTTTTCGTTTTCCCATATTGATGAATATTTTTTGTTAACCATTCACGAATTGGTGTCACGTTTCCTTCCGCTAATAATGCATCATAGCTCGGAATCTCTTCTAACATCTTATGTTTAAATTGCGCTGCATACATATAGCCCAGTGCATAAGATGGGAAGTAGCCAAACGATCCATCTGACCAATGCACATCTTGCAGTACACCCTGTGCATCCGTTTCTGGACGTATACCTAAATAACTTTCCATTTTATCATTCCATGCTGCCGGCAAGTCTTTTACTTCTAATGTTCCATCAAATAATTCTTTCTCCAGTTCATAACGAACCATAACATGAAGCGGATATGTAAGTTCATCTGCCTCAATACGTATAAAGGAAGGCTTTGATTCATTAATCGCATCATAGAATTCATTTACAGATACGTTTTCAAATTGTCCATCACTAAATTGTTTCAACACATCATAATTCTTCTTCCAAAATGATTTATTACGTCCAATAAAGTTTTCAAAGAATAGTGATTGTGATTCGTGAATTCCCATTGATGTACCACTACAAAGCGGTGTACCTTCTAATTCTTCTGAAATATTTTGTTCATATACAGCATGTCCACATTCATGAATTGTTCCGAAAACTGCCATGCGGAAGTCATTCTCATCATAACGAGTCGTAATGCGAACATCCCCTCTAT
This sequence comes from Bacillus pseudomycoides, assembly GCF_002582035.1. Taxonomy (GTDB): domain Bacteria; phylum Bacillota; class Bacilli; order Bacillales; family Bacillaceae_G; genus Bacillus_A; species Bacillus_A pseudomycoides_B. The sequence continues at coordinate 28,050 of NZ_NUQE01000001.1, forward strand.
TTAATGTAATTTCAAAAGGATGTATCGTTTCATCTAGACGACCGGCCTCGAAATTATAATTTAATTGTTTTAGTAATCCTAAAGTGAAATTCTTTTGTTGTTCTTTTGAAAAATGTTTAAATAAAGCATTTGTTTTTAATTCTTTATCGGACTTGGAAATTTCTTTTACAAGCGGAACAATACGCTCACGTAGCTGTCCAAATACATGATCTAACACTTCTACCGTAATACCTGGCTCATACATATCTAAAAGCGTATTATATTTATAAGTTTCATAACCCCAATATGTAATAAATTTCTTCTTATATTCAACAATTTTTTCTAAGTATGGTCGAAACATTTCAAAATCAGATTTTTCACGAGCTTCTCCCCAAATACTTTCTGATTTTGCTTGTAATTTGACAAACTCTTCATATTCATTCTTTGGAATTTTTTTATTTAGATTATATTCTTTTCGGCACTCTTCTACAGTTTTTCTTGTCACATCTGAGAGTTTTCCTTCTGCAATTAACTCTTCTAATTTTGTTAAATAGGTCTCCATCTCTTTAGAAGTTGACATATCGAACACTTCTGATGAAAGCATACCAATGACTTCTGAACGCTGATCTACACCGTTCTTCGGCGCACCTGTACGTAAATCCCAAAATATAAGATTCAGCGCTTCCTCATAATTCATCATTTTCTTTATAAAATCTAGAAACTCTTTTTCAATTTCATATGTAACTGCCGTCATATTCAAGACCCCCCTTTTCCTACTCCACTTTAATTCAACACAAATGTGCAAATTCCTCTTACATATAAATAAGCTTGGCATATGCCAAGCTTATTGTAACATTTCCCCTTCTACTGGGAGAACTTGTTTGACAGCTTCTACTACTTTTTCATTCTCATCTTCTGATAAGAATAACGAAATCGAACCCTTATCCTCACTTGTACGAATTAAGCGACCAATTCCTTGACGAAGACGTAAAATCATATACGGTACATCTACATCCCAAAACGGATCATTTACGTGCTTACGTTTCGCTTCAAACACAGGATCGTTTGGAGGGAATGGAAGAGACCAAATAATGACATGAGATAATGATGAACCTGGAATATCTAAACCTTCCCATAAATGAACCGCACAAAGTACAGTCTCTTCTTCATTTTGGAAACGAGAAACAAGCTGACTAATTTCTTGATCTCCTTCATATAAGAACGGAACAGACATTTGCTCTTTATTCACATATTCTTTGAATGCTGCAAGCTCTTGTGTTGTACGGAATAATACAAGCGTACGTCCATTTGTTTTTTGAATGTTCTCAAGTGTATACTGACATTTTCGTTCCCATTCATTTTCTTTCGTATACGACGGTAAGTACACTTTCATTTGTTCTTCATAATCAAACGGAGAAGCAACTGAGAATGATAAATAATCCTTTACCCCTAAACTATTTGCAGTAAATGCAAAAGAATTGTTTTCTGACAATGTCGCAGATGAGAAGATGTACGGAATTTTTTTAGAGAATACTTTTTCTTGCAACACTTCTTCCACCGCACGCGGCATAATAACAAGCGTAAAGGCACCATCACCTTCTTCTCCCCACGTAATTACATTTTTCTCATGCATAAACAAGCGTAATGAGTGCTCCAATACATCTAAATGTTCGTCAACAATATTTAAATCATACGTGTTCACTGTGTGCATTTCACTTTCAAAAACAAGTGCGTCGCCAACTTCAGAAATTTTTGCATATAAGCGTTTTGCTTCTGTCGTTACTTTTTCTGTTAATTGAATTTCTAAACGGTCAGAACCAGGAATTTCTTTCTTACTTTCTTTTAGCGCTTCAAAGAACTGTTCCGTTTGCCAAATTGTTTCTTCTACTAAATGAGCGAATTCTTCGCGAATATCATTTTGCAGTAATCTTGTTAAAAGTTGTTCCATCATTGTTTGTTTTAAACGATACGTAAGTGCTTTTTGCGCTGCATATTCTACAAGATGCCCTTCATCAAAAACAACGCAGCTACTTTCTGGTAACAATGGCATTTGTCCTTCACGTTTACGTGCATCATACGTCCAAATATGATCCATGTAGAAATCTTGCGAACAAATAATTAAATCTGCTGCTTTACGATAATGCTCACGAGATAATGTCTGTCCGCAACGATGACGAGACTCACATGTAAAACAGTCCTGGAAATAGTCCCAAGATACTTTAGACCATTCTTCGTCGTTTAATAACGGAAATTCTTTTCGATCGCCGTAATGAGTAAAGTTTTGCATTGTTCCATGATCAAATACGAATTGAGGCAATTCATAATACAAATCTTCAATCACTTCCGGAGCTCGTCCACTCATTACATCTTCGAGTTTGCGTAAACATAGATAATTATCCATTGATTTTGCCAAACGTACATCGACAGATAATCCTAATGCTTCTGATAATTTAGCAATGTCCCCTTCTTCTTTCACAAGCTGCTCGATTAACGTTTCGTCCGCACAAGCAATAATAGCTGGCTTCCCTGTATAACGTGCATAACAAATCGCATAAAGAAGATATACAATGGTTTTTCCTGTTCCAACACCCGCTTCAGCAAACATTACTTTCTTCTCTTGAAATGCTCGTTCTAATTGGAACGCCATAAAAATTTGCTCGTCACGCTCTTCAAATCCCTTTTCTGGTAAAATGTCGTAAAATACATCTCCAATCCACTCATTTAACTTGTCGAAAAAATTATCTTGTTTCCCCACTTCAAATGGCAGCTTTTGCTTCGTAAACATAGTATTCCTCCAACTACATAATTTCTATATAAAAAGACAGAGCAACCACTCATAAAAAGAGCAGTTGCTGTTTTCTTGTTGCTTACATAAAGTGAAACTTCCATCAGTGGGGGGTTCTTCATCCCCACTGATGGAAAGCCCGCCCAATCGGGCTTTTACGGGCAGTTATCCCCCACCTATCTTCTTCGCTTTTCTCTCAATCTTAAGGTGGGGGCTTACTGCCCGTTAATGCGGGATAACAAAAATGAGCGAAAAAAGTTTTCCTAGATCCAGGAAAACTTTTTTACTCTATCAATGATTTTAAATACCGTTTATCAATCAATGTTTCATGTGATAAAGCTAATAAATATTCTTCACGTGCTTGTTGTAATTCATAATCAGCTACGCCGTGAAGGTTTACTTCTTTTTCTAATTCATCATACGTTCGATGAATAGCCTTTTGAATCATAGAAAATTGCAAACCATCCATTAGCGCTTCCTCCTTTAGATTATCGCATAATAGCAAGTATATGCGTTCTAAAGAAGTTTTATACTAATCGCGCGGCGGACGTTTACCGAAATACTGATAGTAATCAGTGCGAATAAATCCATTAAATAATTTTCGTTTCTTTGATGCATCTTTGCCGTACCATTTCTCAAATTCTGGATGGCTTGTTAATACATATAAAGACCAAGTATCCAGCGGCCTAAATGCTTGTCCCATCTCTGCATACATTTTTTCAACAAGAGGTTTTTCACTTAAACGCTCTCCGTATGGAGGATTCGTCACAACATAACCATATTCCTCTTTTGTTGTAAAATCTTTTACTTGCATTTGCTTAAATGTAATAAGATCACCAAGCCCTACTTCATCAGCATTATCCTGCGCAACTTGTACCATACGATGATCAATGTCTGATCCGATAATTTGAAGCGGTTGATCGTAATTCGCTAGGTCTTCCACTTCTTGACGAGCTTCATCCCAATTTTGTTTACCAATCCAACCCCATCCATCAGAAGCAAAATCACGGTTAAATCCTGGAGCGATATTTTGCCCAATTAATGCCGCTTCAAGCGGAATCGTTCCAGAACCACAAAAAGGATCTACAAACGGGCGATCTGGCTTCCAGTTTGTTAGCATAATTAACGAAGCTGCCAACGTTTCTTTTAACGGTGCATCCCCTTGTCCAACACGGTATCCACGCTTATGAAGCCCAACACCGCTTGCATCAATTGTCAACGTTGCTATATCTTTTAATAGTGCAACTTCGATACGAAATAGCGGGCCATTCTCCTCAAACCATGTTGTGCGTCTATATGTACTTTTTAATTTTTCAACGACTGCTTTTTTTACGATACTTTGACAATCAGGTACACTAAATAATGTAGATTTAATTGATTTACCGATAACAGGAAATTCTCCGTTTTCCGGAATATAATCTCCCCAATTTAGCGCCTTTGTTTTTTCGAATAATTCATCAAATGTTGTTGCCTTAAATTCACCAACTTTAATTTTCACACGATCCGCTGTACGGAGCCATAAATTACTGCGACAAATCGCTTTTTCGTCCGCTTCAAACGTTACTTTCCCATTATCTACCTGGCACTCATAACCGAGATTGCGAACTTCTCTTGCAACAAGCGCTTCAATTCCCATTGCAGCAGTTGCAATTAAAGTAACTTTTCCCATTTCCATTCTCCTCATACTATATAATCAAACACTCATTGGCAGTATACTGTTCTTTGCTAATCAGTTAAAATCATAACATCTTATTTCACTTCAATTGTATTAAGTTTGCGAAACTTTCTTTACCATTTTAACTCACATTCCAAAAATTCATACAAATAAAAAGCCCTCCTCTTACAAAGGAGAGCTGAACAAATTCATGATTGGTTCATAACGTTCTGTAAGCCATGTTCTGTACCTTTGTACTGCAAACGGCCCACGCCTCGTACTCCGGTGGCAATCATCTATCTACAGAGCATTCGCATCTGTCTTTTCCCATCGTTCATTTCCTTAGGAAAAGTTCCCCTACCAATATTTGGGTTTCTCGCTCGTGGGGTTTACCTCGTTCCACTCCCATCATTTCTTCTGGGACTTCGTCACTGTGGCACTTTAAAGGTAGTCAAACCATATCCAATGGACTTAGGTTTTTTCCCTGCCGTTAATCCAGCTTTACGCCAGAATACCCTAGCTTATGACTTCGCTAGGCACGAACACTACGACCATCTCAGGTCGTGCGAGCATGGACTTTCCTCTACAACAAAACGTTGCAGCGATTACCCAAACGTTATGACATGAATTAGTATAGTGGAAACATAAATATTTTGCAACATTTTTTGCATGTAAATTGCTACAAGTTTATTTAGATGCTTCCATTATTCATACAATTTACTTCCAAACACAGCTTTTTCCAAATTCGACAGACGTTTTAAAATATCTGTATTCGTATTGTTATAAACTGGTTGCGGAGTAGGAACAGGAGCTGGAGTTGGCTGAGATTGAACTTGTTGTGCCATTGCTTTTTGTTGCTCCAATTCTTGCTCTAAACGTGAATTTTGTTGCTGTAATTGTTCAATTTCTTTATGGAATGCTTCATAATCTTTAATAATCATGTCTAAAAATTTATCTACTTCTTCTTGTTGATAGCCTCGCATTCCCATTTTAAACTCTTTTTCTAAAATATCTTTCGCTGTTAACTTAATTTTATCAGAAATCATTTATTCCACCTCAAGTCTTTACCAAAACTTTCATAAAGTAAATTCTTTCAGAAACAGTCCGTTTTGTCAATCATATATCCTTATTCCACTGTTCTTCTTCTATTATATCTTGTAAATCAGAAAAAAGTATAAAATAACATTGATAATTTTGTGATTCTTCCTTTTTTTTCGCTGCCTCTACCATATATTTAGGACTTCCTGGTTTCTCTTCATCATACATAGCAAGTAATGCATCACTTTTTTCAATGAAAAATTGATTTTTTAGCCGGAATTGTTCTGGGCTTTCATATTTCCGCTTCGTTATACTATCAACGTGATCTGCTTGTGAAAGAATCAATTCATAATACTCCCGATTGTTTTCTTTCCAATTCTCTTCCTGCTCTAAAAAAGGGGTAAAGACAGCTAATTTCAAATCTGGATATTCCAATTGCAAATCAAATACAACTTCGGCTGCCCATAACTCAATCCCTAATTGTCCGCTAATCATAACCCATTCTAATCCTTCTTCTAACAAAGAAAGCAGCCTTTGGTGTATCGCTTTCTTTATGTAAGAAATTCCAGGATGGTCATTTGAAAAAATGCCTAGTTCAAATGGCTTATATCCTGTAACAGCTACAACTTTCATATAAAACGCTCCTTCTCTTTTCAAAAAAAAAGAACTAGCAATTTGCTAGTTCTAGCATAACACTTACTTTTTAAACATGCCACCAACATTTGGGCCTGGTGGTAACATTGCTGGACTTACACTTGGTCCCATATTTGGGCCTGGCGGTAACATTGCTGGACTTACACTTGGTCCCATATTTGGGCCAAATGGCGATACTTGCGGACCACATGGGCCATGGTGTCCATGATGTCCACCAAATCCACCAACAAACACTGGATCAGCAGGGTCTATAACAGTTGCAGCAGAGTTTGTTTGTGGGAAATAATGCTGAGATTGTACTACCTGATGATGAATGTGTTTCATATGTGTTGGGTGAATATGAGGGACCACCGTTTTTGAAAATGTGTGTGTTTCACAACATTTTGTTGGATGCACAATAGGAGGTGTTGTCGAAATTGGTGAAACTGCTCCCCCGAAAGGTGCTGCTCCCCCGTAAGGTGCTGCTCCCCCGTAAGGTGCTGCTCCCCCGAAGCAAGGATGACAATGATACATAGTTTTCTCTCCTCTCACAGTTTGAAAATGAGCTTACACTTTACAATATGAGAAAAGAGTAAAAGCCGTTTGTTACAAATACCTATTTCTATATTGGAAATTTGTCTATAAAAATTGTTTAAAGTTTGTAAAAATAAAAACAGTTAATGTAATCATGACAAAAAACAAAAGCAAAATAACCTTGTTCACATGCGTCCTCTCCATACATCATATTTTAACGCTACCGTCATTGTAAAATGGATAGGAGGTCCGAACAACTCTTTTTTATGACATTTCACATGTAAAATTTGGGTTTTTATTGAGCCACATATATCATCAATACTTTAGAAAATCCTTCTTCAATTCTTTACACATATTTTCCTATATAAAAGATAACGCCCCCCTCTTATGAGTACGATTGGTAAGAAGTGCGAACAAGGGGGAAATCAAACCAACCGTAAGAGCCCGATTTGTTCAGCTAACCTTTCATGGGAAAGGCACCCATGAAAGGAAGCTTCACTTTATAAAAAAGCCCCCTACTTGTTTGACAATACCGGTAATTTGATTCATTGCATTCATCATTTGGCCTGCAGTACCCATCATTTTATTAATGTCATAATTTCCATCCGATGTTTTAAACTGCGACATAAAACTTGAAAATTGACCTGGCTGTTGTTTTGTATAGTTTTGTTTATTCATCATCGGATATGGCGTATGTGGATGAAAAGAAGATTGAATAGGTTGTTTCGGTGGATAAAACATTGGCTGATTCATATTTGGAAGTTGAAAAGGTTGAAAATAATTTGGTTGATTCATATAGTAAGGCATAAAAGGATACATATTATAACGTAAGTATGGGTCTTGTTCATTCTGATACATGTTAGAATGTTGAAACATACATTCTCCCTCCTCTAACAGCTTTCTATATAGTTAGAATATGAAATCGTAAAAAAATTGTGTAACCATCCCACAAGTTGGAATTTTCAAAATCAATTGATTTTCTCACTGACTATTATTAGTCGGTCTCCATTTTCCAAATCATTATCAGAAAGGAAAACGACAACCGATCGGTTGATAAAGTTATACAAATTACCTTTGTGTAAAATTTAAATTTTCAAAAAAATAAAAAAGTAAACGTTTTTATGCTACCATTATATAGAAAAGATTCTTATAGGGGAGGAATCAGCATGATGTTAGGGGATTTAAAACAAGATTTTTTCGAAAAAAAAGGATATGAACCTGAGGATTTGAATGAGTTACTTGATTTTGCAAGACATTCTTATCTACAAGGGAAAATTTGCTTATCAGAGTATAGAAGTGTAACACGTGAACTAGAAACAATTGGAGCTACAAAACCAGCTTACGAAACTGATAAAAATATCGTGACAGAAGTATAAAGTGAAACTTCCATTAGTGAGGGATTCTTCATCCTCCACTGATGAGAAGGCCGCCCAATCTGGCACATACCAGCAGTTGTTCCTCACCTATCTTCTTCGTTTCTCTCTGCATCTTAAGGTGGGGAATCTTACTGCCCGCAAATAGCGAAAAAAATAAGAGGGGTTCTCCCCTCTTATCACTTACATTGTTCTAAAATATTTTGTAATGTATAATGAATCGCCTGATGTGTTTCATAAAAACGCTTCCCATTCATTTTCTGTGCAAAACACTGTAAAGAATTGCTTTGTAAATTTGTACATACTTGTTCAATTTGCTGTACATGTATATATTTTGGCTTTGCTCGATACAACCAATCAAGCGCGAGTCGTTTCCATTCTTCTAATCCTTCATCTACTAAGGACACAAATGGCTTTATATCATGATAAAAGTCAAACTCAAGTTCTCCACTTTCTCTTTTTTTTATAATTGTTTCATCATTATATTGAATTATTTTTTTTGTCGCTTCAATCAATGCTATATATTTCACTATTTCCACCTACTTATATACTAACTGCCACTACATGAAACGCTTGTATCCAGTTACCTTTTTCTTCATGATGCAATAATTTTGCTTCCATATGCTTTATATGCATTTCCATTACCTCTACTTTATTAACTACAAATTCTCTTTTATCCTTAAGCGCATGATTAACTCTCAGCGACACATTCATTTCAAGCAAATCAAGCGTATTTAACATCTGATCCATTTTTTTCATTACATCTTCTTTCTGAACCATTTTCATCTTCAACACGCCTCCCTCTTTGCTTTCCTTTTGTCATGTTAATTCGACAGCTCCTTTTTCGCTCCTGCATGCTTGACAAAACTAGTTTTAATTCGGCAAAGAAAGTGATTTTTTGTATGAAGTTTATGAAAGTGGCAACAATACGAAAGGGAGGTGTTGACAATGGCTAAAAGCAAAAATGAAAACAAGAAAAAACAAACTCAAAACAAACAAAACAAACCAGAAACAGGAAATCCAAAATTAGATGGACCAAATTTCCCTGCTACATAAAGTGAAACTTCTTTTCATGGAAACGGTTTTCTTCCATGAAAAGTTAGTTGAACCAATCGGGCTCTTACGGTTGGTTTGATTTCCTCTCCACTCTCACTTCTTACCAATCGTTTGAGCGGGGTAAAGTGAAACTTCCATCAGTGGGCGCTTTCCCCATTGATGGTTAGTTGAACCAATCGGGCTCTTACAGCTTGTTTAACTTTCTTCCCGCTTTTCATAAAGCGGGATTTTTTTATTATATCATGAATTCCGAATTCTGTTAAAAAAGGCTGTTGAGTGAAGCAAACAAGTGTAATTGCTTTTGTTTGTGTAAAAACCATTCTGTAATATCAATGTCTATTTTCGGTTCTTCAAACAAAAACAATTCCTCTATATTCATTCCTGACTGAAACCAATCTTTCTCTGCATCACGATGATGTGGGATGACAGAAAATACATCGCGAAGCTGAGGAGTATCTTGCTCCTTAAAAGTAGGGAAGTATTGTTCATAATCTAACCTCGCCCCCGTATGAACTGTTTGAGAAGAAAATGTATAAAACGAATCCTTATAAGTCGGATGAAATAGTAGCCATGCTAATCGTTTCCCTAGCTCAATTCTCTTTATTAATGTTTCGAACTGACGTACGGAGAAACCATATAACTTTCCATTTACTGTTGGAAATATCACTGCACTAAAATGAAACAATTCTTGAAATTTGAATAATAATGTTTGGAATACATGCTTTTGATAAAAAGGATGCTCAATTACCGGTTTTTGGATGATATGTTGTTCATTAATAATAAGAGCCGTCATAAGTCGATCCTCATTTTTTTGATTCCAAAAATAATTCCATTCTACTTCCATAAATATCGAAACAGAAAATGTTTGCAACAAATGAAACAGAGGTTTTTCCATTTGTCTACTATATTCATACAATAACAGCTGCGGATATGCATCTAAAAAAATAAGCCAATTTGCACGTTCATATGTAAGAAATAATTGTTTACGTATCTCCTTGGATAAAACTTTTGGATAATATTTTCCCTCTAAATCTGTCATATTCCAGCCTGCATTTCGGGATACCATACTGGCTAAAAATGACCAACGAATTTCTTTATTGCGTTCATAATATTCTTTATAAGCATGCGTACGCGAAATATTATCAACATTAACAAGAAGAGTTTGTTGCTCAATACGATGCACGAGCTCTTGCTCTTCTTTTGTATAGGAAGCAACCTTCCTTTTTTGTCTTATTTTTTCATATTCGCTTTGTGCAAACATAATGTTCTCACCCCTTCTCTATATTCAAAAAAATCGCCTATTTTTCATTTTTTTTGATATAATCACCTTTGTAAGTGATTCTATGCCAGTTGGAGTGGACAAACCATGACCATTCGTTACCCAAACGGAAAAAAATATAATGGAACGCAGCAAACTCATGATGTACCTACAAGCAAACATACTTATAGTAATAGAGGTATGTCACTTGAAGAGGAACTAAATGAAACAAACCAGTACTATTTAACGCATAATATTGCTTGCGTCCATAAAAAGCCCACCCCTCTTCAAATTGTAAAAGTCGATTATCCGAAGCGAAGTGCTGCTGTGATTAAAGAAGCGTACTTTAAACAACCTTCTACAACCGATTACAACGGTGTATACAAAGGTAAACACATTGACTTTGAAGCGAAAGAAACGAAAAATAAAACAAGCTTTCCACTACAAAACTTCCACCTTCACCAAATTAAACATATGAAGCAAGTATTAGCTCATGGTGGTATTGCATTTGTTATTATTAAATTTACACTTTACGATGAATTTTATTTACTAGAAGCAAAACAAATCATTACATTTTGGAATCGACAGGAAACTGGTGGACGTAAATCAATAACAAAACAAGAAGTGGGAGAGCTTGGGTACTTATTACCGTGCGGTTATCACCCTCGCATTGATTATATTCATGTACTAGACACACTTTATTTTTCGTGATAGAGTCAACAATAAGGCTCATTTTTCGACTTTTGGGGAGGAAATGAAAGGTAGGAGAAAGTATAATGTCAGAAAATTATCGTTCTCGTGAAGAACGAAAACACGCTAAAAAACAGAAACAAGAACAGCCTAAAAAAGCGAAACCAAAGAAAAAAGGTTCGTTTCTACGGAAATTTCTAATCACTTGCTTAATAGTCGGCATTGTGGCACTAATAGCTGGGGTTTCTGCTTTCTTTATTATAATAAAGGATGCTCCAAAATTAGATAAAGCGAAACTTGAAGTTCCATTATCAACAAAATTTTATGATAAAGACGGAAATTTCGTATATGAATATGGCGCTGAAAAGCGAACAAAGGTCACATATGATCAAATTCCAAAAGTAGTAGAAGATGCCTTCCTAGCTACAGAAGATTCACGTTTTTATGAGCACCATGGAATTGATTTTAGGCGTACTGCAAAAGCAATTTTCTCAAACTTGACTAGTGACTCCGGTACTCAAGGTGGTAGTACAATTACACAGCAAGTTATTAAAAACTATTACCTAACACCGGAACAAACAATAAAACGTAAAGTACAAGAATGGTATTTAGCTTACAAGTTAGAGCAGCAATATTCAAAACATGAAATTCTAGAAATGTACTTAAACAAAATTAACCTAGGTAACCGTTCTTACGGTATTGCAACAGCTGCAAAAAATTATTATGGAAAAGAATTAAAAGATTTAACATTACCTGAGGCAGCGATGCTTGCAGGATTACCACAAGGTCCTAGTATTTATGATCCGACAAAACCAGAAAACGTGAAGGCCGCAACAGAACGACGCGATACAGTATTATATTTAATGAACCGACATGGCTATATCACGAAGAAAGAAATGGAAGATGCGAAGAAAGTCCCAGTGACGGAAGGCCTTCAGCCGTCTCAAGAAGCAACACAAATGCCTTATCAAGGATTCTTAGATGCCGCTGTAAAAGAAATCGAAGCACAAATCCCTAATGTCAACATTGGCTCTGATGGACTATCTATTTACACAACGTTAGATCCAAAAGCTCAGGATTATGCAGATAAAATGATGAACACAGAAGAAATCATTAACTATCCGGATGAAAAATTCCAGGGTGCATTCGTATTCATGGATACGAACTCAGGCGAAGTTCGCGCAATCGGTAGCGGACGCGGTGAAAATAAAGCAACATTTAAAGGACATAACATGGCTATTGACTCAGAACGCCAAGTAGGTTCTACAATGAAGCCAGTTTTTGATTACGGCCCTGCTATTGAATATAAGCAATGGTCAACATATCATCAAATTGACGATTCGCCGTATAAATATTCAACAGGACAAGAGGTTCGAAATTTTGATAACGGCCACAAAGGTCCAATGTCAATGCGCGATGCATTAGCACAGTCTCGTAACGTACCTGCTGTAAAAACGGCTAAAGAAGTTGGTATAAGTAAAGCACAAACTTTCGCTGAAGGACTTGGTTTTACATTTGGAGCAGATGGTGCCCAAGAATCAACAGCAATCGGTAGTAATTCCGCTTCTCCTCTTACAGTTGCAGGAGCATATGCATCATTCGGAGACGGTGGTGTATATCATAAACCACACTTTGTAACAAAAGTTGTGTATCCTGATGGTAAAGAAGTGAACTTTACACCAAAAGGAAAGCGAGTTATGAAAGATTACACAGCATATATGACTACAGATATGCTTCGTACTGTTGTGGATTCTGGTACTGGTACAAAAGCAAATGTTCCATCATTAGACGTTGCTGGTAAAACAGGGACAACAAACTATGATTCAAAAGAACTAAGAGATACTGGTTTCCCTTCTTCTGGAAGTCCTGATAGTTGGTTTGCAGGCTATACACCAGAATATACGATGGCTGTATGGACTGGGTATAATAAACGAACTGAAGGCTATGTTGACAAAAATTCATCAGCGATCGCACAGCGTATGTTTAAAGCGATGATGAGTGAATTTGGAACTGATACATCTCGTTTTGAAATGCCAAGCAGTGTAGAACGCGAAGGTAATGAACTTTACGTTAAAGGCGCGAAAAAAGATGCTGTTCCAAAAATCAACGTAGATGCACCAACTGGGCTAAATGCATCATATGATGCTGCATCGCAGACTATTGCATTAAGTTGGTCTGGCTCATCTGATTCAGACTCCTACGCTGTAACCTATAAAGGTAGTGATGGTTCTAGCGGTAGTGCAAAAGTAAGTGGCACAAGTGCAACCATTAGCGGTGCAAAACCTGGTGTTACGTATACTATTTCACTCGTTTCGAAAAAGGGTAATAGTTCTAGTGACCCTGTAACAGCGACGGTAGTAGTACCTGGTGATGATGCTAATAAAAAAGCTGAAGAAGATGCTGCTAAGAAAAAGGCTGAAGAAGATGCCGCTAAGAAAGCTGAACAAGATAAAGAGAAACAAAATCAAAACAACGGAAACACCACTCCAGGTGAAGGAAACACCACTCCGGGTGGAGGAAACACCACTCCAGGTGAAGGAAATAACCCACCAGGCGGAGGAAATACCACACCAGGCGGAGGAACCACACCGGGTGGAGGAAATACCACACCAGGTGGAGGAAATACCACACCGGGTGGAGGAACCACACCGGGTGAAGGAAATCATCCGAATCCACCAGCAGACGGTGGAAATCCAAATAAACCGACTCAGTAACAACTGATAGGAAACTAAACATGAATAAAAAAGAAGCCATCTTCTCTACCGAGAAGATGGCTTCTTTTGCATAATGAGTACTCTTACATATAATTTTTCCAATTCTTCATATAACTGTGTCAGCTGAATAAAAGAATGATAATGATCTGGCTGTTTCATAATAAATAAAAAACGTTCCATAAAGTTAACTGGCTTTTTTTCTAGCCTTTCTATTTGTTCATTCATATTCTGTAAACTCACAACAGGTGTTCCATTCATCCAGTGTAAAATTGATAACAGATGTCCTGCAAAGCGTACCATCGGATCCTTTGCTTCTTTTTTACTTCGATTTCGAAATAGTATAGAAATCTCTTCTTTTTCTTCTTTCCATAAGCTTAATACAGTAGAAATACTCATTTCGATCTCATTCCATGGCTTATATCGCTGATCGATATCAAAGAGAAAGCACGTCTCTTTTAAAAGCTCTCCAAATGATTTTTCTGCATTGTATTCAATAACAGTCTCTTCTTCAAAGAAAAGACTGCACCGAAAATCACTTGGTATTTCAAGTACTTGCTTCATTTCTTCTCCTTCTCTCTCATGCGTTTCTTACCTTCACGACATAGCTCTAATAGCCTGCATTCTTCGCACTGGGGACGCTGTGCCTTGCAGTGATAGCGTCCAAAGAAAATCATACGATGATGTGTTACACCCCACTCCTCCATCGGTACCTTCTTCATTAATGTCTTCTCTACTTCTAATACAGAATCTTTCCATTTACAAAAGGCAAGTCGTTTACTAACGCGCTCTACATGCGTATCAACCGCAATGGCTGGAATACCAAATGCAACGGAGACAACAACGTTTGCTGTTTTTCGTCCTACACCTGGTAACTTCGTTAACTCATCTCTATCTTGCGGTACTTCTCCACCGTATTCATCAATAAGCATACGGCATAGCTTTTGAATATTTTTCGCCTTATTCCGATACAAACCAATAGAACGAATATCCTGCTGCAATTCTTCTAAAGACACGCTTAAATAATCTTCTGGTGTTTTATATTTTTGAAATAAATTTTTTGTTACTTTATTTACAAGAACATCCGTACACTGTGCAGATAGCGCTACCGCAATAACAAGTTCAAATGCGTTGTCATGATTAAGTTCACAATGCGCTTCTGGATACATTTCTCCCATTACATCAAGGCAATGTCTAATTTGTGTTTTGTTTAGCATTTTTTCCTCCTACCATTATTGCTCTAGCCAATTATAAAACGGCACCTTTCCTGTATACTTCGTTTCTTGGCGTGATACTTGCTGATTTCGTTGCTGATTTTCTCTAAATTTCCGCCCTTGATTCTGTGCTTGATCAACCGTTTTAATTCCGTTCTTCTTCCATTCAAACAATATGCGATCGATATAACGAAAGTTCAACTTTCCACTCATAACTGCTTCGCGAAGAGCAGTTTGAATTAAAAGTGGATCATGCTGATCCTGATCTTGCCACATTGCTAATGTCTCACATTCAAATGGAGATAATGGTCTGCCAAATTCATGCTCAAACACTGTATATAAATTGATTTGTAATTGTTTTTGTTCTCGCTCTTCCTCTTCAATATTTTCACTCATTAAAAAGTGTAATATCTTTTCCCAAAGAGGCTGTAATGAGTAGCTTTCACAAATCATTGCCGCGGATTTCTGTCCTCCTTCTAACGCTAAAAAACCTTTTTGGATTAACGCTTGAATAATCTCCATACACTTTGTCTGCGTAATGGTCATCCGCTCTGCAATTTCTCCTGGTGTTGGGAAAGTGTTTCCCGATTCTAAAAATGTATGCACATGAAGCAGTACCATAAACTCTACCTCATTTAAACCGAGTTTTTTATAGTGCATCATTAATAATTTTGGAATCGCAATGCTTCCTTGTTCAAACCACTCTAACATGATTTTCTTCTTCATAATCAAACACCTCGCTTTCTAGTATAACACACCTCTTCACATTTCTTTTTGGCACAATTCGTCAAAAAAACCTCCCTACTGAGAGGGAGGCATCATTTGAACTGTCTAAGACAATTGACAAAGATAGAAATGAAAGAGCTACTTAGCCTTTCATTTTGTTTTTCATAAATGTATCAATACGTTCTAACGCCTTCTCTAATTGTTCAAGTGAAGTTGCGTATGATAAACGAACGTTATTGGGTGCTCCGAATCCTGTTCCTGGAACGAGGGCAACTTTTTCTTCTTCTAATAATGCTTTTGCCCATTCATCAACTGTTTCATAACCAGCTAATGCTACTGCTTCTTTCACATTTGGGAACAGATAGAACGCTCCTTGCGGTTTAATGCAAGAGAACCCAGGAATTTGAATCAGTTTCTCATAAACGATATTTAATCGTCCTTCAAATGCGCTGCGCATCATTTCTACAGGTTGTTGATCTCCAGCATAAGCAGCAATCGCTCCGTACTGCGCAATTGAAGTAGGGTTTGATGTACTGTGACTCGCTAAGTTCGTCATCGCTTTAATAAGTTCTTTATTACCTGCTGCATAACCAATGCGCCACCCTGTCATTGAGTGCGATTTTGATACACCGTTAATAATAAGAGTCTGTTCTTTTAATTCATTAGAAAGCTCAGCAATTGATGTATACTGTGCATCGCCATAAATTAATTTCTCATAAATTTCATCAGAAACAATTAAAATGTTATGCTCTAAGCATACTTGCCCAAGCTGCTGCAACTCTTCTTTACTATAAATCATCCCTGTTGGGTTGCTAGGTGAGTTAATAATTACAGCTTTCGTTTTCTCTGTAATCACTTGACGCAATTGCTCAGGTGTGATTTTGTAATTATTTTCTTCTAACCCATCTACATATACTGGCTTACCTCCTGCAAGCTTTACTTGCTCCGGATAACTTACCCAATACGGAGTTGGAATAATAACTTCATCACCTTCATCAAGTAATACTTGAAACAGCGTATATAAAGCATGCTTTGCACCGTTACATACAATAATTTGAGATGGTTCATAAGATATGCCTTGGTCACGCTCAAACTTTTTAATAATTTCTTGTTTTAGCGTAGCTAATCCACCTGTTGGTGTATATTTCGTATAACCTTCTAACATTGCTTTATAAGCAGCATCTATAATATGCTCTGGCGTATTAAAGTCAGGTTCTCCTGCTCCTAATCCAATCACATCATGTCCTTCTGCTTTTAACGCTTGTGCCTTTGCTGTAATTTCTAACGTCGAAGACGGTGTTAGAGCAGCTACTCGCTTTGCTAATTTCATCCTCAGTTCCCCCTGCACCTATTTTTCAATGCTATATCGTTTTAAAAACTTACCATCTTCAAATGCAAGATAATAGTAAGTATAACGATTTTCATCATCAATATATGTAACTTCCCATAATGGAACATTGTTTTCAGCGCCTAATTTTGCTTTGACAAATTGCTTCGGCTTTCGCTCTTTGGCAACAATTTGCAACGCCTCTTTTTCAGAAATACCTTCACTTGCTTTTCGCACCAGGACATCTCCTTTTTTCTCAGGCACCCAAACGATATATTGTTCTCCTTTTTCATCCACACCTTGTACAACTTCATATGGAGCTTGACCGTTATAATAATCGACTTTTGTTACTTTTGTAAGTTTTGCTTTTTCTTTTGCAATCTCAACAGTTTTCGATTCTTTCGGAATTTTTTTCTCCATCGTTGTATTATAAATGTGTACCCCATATAAAACAACAGCTACGATTACAACAACAATTGTTAAAATCCACTTTTTCATTGTATCACTACGTTCTATAAATCGTAAATATTGCTGTCTCTTTTTCTTTTTCATCTAATGCTAATCCGAACATCAGATCTTTTTCTTTTAATGTTCGATTTAAACTATCAACAATCTTGTATAAATCAGACGTGTATCCAAGACGCGTCGTTGATAGTACTTCAATTTTCTTCTCCATAAAAACTCCTCCGTTACACAAAATTTCTAATTATAGAAGAACGCATTGCGGTTACAATAAGAGTACATTCTTTATAAACCCTGCTTCATCACCCATCTATTATAGCAGGACATGTTCTTCAAAAAAAGGTTTGAAGTCGAAAACCATCGTATTTCTATACTTAATGTAAGAAAAATAAAATTTCCTCCTACCCACATGTAACGCCTGAAGCAAATTTGCTTTAGGCGTTAGTCTTTATCCCGCATTAACGGGCAGTAAGACCCCCACTGATGGAAGTTTCACTTTATCCCGCTATTCGCAAGCTATAGCTCACCCGTCTCAATATTCCGAGAAACCAAAGAAAATAGATGAAGGATAACTGCTAATCCATGTAGGAGCTTCACCTTATTATTCCATTTTTTCTATTAAATCTTCTAACGGTCCTTCGTACAATGGAATACTCGGAATAGATTGAACAAATCGTTTCCCGTAAAACGATGAGGTGAGACGACGATCTAACACAAATACTGTTCCTGTATCCGTCGTTGTACGAATAAGACGTCCAAAACCTTGTTTAAAACGAAGAATTGCTTGTGGCAAAGCAATCTTTGTAAATGAATCTTCTCCTTTTTCTTTGAGCCGTTCACTTTTCGCTTGCATCATTGGCTGATGCGGTGATGTAAACGGGAGACGAACAATTACAAGACAGCTTAACGCTTCTCCTGGTATGTCAATTCCTTCCCAAAAACTACTTGTCCCTAATAAAATGGATTTTTCAAACTCCTGAAACTTTCGAATCATTCGGCTGCGGCTACGATTATGGACACTTTGTGTTAACAAAAGAAATTCTTCCAGCGCCTCTTCCTTTTTCAATACTTCAAATGTCTGTTTTAACATTTCATATGATGTAAATAAAACAAGCATTCGACCATTTGTAGCTTTAGCAATCTTCATAATATGTTCAGACACTGCTCTTACATACACTTCTTCAGTTACATGTTTAATATGCGGAACATCTGTTGACACCATTAGTTTTACTTGCTCTTCATAATGAAATGGTGATGGAATTGTTAATGTATTCGGTGTAAAATCCACTAATCCAAGCTCTTCTTCTATATAATCAAACGTATCATTTACAGTTAAAGTAGCTGAAGTAAAAATAACACTTCGTTTACGTGTTAAAAATTGATCTGCAAATAAATCACTTATATCAACTGGCTGTGCATACAGGATGGTCGAATGAATTGTTCCTTTCGTTTCAGTTTCCATCCATGTCACATGACCCGTATCTTCTAAAATTAGTTTTCGTAAAGAATGGGTCATCTTAGAAAGTACCTCTATAAGATGTACAAACTCTCCCGTAATCATATGCATTTCCCATTCATTTTGCTTTTGTAACATCTCACCTTGTTTTTCTAATAACGTAAGCAATATACCTAGCTGATGTACAAAACGGTCCGTTAATTCAACAATACTGCGCCAAAGCTTTCCTCTTTCTGTCTTTACATCATAACGGTACATAAGCGGCATATTTCCAGGTGCGTGTTCTTGCTTTGTTTTTTGGAATATAAATGTACGCAGCATTTGGAACAGCTCGTCTGCGTCAAACTTAATTTCTTTCAACGTACGACTAATCATTTGAAACGTAGAACGAACAGCAATTTGCGACTGCTTCATCATATCGTACACTTTAGCTAACACATCAGATGTTTCTAACGTACCAAAACGCGATAAAATAAGTTGAAAATACATACAAGAAAATTGCTCTCCTAACGCTCTACTTGCCGTTTCTTCCAGATGATGAGCTTCATCAAAAATAATGTGTTCACATGATGCAAGTAATGATTCTTCACTTACGAAATCTTGGAACAATAAGGTATGATTTGTGATTACAACATCAGCAAATAATGCTTTATTTTTTGCACGCTGATAAAAACAGCGGCTAAACCACGCACTTCTCATGCTATTTGGACCATGAGCATCACTACAAATACGCTCCCATAATAGCTTTCCTCCAGCCGGAATGTTTAACTCATCTCGATCTCCTGATTCTGTATCGAGAAGCCATACTAAAATTTTCGCTTTCGTTAATGCATCATCGTAATGATTGTCTACTTCGCCCAGTGCATGTTCAAATTTATGTAAACACAGATAATGCTTCCTTCCTTTTAACATCGCTACCTCAAACGGGAACGGAAGTATTTTTTTCAACAATGGAATTTCTTTTGCTAAAATTTGTTGTTGCAACTGCACAGTTTGTGTACTAATAACTACCGGCTGTTCTTTTTCTTTCGCATAAAAAATACTAGGCAGCAAATACGCTAGTGTTTTCCCTGTACCTGTTCCTGCTTCAATTAACGAAAATCGAGAGTCTCTAAGCGCTTCGTAAACTTCATTTATCATCAGCTGCTGCCCGTCTCTTTTTTCAAAAAATGGCATTACTTCAGCTAAACGCTGCATCGCTTCCGTTAAAAAAGAAGAAAAATCAGTAATTTTCTCCTCGCCAATTTGCAATGCATAATTGCGTTTGCAAAGAGCAATATTTCGGTGTATATCATATTTTTCCGCATCGTTTGTTCCATGTATCATCTTATTCAAAATACATGCAGACATAATGTCTCCAATGTTACTTTGGAACATATCGCTTAATTCATATAACGATTGCAATGTAACGAGTGGTAAACTTTCCATTTTAGAAAGCAATTGTAAAAATATCTCTGCTGTCACCATTGCATCACTATCAGCACGATGAGGCTGATCATGGTCAAAGCCATATCTTTTTGCTAAATCACGTAATTTATAACTATCAGCTGTCGGCAATAAAATATGTGCCAGTTCAACTGTATCAATTTTTTGGCATGTTACTTCTAGGAATCCCGCTTGCCGTAATTCTTCCTGTAAAAAATTCCAATCAAAATGAACATTATGTGCAACAAAGTACGCACCTTGTAATAATTCAATAATCATCGGCGCTACATCTCGGAATAACGGAGCTTTCTTCACAAGTGTTTCATCAATTCCCGTTAATTCTGTAATAAATGGCGGAATGTCCCGTTCAGGATTTACAAAAGAAGAGAAAATTTCAAGAATTTCTCCATCTTCTACCACAACTGCTGCAATTTGAGTAATTTTATCTTTCCCATCTTTCCAGGCATTCCCTGTCGTTTCTAAATCGACTACGACATAACGCTTACTCATCTATGACACCTCAATTTCTTACCTTTCAAACAACAAAATTTCTATAGTGTTACTATACCACGTTTTTACTCATCTTAATGGAAAGATACGAAAAATGAAATGATTTTGCTTTCGCATAAGAAAAGCTATCCCTTTCACAGAGATAGCTTTTCTTATACATTATAAAATTGTGCCTGCTTTTTCCGCTCCAAGCATTTCCACAATTTGATTATTGTCATCTAAAACAGCAATTTTCGGAACATGTGTTAGTACTTTTTCTTCTGAAACTAGCCCGTAGCAAATGATAATAACTTTATCGCCTGGCTGAACAAGTCGAGCAGCCGCACCGTTTAAACAGATTACCCCTGTGCCGCGTTCTCCTTTTATAACATATGTTTCTAAACGAGCACCGTTATTGTTGTTTACAATTTGCACTTTCTCATTTTCAACAATACCAACTGCATCCATTAAATCCTCATCAATTGTAATACTTCCTACATAATTTAAATTTGCTTCCGTTACTGTAGCTCGGTGTAACTTCGCTCTCATCATTGTGCGAAACATAGTTGCTCCTCCTTATTCAACCGTAAATGTAATATTATCAATTAATCGTGCATTTTCAAACTTTACAGCTATTGCAATAATCATACGTCCGCTTATTTTCTCAACCTCAGTTAAATTCGGATACGCATATAGATCAGCGTAATCTACAACACCCTGTGTGTTCGTTTCAATATATTCTTTAATGAAGCTCGTAATATTTTTTGGATTACGCTCTCCTTTAACAATTCGTTCTTTCGCCATACATAAGCTTTTATATAAATGCGGCGCCTCTTGGCGTTCTCTCTCTGATAAATAAATGTTGCGAGAACTACGTGCTAAGCCATCTTCTTCGCGTACAATCTCAACTGGCACAATTGTAACAGGAATATTATAATCATCCACAAATCCTTCAATAACTGCTACTTGCTGTGCATCTTTCATACCAAAATACGCACGATTTGGCATTGTAATATTAAAAAGCTTCATCAATACTGTTGCAACTCCAGCAAAATGACCTGGTCGCTGTTTTCCGCACAAAACATCCGTACGCTTCACAACTTCAACATTCGTTGTCCGATCTGTTGGATACATTTCTTCGACACTTGGATAAAATAAATAATCCACTTCTACTTCACGCGCTAAGCGCTCATCACGTTCAATATCACGCGGATAGCGATCTAAATCTTCATTCGGTCCAAACTGCAATGGATTTACAAATATACTTAACATAACAATATCATTTTCTTTTTTCGCTTGTCTCAGTAACGTTAAATGCCCTTCATGCAAATAGCCCATCGTTGGAACGAACCCAACTTTTTTTCCACTTGCACGAAGCTCCCCCGCGATTTGCTGCATCTCTTGCACTGTCGTAATAATATGCATTACTGTTTCCCTCCGTATAACGCTAAGCATTCTTCTTCTTTCATCGTAAACGAATGTTCTTTCTCTGGAAATTGTCTTACCTTTACTTCATGAACATATTGTCCAATACCTCTTACTATTTCTTCTTGCACAGACGTGTATTGCTTCACAAATTTCGGAACGCGTTTTACACCATACGTAATAAGATCGTGATAGACGAGAACTTGACCATCCGTTCCATTACCAGCGCCAATACCGATCGTTGGAATGGATAATTGTTTTGTTACAAGTTCCGCTAATTGCATCGGTACACACTCTAATACAAGCGCAATTGCTCCAGCCTCTTCGCATTTTTTGGCGTCTTCTAACAACTTCTTCGCGCTTTCTGCGTCTTTTCCTTGTACTTTATAGCCACCTAGCACACCGACAGATTGTGGTGTTAACCCAAGATGTGCTACAACTGGAATGCCTGCATTCGTAAGGAAGCGAATAATCGATACAACTTCATCTGCTCCTTCGACTTTTACTGCATGTGCACCGCTTTCTTGCACAATACGGCGTGCGTTATGCATAGTTTCTTGCAGTGAAACGTGATAAGACATAAATGGCATATCTGTTACAACAAATGTATTTTTCGCGCCGCGGCGCACTGCTTTCGTATGATGAATCATATCATCAACTGTTACTGGAATTGTTGAGTCATAGCCGAGCACAACCATGCCAAGCGAGTCACCGACTAAAATCATGTCAACTTCTGCTTCTTCAGCAAACTTTGCTGATGGGTAGTCATATGCAGTTACCATCGCAATCGGCTCACTTTGTTCTTTCATTTTCAAAAAATCCGTTACAGTTTTCAAAAACTTCTCCTCCTTTACCTGGAGAGAGGAGATGGCCGGATGAAAAAACATATAAAAAACCCTTCTAGCCACAAAAAGGCAGAAGGGTAGTATCATTCGGCAAAATTCATCCCTCTGTCCCAGTCCTATTTTGGATCAAGGCAGAATCCACATTTTTATTTTGATTTTCCTAAATAGCGGTGCAGTTCACATTGATACTGCCCATATTCGACCTTATTATAACAAATAGCAAAACATAATTGCTATACTTTTCTAAAAAAGAAAATCATTTTTCACATACAATAGCCCTTCGCTTCTTTTTAAGCAAAGGGCTATATATTGATGCTAATCTAATGAGCAATGATACTTCGTTTTTCATAAGCAGTAAAGAAAAGAAGTGCAAAATAACTGCTAAACGTTTTACTTTACTTCAATATCAGCGGAATGAATATGATGTACGATTCCTTCATGATCTTCAAGTATAAGGACACCATCAGCCGTAATTCCTTTTGCAATTCCCGTAATTGTATTCGTCATCGTACGCGCTGTAATTTCTTTTCCAATACTCACAGCGTAACTTTCCCACAGAAGCTTAATAACTGAAAAACCACGATCTAAATACTCTTTATATAGCTTTTCCATCTGTAAGAAAATTTGCTGCATAAGTTCAGCTCGTACAATCGTTTTTTCAGCTTCGAGTGCTAAGGAAGTAGCAATATGCTGGATATCTTCCGCAAAATGCTCTTGTTTTTGATTGACATTAATGCCAATTCCAATAATAACAGCATTAATTTTATCAGGATCCGCTTGCATTTCTGTTAAAATGCCAACTACTTTCTTCCCATTAATTAAAATATCATTCGGCCATTTAATGCCAACGGAAAGATTTGTGCATTTTTCAATTGCCTGTGCTACGCTAACAGCAGCTAACAATGTTAATTGCGGTGCTTGATGAATTGGAACTGTTGGGCGTAAAATAATGCTCATCCAAATTCCTGTCCCTTTTGGTGAGTACCACTTTCTGCTTAATCGGCCACGACCTGCTGTTTGCTCCTCTGCAACAACAACGGTTCCTTCAGCTGCTCCTTCATAAGCAAGACGAGCTGCGATTTGCTGTGTAGATGTTACCGACTCTTCAAAGTATACCGTTCTGCCTATAAATTCTGTTTGTAAACCAAGCTGAATTTCATTTGCCGTTACTTTGTCCGGTTTACTTGCAATGCGATAACCTAAGCGTCGTACAGCCTCTAGCTCATATCCTTCTTCCCTAAGTGATTCCATATGTTTCCACACAGCTGTTCTTGAACATCCAAGTTTCTCGCTAATCGTTTGTCCCGATAGAAATTCACCATTAGCTTCAGAAAAGATTTGCAATAACTGTTTTCTTATAGCAGATTGCATCTATGCAGCCACTCCTTTATACACTCTTTCTCATTTTCTAATCGTCCGTATACTACTTCTTCTTCAATTTTTTGTAATACATTAGCAACCCACGGTCCTGCCTGTTCCTTTGACCATGATAATAAATCGTTGCCACTGACTTGCAATTGCTGACGATTATGAATTGGTAAATCTTCATATACCTTTTCTACACTCTCAACATTCGAATTTGAATATGTATTCATGATAGCTTCGTATACACGCTCTGCCATAAGAGCAATATCTTTCCCAGCTTTATATAATAAAAACACATTCCACTCTTGTTTTTCTCGTGCTTTCACATATAATATAACGGATACAATATCTTTTATTTTTTTATTCGAGAATTTCCATTGTCGTAAAAAAACAGAGGGGTGTTCTTCCCTCATACAATATAAAAAGAACGCCCACGCTTCAGTATCATTTTTGAAAAAACTCCAATCATACTCTGCCGATTTTGAAATAAAATCTCCGCACATTTGTAAATAAGGTAAATGCTCATATAATTTCGTTTCTACTAATAGTTGAAGCGCTTTTGCGCAATATGTACCGATAAGTAGTTTTTCAAATTCAACTGTAATTCTTTCAATTGCGATATGTTCAAGTAAATGTCCATACTTTATAATGGCTTGTTTTGTTTTTTCTTCTAATGCAAAGCCTAGTGTACTAACAAAACGAATGCCGCGCATCATACGAAGAGCATCCTCTTGAAAACGATCTGCTGCATTCCCTACCGTTGCAATTTCCTTCTTAGCAATGGCTTCTTGTCCACCAAATAAATCAACTATTTCTCCAGTCTCCGTCATAGCAATTGCATTCATTGTAAAATCACGACGCTGCAAATCTTCGTCTAATGAACGTACAAATTGGACACTGCTCGGATGACGAAAATCTTCGTAGTCTCCCTCTGTTCGAAATGTCGTTACTTCATATGGAACATCTTCTTGCACAACAATGACTGTACCGTGTTCAATTCCAACAGGCACGTGACGCGGGAATAGACGCATTACATCTTCTGGCAAAGCTGATGTTGCAATATCGATATCACCAATTGGTCTTCCAATTATATAATCGCGCACGCTCCCACCTACAAAATACGCTTCAAAGCCATTTTGCGTTAACGTATTAATAATTGGAACCGCTCGTTTAAATCGTTTCATATTTGTCATCCCTTAATATGTCATAATAAATCGCTTCATATTGTGAAACAATCTTTTCTGAGCCGAATTGTTCATACGCCACTTGCATGGAACGCTTGGCCATTTTAGCATGTAATGTATCATCTTGCAGAAGCTGTATTGCTTGCTGTGCAACTCCCTCTACATCTCCTAGTTCACATATATATCCCGTTTCTCCATGTTGAATAACTTCAGGAATACCACCAATACGCGTACCAATACAAGGAACACCGCACGCCATTGCTTCAAGCAATACAAGTCCAAAGCTTTCTTTCTCTGATAACAGTAGCATCACATCACTCATTGCCAGAAGCTCAGCTACATTATCTTGTTTTCCTAAAAATAGGACATGATCTTCAATTCCTAAATTTTTCACGAGCTGCACAATCGTACAAAATTCAGGACCATCACCAACAAGCAATAGTTTTACTTTTGCTTGTTTTACAATGCGAGCGAATGATTGTACCACATCCTGAACACGCTTTACTTTTCGAAAGTTCGAAATATGAATTAATACTTTTTCTTCTTTTTGTATACCGTATTCTTTTCTTAACTGGGACATATCTCTTTGAAAGTACACGCGTTCATCAATAAAATTATAAACCGTTTTAATTTCTTTTTGCGTGTTTACTAATTCATATGTTTCTTCAATAAGTGAATGGGATACAGCCGTCACAACATCTGATTGTTCAATTCCAAACCGAATTAGATTATTTAAGGAAGGATCCGATCCTAATACAGTAATGTCTGTTCCATGTAATGTTGTTACAATTTTAATGTTTTCCCCAATCATTTGCTTTGCCAAATATGCGCAAATTGCATGCGGAATTGCATAATGTACATGCAGTATATCTAACTTTTCTCTCTGCGCTACCTCTGCCATTTTACTCGCTAGCGCCAAGTCATACGGCGGGTATTGAAAAACAGAATATTGATTAACTGTTACTTCATGAAAATAAATATTTGGATATACTTTATTTAAACGAAACGGCAATCCTGATGTAATAAAATGAATTTCATGCCCGCGTTCTGCTAACAACTTTCCTAATTCCGTTCCAACCACTCCAGAACCGCCAACAGAAGGATAACAAGTAATTCCTATTTTTAATTTCATTTTACTCCTCCTATTAAATCTTCATCTAATAGAAGTGGCCTTTTGCTCATAAATCCTTCTGCATATTTCACGCCAACTTCTTTTCCAAACATTTTTTCACGCGCTACAACCGTTTCTACATACCCTTCTGTCAATGGAGTTATTACACCGTTTGCTCCTTTTGTAAATTGACTTTCATATGCTTCTAGCGCAGCAATCTTATCAGAAATATATGAACTAATGTCAATACAAAAATCCGGTTTATGAAAGCCATTAATCATGTAAAAATAGAGTGATTGTACGCGATGAGGCGGAATATCCGGCATATATTTACGAATTCCCGCTGAAAAGATGGCTTCTTCTACAAGTTTTGCACAGTTTGCATGATCTGGATGACGATCTTCATAAAATGGTACGAAGACAAGCTTCGGTTTATACGTACGAATAATTTTCACAATCTCTTGAATATACTCTTCTTTCATATATAGACCGCGGTCTGGCATCGCTAGATTCATGCGCTTCTGTACACCAAGCCTTCTAGCTGCTTCTAGCGCTTCCTGTTTTCTCAGTTCTACCGTTCCATTAGAAGAAAGATCCGCTTCTGTTAAATCACAAATTCCAACTTCGTACCCTTGTTTTGTATATTTCGCGATCGTACCCGCCATGCCGATTTCAACGTCATCGGCATGGGCACCAAAAGCTAATATATGTAATCCGTTCATGTCGTTCCCCTCATTTTCGTAGCTTTCGATAATCTAAATCGCCCCGCTTTAATGCATGCATTAAAAGCTCCGCGCTTGCCATATTCGTTGCAAGTGGAATTGAGTATACATCACATAAGCGAAGAAGCGCATTCACATCTGGTTCATGTGGCTGCGATGTTAATGGATCACGGAAGAAAATCACCATATCTAAGTCGTTTTTTGCAATCATTGCACCAATTTCTTGATCGCCCCCAAGCGGACCAGATTGATATCTTGTCACAGACATACCTGTCGCCTCCATAATTCGAAGACCTGTTGTTCCTGTTGCAAATAACGTATGTTTCTCTAAAATAGGTTGGTATGCATACGCAAACGAGACCATATCATTTTTCTTTTTATCATGGGCAATTAAGGCAATCTTCATCTTTATTTTCCCCTTTAGTCAATAATATTTTCTAAACCATATACGAGATGATCTAATTGCATGACCGTTTCAATAGAAAGTTTTACTCCTGACATAAATGATGCACGGTTAAAAGAATCGTGACGAATCGTTAACATTTGTCCATCTCCGCCAAATAATACTTCCTGGTGTGCAATCAATCCTGGTAACCGTACGCTATGAATATGAATACCATCAACATTTGCCCCGCGTGCACCTTCTAGTTGTTCTGTTTCATTTGGATGCCCTTGTTGTCTCGGTTCACGATTTTGACGAATTAAATCTACTGTCTTCACAGCTGTACCAGAAGGAGCATCTAATTTTTGATCATGATGCAATTCAATGACTTCAACATCTTGGAAATATTTCGCTGCCATTTGAGAGAACTTCATCATTAAAACAGCTCCAACTGCAAAGTTTGGTGCAATAATTGTACCAACTTGTTTCTCTTTCGCTGTTTCTGTTAATTTTTGCAGCTCTTCTTCTGTAAAACCTGTTGTTCCGATAACAGAACGAATGCCTCGCTCTACCGCAAGTGTTACGTGTTTCTTTCCGATTTCTGGTGTTGTTAAATCAAGCAAAACATCTGCTTCCACTTCATCTAAACAAGTATGTAAATCCGCATAAATTGGAGCATCTATATTAGGTAATCCAGCAATGTCAGAAATTTTCTTGCCAACATGTTTGTAATCAATAGCAGCAACTAAATTGAAATGTGGTGTTCTCTCCATAAGAAGGACTGCTTCTTGCCCCATACGTCCTCGTGGCCCTGCAATAATTACTTTAATTTCATTCATTCCTTCTTCTCTCCCTCTTCAATACGTGTCCAGCGATCTTTATCACGTGTATTAAATTTTTCCATCACTATATTATGAGCTGTTTCTAAATCAATGTTTAAGCTATTTGCCATACAAATCATAACAAATAACACATCTCCAAGCTCTTCTTCAATTGTACGTTCTTTTTCTGTGCTTTTCTTTGGCTTTTCACCATAATAATGATTAACTTCCCTCGCAAGCTCTCCCATCTCCTCTGTCAAACGAGCTAGCATAGCAAGTGGACTAAAATATCCTTCTTTAAATTGACTAATATATGCATCTACTTCCTTTTGCATATCTTTCATTGTTTTTTGTTCCATGTTATTCACCTCTAATCCTTCTTTTATCATGTTAGCCAATTCATGACGATTTGACAAATATTATCGCATGTTATCGCTCATTTACCACGTTTTTGCAGACCTGCTGTGAAAACTCCCATTCCTTCTCAAATCTTGGAGTGATGGTTTCCCATGTATCACCTTTACAATTTTCCGATAAATTACGTATACTATCCATAAGAACAAGATAAGAAGATGACTACATACTAGGGGGATTTGCATGAAATTAAACTTGAAAATTAAAAACATTCTTTTCATTCTGATTGGTTCTGCTATTTTTTCATTCGGCATCGTTAACATTAATATTGAAAATCATTTAGCAGAAGGTGGTTTTACCGGAATTACACTACTTCTTTATTCCCTCTTTTCACTAGACCCGTCTTATACAAACTTAATTTTAAATATACCAATCTTTTTGGTAGGTTGGAAAATGCTCGGTCGTACGACATTTTTGTATACATTAATAGGGACGTTTAGTGTTTCGTTATTTCTCTGGATTTTTCAGCGTTATGAGATATTTAATTTACACTTAGACTTACAAAATGATATGATGTTAGCCGCTTTGTTTGCTGGCTTATTTATTGGTGTTGGATTAGGAATTATTTTCAAGTATGGCGGCACAACAGGTGGAGTCGATATTATTGCACGGCTAGCTCATAAATATATCGGCTGGAGCATGGGGAAAACTATGTTTATGTTTGATGCCGTTGTCATTACCTTATCAATCATTACATATTTAACATACCAACAAGGAATGTATACATTAGTTGCCGTGTTTATCGGAGCAAAGGTTATTGATTTTATGCAAGAAGGAGCGTACGCTGCCAAAGGAGCAACAATTATATCTGAGAAAAATGATGAAATTGCCGCAAAAATTTTATCAGATATGGATCGCGGAGCAACTTTCTTAAAAGGAATGGGTACATACACAAAAGTTGAACGAAATGTTTTATATTGCGTTGTTGCTAAAAATGAAATTGTAAAACTTAAAAGTATTATTACATCTGTTGACCCACACGCTTTCGTTGCTGTAAGTGATGTGCATGATGTTGTTGGCGAAGGGTTTACGCTTGATGAAAATAAGAATCCTCTACACAATTAACTATATAGGTTCTTCGAAAATAATGTACTTGTTGTCTAAATACCAAACTAAAAAAGTTATCAACTCCGATAACTTTTTTAGTTTTTTTATGATTACCTGTAGAAAAAAACTATTATATATACTTCCTCAACTTTTCTAAATCCTCATGGATCAAATTCAATAAACTCCGATTATAAAAAATTGAAGCAGGATGAAAAGTTGGGAAAATTGTATAAGCTTTCTCTGTCCAAGTATAAGTTGCGTCATTAGGATCTGCTAGTCGCCGAACAGGTTGAGTAAACACTTGACCGTGCATATCTGACACTTTTTTGTCTGAACCAGCTAAACGTTTAAGTGCAATATTTCCTAGTGTAACAATAATAGGTGCATGAATATGCTCAATTTCATAATCTAAAATTGGAGCGTGAGCAAGTATTTCCTGCTGATTTGGGGTACGATTATATTTCCGCTTCACTATTTCTCCACTTCGCTCTCGTTTCTCTCCCCATTTATATGGCCGACTACGTACTGCACTAGTAATGTATACTTCTTCTCTTGTCACACCAACCCTCTTTAGAAAATCCATGAGCTGCTTACCAGCTCTTCCGCTAAAAGGTATCCCATTATGAATTTCTGTTTCACCCGGCGCTTCTCCTACAAGCATCATTTTTGGATTTTGTGGTCCTTGTCCGTATACAAAACCTTCAACAGGATAGGGGGCCATCCTCTCTCGCGCTTGCTCTACTAATAGCCCTGAATATTTCATGTTTTTCACCTCTGCTTGTTACACTTTCATCCTATTATGTTCTTATTATAATATAAGAGCAGCTACTAAATGATAAACAGCTAACTCTTCCATTATCCTTACACAAACTTCTCAAATTACACACATTTATTAATAAAACCCATCACAAGAACTTCAATAATCATGAAAACAAAAAACAAAAAAAAGACTATCAAAAATGATAGCCTTTAATCGTCGTTGCGCTGCATACCTGTATAAATTAATAAAAGACGAAGCAGTTCAAATACTGCAACTGCCGCTGCTGCGACATACGTAAGAGCTGCTGCATTTAATACTTTACGAGCTTGGCCATATTCGTCCGTTGATACAATGCTAAGTGCTTCAATTTGCTTCATTGCACGTTTTGATGCATCAAATTCAACTGGTAATGTAATAAGTTGGAATAACACACCCGCTGCCATTAGGATAATTCCTAATAACAATAAATTTGACATACGTGCAAACATACCAATCATAATAAAAATCCACGACATATTTGAACCAAAATTTGCAACAGGAACAAGCGAATGACGGAAACGCATAAAGCTATAATCTTTTGCATCCTGAATCGCATGCCCAACTTCGTGTGCAGCTACCGCTGTCCCAGCAACAGAATGTCCATAATAATTGTCCGTCGATAAACGAACTGTTTTCGATCTTGGATCATAGTGGTCTGATAAATGTCCTGGCGTTTCTTCTACAGCTACATTATACAAACCATTCTCATCTAAAATTCTACGAGCCACTTCCGCACCTGTCATACCAGAAGTTGAATACACTTGTGAGTATTTACTATATGCGCTGCGTACTCGAGACTGTGCATACAACGGTATGATCATGATGATTGCAAAGTAAATTAAGTAAAAACCCATCATGAACCTCCAATAAAGTTATGTCATATAGTAATAACCATTCTATTTTCTTACCGTAATATTGTCAACTAAGAAACCTTACAATAGAGTTTCTATATTTCACTTCATTTGAAAACAACCTTATCTATTCTTCGAATGTATTGCACTTTTTTGTTTTTCTTTTTCCCCTTTATATTTTCTCCAACCTACATACGTTAATGTAAAAATAATAATGCCTCCTGTTACAGTCATAAACCATATAAGCGAAGAATCTACCTCGTCCTTTTTCGCCACGCGAAAAATTTTATTTAAATCATCTTTTATAATTCCCACTTGTGTTTGCCCACTCTTATTTTGAATCATCATATAACGAAATTCATCTAAATATGACAAATGAGAATTCACACGTTGCAATTGTTTCTCCGGCAAGGCAATCATTAAACTTGGATAAATAATATCAAATTCATGCAAAAATACATTTAACGATTGTTGAAAACGATCATGTTCTCCTTTTTGCATTGCGTTTTCGATTTGTCCAAATGCACTCATTACATTTTCTTCTCGCTCCATCCAAAGCGGCTGATATTTCGATACTTCTGCATCTAACACAAGACGAAGTGCCAGCACATCATCTATCTTTATTTGTTTACTTGTTCCTTGTTCCTCTAAAGATTTTATTGCTTTCTCATAAGCAAGCGAAATAACGCGAATATGCTCAGGTTCTATTTTCTTTGTTTGATCGACCGTTAAAAACTGCTGTGAAAAATGCGTTAACATTTGCGCCGCTTTGTCGTATTCCTCTTGTTTTACAAACTGCAACGAGTCATCTAATAATCCATTTAACTCATTCCAATTAGCTGCATATATACGAACAGGAAACAATATAAACATAAACGCTATGATTCCAGCTAATATTCTTTTCATTCTTGTCCCCCCTATAGCTTCTAATACAAAATATGTAGAGTGGGACAAGAATAGAACAGAGAGATTCATTTACTACAGCCAAAACTGAAGACGACGCTCTCGCATACAAAGGTAGTATGTAATTCCTAAAGCTAATATACTGAGCCAAAATGTGCAATAACCAATTGGTTGATAGTACATGTCTAACACACCATACTGTGGCATTTGTCTAAATACATAATCAATGATGTCATTATGCAACGTCCAAACAGCTGCAACTACAAAATGCCAACGCTTTATGCGGTAAAATGGAGCATACAATAGACCTTGGATAGCCATTGCACCATGAGATACAATCAACATATATCCTGACCACCCAATATCTCCTTGTACAATAAGAAGCAATATGTTCATTCCAACAGCCCATACGCCATATTTGAATAAAGTTACAATTGCCAAAGCCTCCATCAATCCCCAGTTTTTCCTTTGAAGAAAAGCGATTAATACAAATACAAAAAACAAACTAGCGGTTGGACTATCTGGAACAAATGGCCAAAATATATAAGGCGTTTCAACTAACTGATATTGATACCAGATGTATCCATATATCGTTCCAAAAATGTTTACAATGAGTAAAAGCCATAAAACGATGCGTTCTCTCAATATCGAATATAAAAATGCCACCTTTTGATCCCTCAACTTTCTTAACATACAGTCATATTATAACAAATTTCCCTATATACAGTGCAATTTCTATAGGTGGATGTCTTACTGCCCAAAAATAGCGGGATAAACTAGAAAAGCTGACTGCAAAATTGCAGTCAGCCCTCGTTTACTTTTTATTATATTTCTCGATAAATTCTGTTACCTTCTTCAGCTCTTCATCTGTGCCCTTAAAGACACCTTTTGGCATTGCACCTTTTCCCTCTTTTGCGATTTTCGCAATTTCCTCCGGCTTTAATGTCAAGTTTTGCAGTGCAGGTGCAGCTGCTCCCCCTTGTAAGTTATCGCCGTGACATGTTAAACATGTATTTTTTTGCATAATTTTATAACCGTCATCATTTTTATCAACTTGTACCGTTTTTACAATTGCACCTTGTCTTTTCGCAGCTGCCCAGTCATGTGTTGCAACAGATTGCCACGTTAAGAAAACGATGGATGCTAATGCTAAAAGCATAAAACCTGTTGCGACCGGACGCTTAAATGGACGGCGTTCTGGTCCTCGATCAAGAAACGGAGCAAGTAATAACGCGCCAAATGCGATACCTGGCATAATAAATGCTCCAATGACAGTATATGGACCAGATGCATAAGAATACTTTAACAATTGATACAGAAATAAGAAGTACCAGTCTGGAAGTGGGATATACCCTGTATCTGTAGGATCTGCAATTCTTTCAAGTGGTGATGGATGCGCCACCGTCAAACAAAGATAGCCAATTAAAAAGACTGCACCAACCATCCACTCTTTTAATAAAAAGTTTGGCCAAAACGCTTCTGTTTTTCCTGGATATTCAGAATAATCTTTCGGAATATTCGGTTTTCTTACAGCGGATACTCGCGAATCTCCGACAAACTTCATTCCTTTGCCGCGATGCATAGTCTCCCTCCTTTAATTATATTCTTCTCTTATAATCTAGTAACATCTTATAGCGGACCGGAAATACCTTGTTTGCGAATCATAAGGAAGTGAACTGCCATTAATCCGAGAAGTGCGGCTGGCAAGAAGAATACGTGAATAGCAAAGAAGCGAGTCAATGTTTGAGCACCGACAATTTCGGAGTGGCCGGCAAGCAACGTTTTTATATAAGATCCAATAAGCGGTGTTTGCTCCGCAATTTGAAGCCCCACTTTTGTTGCAAATAATGCCTTCATATCCCATGGTAATAAATATCCTGTAAAACCTAACCCTAACATAACAAAGAAAATAAGTACCCCAACAATCCAGTTTAATTCACGAGGCTTTTTATACGCACCTTGGAAGAAAACTCGAAGTGTATGTAAAAACATCATCACGATAACGAGACTTGCGCCCCAGTGATGCATACCGCGAACAATTTGTCCATATGCCACTTCATTTTGTAAGTAATAGACAGATTCCCACGCATTTTTAATATCTGGTACATAGTACATTGTTAAAAACATTCCCGATAAAATTTGGATAACCGTAATAAAAAATGTAAGTCCTCCAAAACAGTAAACGAAAGCTGAAAAGTGATGCGCTGGATTTACATGTTCCGGCACTTCATGATCCGCAATATCGCGCCATAAAGGGGTAATATCTAACCTTTCATCTACCCAATCGTAAATTTTATTTAACATCTATTTCGCACCCCCTCTTGGCTTCGCTTTACCTAAATAAAGCGTTCCGTCTTTCACCTGTGATTGATACACATCAAGCGGAGCAAGAGGCGGTGTTCCTTTTACATTTATACCATCTTTTGTATAACGTCCTCCATGGCACGGACAATAAAATTGATTTGGATGTGACTTGTCCGAATTCCAGTTCACCGTACACCCCAAATGTTTACAAATTGGAGAGAATGCTACAATGTCTCCGCTTTCATCTTTGTGAATCCACGCTGACTTTGGTTCATCTGATTTATACCAACCGTCAACTTGTTTTACTTTAAAGTCGAAGCGCTTTGGTTCAGTCGTAATATCTTTTACCTGTGCGACTGCAACCATCTCTCCCCCTACTTCTTTCCTTAAAATCGGATCAAGCGCAAAGCGAGTCATTGGCATTAAAATACCAGCTGCCATAAATCCCCCTACACCTGTAAGAGTGTAGTTTAAAAACTGTCTTCTTGACACCCTGTGTTCTTTCTCACTCACGAAAATTTCCCCCCTCTATCAGAAATTGTCCCCCCGTGAAAAATTAATATAAAAGATAAAAACTAGGACACTATCATGATATAATACCCTACTACATTGGTCAATATCATACTAATCACAATCATCTAAATTATCAATTTATTATCTATTTTCCCATTTTTCAGTTAATTTTTCCATAATATTTTTTATTTGCGCTTGAATTATTTCTCTTTTTGCTTGATCACTAAGCTGGTCTAGCGGTAATGCTGGTAAACAAAATAGTATTTCTGTCAATTCATATTCAATTTCTTTCCAAGAAAAATCACTTGTAATTAACGCAATATGTTGCAAACCTTGTTCTTTCAAATAGTTCGTCCATTCTTGTAGACGCTGCTTCTCACTTACATATGCTCCTTCCACATACGTAAATGCGGGTAATAAAAATACTCTGCCTTTATACTCCCTCTCTAACTCTCTCGTTAACGCAGAAATAAATTCTCCTTCTACAGCCGCTTCCTTCATCCCCTTTTCAAGCGAAATTGAAAGAAGTGGTACAATTCCAGTATCAATATACTCTCTAGCTTGTTCGTATTGCAATACATCTGCTACAGCCCACTTCACACTTAATCCCCCCCTTTCCCCCACTCTAACGGACAGTATGACCTCAACCCCATACTACTAGCTTAATTGTTTTAAATTATTTCTGAAAGAAGTCCCCGTCTCAAAACATGCTAGTGTTTAAGTGGTGGGTAGTTGACCTAATCATAAAGAAAGTTCACTCTATTTCTATTAAACCATACAGATAAAGGTAAAAAAAGAAAAACCATCTATAAAAGACGGTTTTTCTTTTTAATAGTCTAAAAATTTTAACATTTTCTTTTCACAGAGGAGTTTATAAACATTTTAACTCATCTGTTAACTTGCGAAATGTTTCTTCATCATGGGTATCAAGCGCTTCGTCAATTAATTTCAAAAGTCGTTCTTTCCGAAATGAATATACGCTTTCTTCTAAAAATCGCTCTGCTAATAAACGATCTTTTTCATTTACTTCGATATTCTTCGGTAAATATGGATTTTCTTCTAGCACTGCCACATAATTCGCATTTTGGAAAGATGATTTAAAATTGAGCTGAATATAAATATCTTCATCTCTGTTTAAGCGAATATCATGAAATGATTTTTCCGCATCCGTCGTCATTACATTTTGTTTATAAAAATGAAACGGTAAATCTTTCACGCAATTGGCTGACATTACCAACCCACGCGGACAATATTTCGCATGCTCTACAAAATGCACCTTATCCATTAATTGATCATGACTCATTAAATAATTTAAAATCCAAACACATTCTCGCTGTTTCAGTTGATAATTATTTAAAAACCATTTTACAAAATCTTTCTTTTCATTCACAGAAACAGGGGTATTCATCGCGCTTAATCCCTCCTCTGTCCTTCTTTTTTCTTTTTACATTCAAGAAGCAGCATTGAGTTTCCTTCCAACTTATGAAAAATCCTCTAAATTATATAATAATTCTTCAATATGAGTTTGTGTCGGATCTAGCTGTAATAAACGTATAAATACTTCTTTCGCCTCTTTTCGCAATCCTTCTTCTAACAAGAAATAACCGTACTCCTCCAAGAAATCTGGATGATTCTTAAAAGAAGTATATGCGCTTTGGTAATGTTTTAATGCATCCGAATACAATTCTAATTGTTTTTTTGCATGTGCAATATCCCAAAGTAATTGCGTGTCCGTTTCCCCATTATCAATGGCTTTTTCTACAATAGCAATTACCTCTTCATACCTTTCTTCTTTCTTTAAGATGTATGAATACTTTAATGTAGCGCCTAAATGAGAAGGATCAAGCTCTAATGCTTTCTTAAGTGCATCTTCCGCTTCATTCTTTCTTCCTAGCTTCACTGCAATGTTAGCAAATTCTACATAAAATGGTATCGATAATTCATCAATTTTTATTCCTTCTTGAAGTGTTTCATAACTTTCTTGAAGCATTCCTTCTTTTTCGTAGCATTTCGCCAGATACATATATAAAGATGCATATTCTGGATCTAACTCTTTTAATTCTTCCCATACACTGATTGCTCTTTGATATTGTTCTCCTTGATACAACGTAAATGCAAACCCAAATAAAGAGTGAATATCCTTCTGTTCCTCTAAACCTTCCTCATAATAAGAAATCGCTTCATCCCATTGTCCAAGTGCGCTTAAATTTTCAGCTAATCGAAGCGGAACAACAATCCCGCCCATCACTTTATGTTCCGGAAGTAATGACTCATAATATGGAATTGCTTTACTATCTTCTCCTTTACTGCTATACAATTCTCCAAGCCCGAAAGCAATTACCGGCTCATCTGGCATCATCGCTTTCGCCTTTAACAATTTTTGTTCTGCTACTTCATCAAAACCTTGCATTTGATATAAATCAGACGCAAGAAGAAGAGATTGAACATATAATTCATCACTCTCTTGAATGTCGTGAAGTACTTCAATTGCTTCATCTTCTTTGTCTAAATCAATATATAACTCTGCTAAAAATAGCGTGAATTCACTTTCTTCCGGGTACAGCAAGCGTAAATCTTCTACTATTTCTAGCGCTTGATCTACAAATCCTAGTGTATAGTAATAACGAGCAATATCATACTTCTCTTCATCTGTTCCTTGTTTTACTTGCTCTGCTAATAGTTGTAATCCTTTCTCTACTTCTCCGTTTTCAATATATGTAACAGCTTGTTCAAACTTTTGCATAACTAGCTCCTTTATATAAATACTTATGTAAATTCCATAATAAACAACTGTTTCCGTGTTAGCAACAGCGTGAAGAAGAAAAGAACCTTCTCAAAAAAAGAAAAGATTCTTTTAGCCTTGGAGCACTTGTAACTGTTTAAAGAAATTTGGATATGACACGGCAACTGCCTCGCTACTTTCAATTATAACTTCTCCATCTGCTATACACGATGCAATGCCTAGCATCATACCAATACGATGGTCACCGTGACTATTTACCACGTTTCCATGTAATTGCGTTTTTTCATGCACAATCATACCATCTTCGGTTGCTTCAATACGTGCTCCTAGTTTTTTCAATTCATTCACAACTGTATCAATACGATTCGTTTCCTTCACCTTTAATTCTTCCGCATCTTTAATCACAGTTGTCCCTTCTGCTTGCGTTGCTAACAGTGCTAAAATTGGAATTTCATCAATTAATTTTGGAATAAGCGCACCGCTAATTTCTATTCCTCTTAATTGTGATGTTTCAATTGTAATATCACCGCTTGGCTCAAATTCTTCATTGCGAATATTCTCTATTGACAAATTCGCACCCATTTGTGATAACACATCAAGAATTCCAGTTCTTGTAGGATTTAATCCAACGTTTTTCAACACAATCTTACTCTTTGGTACAATTGCACCTGCTACTAAGAAAAAAGCAGCCGAAGAGATATCTCCTGGCACCTCAATATTCACTGCAGAAAGCTTTTGGCCGCCTTCTAATGAAACAGTTAATCCATCAACGGTAACGCAACAACCAAATGCACGTAACATACGCTCTGTATGATCACGAGATTGTAATGGTTCTGTTACAGTTGTCACGCCTTCTCCTTGCAGCCCTGCAAGTAAAATAGCTGATTTCACCTGCGCACTTGCCACAGGAGAATAATAATGTATACCTTTTATATTTCCCCCTCGAATAGAAAGAGGTGTAAATTGTCCATCTTTTCTTCCATCAATTTTAGCACCCATTTGACGAAGAGGTTCTGTAACCCGTTTCATCGGACGCTTTCCAATTGAAGAATCTCCGATAACTGTACAATGAAACGATGCATTTGCTAGTATACCAAGCATTAACCGAATTGTCGTTCCTGAATTTCCAACATCTAATACTTCCGTCGGTTCTACTAGTTTTTGTAGCCCTTTTCCATATACGGTGACATCGTTGCCATTTTGCTCAATCTTAATTCCTAACTTTTGAAAACAAGCAATCGTACTTAAACAATCTTCACCTTGAAGAAAATTTGTAATCTTCGTTGTTCCTTCTGCAATTGCTCCAAACATAACAGCACGGTGCGAAATTGACTTATCTCCAGGAACAAAAATCGTTCCGTTTAATCCACTCTTAAGCTTTGTTAATCGTTTCACCTCTATCACCTCTATTAATATTCACATATGTATTTTTTCTTTATCTCGCTACTTTTGGACAGTAAGGACCCGATTGATAAAAGCTTCACTTTATTGTACTTCTTTCCTTCTGCTTTACGCAAATGAGATGAAAAGAAACGACTCCTAATAATGGAGCCGTTTCTTTTTTATGAGTATGTCCCTTCTTTTTTCAAATTCTCTTCTACAAGTTCAGTAAGCACCGCAATAATCTCCGCGTTCTCTTCTTTCGTTCCAACCGTAATACGAATACCGTTCGGTAAACCAAGTGGACCGCCAGAACGAACGATGTATCCTTTTTGTTGTAGTCTTTCAAATACTTCATCCCCTGGAAGACCAAGCTCTAAAAAGATAAAATTTGCCTGTGATGGATAATAAAACAGTTGATACTTCTGACAAAAATCATAATATTGCTGTAATCCTTTATTATTCACTTTCACACACTCTTGTATAAACGTTTGATCTTCTATAGCCGCTTGCGCAACTACCTGTGCAATTGATGACGTATTAAATGGTAATCTTGCTACTTCTAACGAACGCATTAAGTTTTCATTTCCTACTGCATAACCAATGCGAAATGAGGCTAATCCGTATGCTTTTGAAAATGTACGTAATACCATAAGATTTTCATACTTCTCTAGAAGTGATAATGTTTGTGGATAATCTTCGGCTCCCGCATACTCGTAGTATGCTTCATCCATAATAACAAGTGCTGTTTTCGGAACTGCTTCTAAGAATGAACGTAACCGCTCCATTGAAACGTACGTTCCTGTCGGATTATTAGGGTTACAAATCCATACGATACGTGTATGCTCGTCAATTTGCGCAAGCATTGCCTCTAAATCATGTGTACCCTCTTTTAAAGGCACTTCACGTACTTCTGCTTTTTCAATTACTGCATGATGATGGTATTGTGAAAATGTCGGCTTTGCCATGACAACATTTGTTCCTTCTTGTAACAAAGCACGACTAATCATTTGAATCACTTCATCTAAGCCGCTACCAAATAAAATTTGTTCACTTTTCACATGAAGGTGATCAGCTAATTTTTCACGAAGAGCGTACGCTGCACCGTCTGGATAGAGCGCATATTGTCCATCTAATGATGCCAAAGCTTCAGATACACGTTTTGAACATCCAAATGGATTTTCATTTGATGCTAGTTTTACAATTTTAGATAACCCATATTGTCTCTTTACTTCTTCAATGTTTCTTCCTGGCACATACGCTTTTAACGACAATAATTGCTCTTTTACCTTCATTCAAATTCCCCCTATCATTTTTGCAAATCGGGCCTTAGCTGCACCGCTTTCTCTAAATAGACATGGTTAATTTCATGCTGTTGTTTATTTGTCATAACCGTCATCATAACGCGAATACATTTCTCAAGAGCATTTGGCACTTCTATTTCTTGCATGCACATGACTGGTACATAAGACCACTCCTCAATACGTCTTAATGCAGCTGCCGGAAAACATGCATTTATATCTGCTGTTGTAGAAATTAATACAGATACAATATCAACTGGAGAAACTCTATTATCGCTTGCCATTTCTTTCACTAAACGCTCTGTTGCAGTCAATATTTCCTCTATTTCATTACAATCGACTGTAATTGCGCCGCGAATCGCACGAATCAAATAGACTCCTCCTCTCTTTGAAATGCTTCTAAAGCCGTTCGGACGGTCTCATCTGAAATAGATACGACATCCACTACCCCAATCTCCTGCATAAGAACCATACGAATTGTTCCACCATTTGCTTTTTTATCTTGTTTCATCACTTGAACGAGGTGATTCACATCAAGTTTACTTGGCATGCTCGGATAGCCATATGCAGTAAACCACCGTTTGATTTCCCTATATTGAAGGTCTTTTTCATATATTTGTTCACTTAAAAAGATAGCAAATAACATGCCGATTGCAACACCATCACCATGTGTTATGTTTCCATATCCCATCTCTTTTTCCAGAGCATGTCCAAGTGTATGCCCAAAATTTAAGTAAGCGCGAACACCTTTTTCAGTTTCATCCTCTGCAACAATTTTTGCTTTTACTGGAATCGCACACTGCAGTGTATAAATTAACTTATCATCTCTTAAATCAGTTAATGTTTTCACTTCTTCGCGCAGCCAATGATATAATTCTATATCTCCGATAAAAGAATGTTTAATTACTTCTGCAAAACCAGAGCGCCATTCTTTTTCTGGAAGAGAATTTAAAAACGGAGTATGGTAAATCACCGCCTCCGGCTGATGAAATGCACCAATCATATTTTTCCCAAGCGGATGATTGATTGCAA
Organism: Bacillus pseudomycoides; assembly: GCF_002582035.1. Lineage (GTDB taxonomy): Bacteria > Bacillota > Bacilli > Bacillales > Bacillaceae_G > Bacillus_A > Bacillus_A pseudomycoides_B. Next base: position 70,002 of record NZ_NUQE01000001.1, read on the forward strand.
CCTTACCTCCAACTGCACTATCATGGGCAAGTAACGTTGTTGGTACCTGTACAAATCGAATACCTCTCATAAACGTCGCCGCAACAAATCCCGCTAAATCTCCAATCATTCCACCGCCAAGTGCAATAATAAGCGAATGGCGATCTAAACCTTTTTCAAGCGCAAACGTTTGAACCGCATAATAATTTTCAAAAGACTTTTCTTTTTCACCACTTGGAATAACAAATGAACACACATCTTTTTCTAATTGCAAAGTGTTTTTCACTTCATCTAGATGGAATGAAGCTACCGTTTCATCAGAAATCAATAGAATATTTGAAACAGCTGGTTTCATATTTTCTATAATCTTTGATAATTGTAACAAGGCGTGATTTCCAACATACACATTATATTGTTTGGAACCTGTTTGAATCTGTATTGTTTTCATCAAAATTCCCTCGCATATTCGTTATGTTTCTCAATATTTTCACGAATTAAATCAATGCGATCCGTCCCAAATTGTTCAATCACGGCTGTAGCCAGTTCCCAAGCTACAACAGCTTCCGCTACAACGCTTGCTGCTGGTACAGCACAGCTATCAGAACGCTCAATACTTGCTTGAAATGCTTCTTTCGTATCAATATCAATACTTTGCAGTGGTTTATATAAAGTTGGAATTGGTTTCATGACTCCGCGAACAACAACTGGCATACCTGTCGTCATACCGCCCTCTAATCCACCTGCATTATTTGTACGTCTCGTATATCCATTATCTTTATCCCATAAAATCTCGTCATGAACAAGACTTCCTGGCTTATGCGCTGCCTCAAAACCAATCCCAATCTCTACACCTTTAAATGCATTAATACTCATGATTGCAGCGGCAAGTTTTGCATCTAATTTACGATCATAATGCACATAACTTCCAACACCAACTGGCATACCTTCAACAACAACTTCGACGATCCCTCCGATAGAATCTCCGTTTGTTTTTGCATCATCAATTGCTTGCATCATTTTCTGCGCTGCTTCTTCATCTAAACAACGAACAGGAGATGCCTCTGTAATCGTTTGTAACTCTTCAATAGAGTTATACGACTGCTTCTCCGCTTTCACTCCTCCAATTTCAATTACATGCCCTGCTACTTTTATACCCAATTCTTCTAAAATGCGCTTTGCAACAGCTCCAGCAGCTACACGAACTGTTGTTTCTCTAGCTGAAGAACGCTCTAATACATTGCGCATATCGCGATGACCATATTTAATCGCACCATTTAAATCTGCATGCCCTGGACGAGGTCGTGTAATTTGTCGTTTCATTTCTTTTGACTCTGCCTCTGTCAATGATTCTGCTCCCATAATTTTTGTCCAATGTGCAAAATCACGATTTTCAACAACGAGCGTAATTGGTGCACCAATTGTATATCCATGACGAACACCACTTAAAATTTGAACTTGATCTTTTTCAATTTGCATGCGACGTCCGCGACCATGCCCTTTTTGTCTTCTTGCTAATTCTGTATTAATATCATCCGCTACTAAAGGTAAACCTGCCGGAATCCCCTCTAATATTGTCGTTAGTTGTGGTCCGTGAGATTCACCAGCTGTTATATATCGCATCGGTTACTCCCCTTTATTTCAGTATTTATGTAACACTATATCATAACCTCTATCGTTTCGTAACTAATACGAAACAAAAAAGCGCAAGAAGGAATTTAAGCATCCTTTCTTGCGCCTTTTCATTATATTCATTATTCTTAAAGCGTTTACAAATTATTTCAAAATAATTAGTAAATCCACTCATTCATTGATCTAGAATACTCAACTAACTCTTCTTTGTTAAAGAAAATACCAATTTCACGTTCTGCACTTTCAAGAGAATCTGAACCATGAATAATGTTTTTTGCAACAGTTAGTCCGAAGTCTCCGCGAATTGTACCAAGTGCAGCTTCATTTGGTCTTGTTTTCCCCATCATGTTACGAGCTGTCTCAACAACGCCTTCACCTTGCCATACCATTGCAAAAACAGGTCCAGATGTAATGAAATCTACTAATTCACCGAAGAAAGGTCTCTCTTTATGTTCAGCATAGTGTTGTCCAGCAATCTCTGGTGTTACTTGCATAAGCTTAGCACCAACTAATTGAAAGCCCTTTCTTTCAAATCTAGCAACAATCTCCCCAATGACTGCACGCTGTACACCATCTGGTTTTACCATTAAAAACGTTTTTTCCATAATAAATCTCTCCACTTCCTAATTATGTATGTAATTGTACATCCCCAAACACATAGTATCACCGTTATCAAAATTGTGCAACAGTTTTGAAATGGAGAGATTATTATTTTTCTCGAAAAACATTTAAAATTTACGTTTTCCTATATACTTTGCAACATTTTGCAATGCCAGTTTGGCCTGTCCACGAGGCAACGGCTTAATAACTTCTAATGCTTTATGTAAATATCTTTCACTAAATGCAAAAGCTTGATCAATTGCATTACTATTTTTGACTGCTTCAATAATTTCTTTCATTTCATTTGAAGGCGTATTTTCATTAACTTGAACAATTCTCTCGCGAAGTTTAGGATCTTCCATCGCATATAAAGCAGGAAGTGTAATATTACCTTGTAATAAATCTCCGCCCGCTGGTTTTCCAAGCTTTTCTTCTGTCGACACAAAATCTAAAATATCATCAATAATTTGATAAGACATGCCAACAAAGTAGCCATACCAAAATAAACGATTCACTGTATCACGGCATGCACCAGATGCAATCGCTCCTAATTGACAACTCGCAGCAATTAAAAGCGCTGTTTTTCGTTTAATACGACGTAAATACGTTCGTAAATTTTGCCCAAAGTCATACTTATCTTTAATTTGCTCAATTTCTCCTTTACACACTTCAAGAATTGTATGTGATAATGCTTTATGTACTTCTGGATTTTCTAAATTTGTAATGCACTCTAGAGACTTTGCAAATAAATAATCACCTGTATACATTGCAATACGATCGCCCCAGTTTGCATTTACAGTCGCGCTCCCTCGTCTTAAAAGAGCCGCATCAATTACATCATCGTGCACAAGAGAAGCCATATGAATAAGCTCTAACGCAACCGCAACATGTTTAATTACATCAAGCTTATAATCTCCAAATTTCCCCGCAAGCAAAACGAAAACGGGTCGAATTCGTTTTCCACCGGCCTCAATCAGTTGCAACGCAGCTTCCTCAAGCAGTTGTTGCTCAGAAGCAACAACTACTTTTAGTTCTTTCTCAATTTTATCAATATCCGATCGTAAAAAAGAATACATAAGTTGTAACTTCATATCGCTCACCTTAACCTAAAACTTCTTTTCTATTTTTATCCCGCTTTAACGAGAAGTAAGACTCCCACCTCAAGATTGTGAAGAAAAAAATAAAGATAGGCGGAAAAAAACCGCCTTTAAAAGCCCGATTGGTGAGAGCTTTCCATCAGAGGGGGATGAAGCCCCCTCTGATGGAAGTTTCACTTTATTTCGGCTTATAACCTAAGTGCATTGCTGCTACTCCAAAAGTAAATGGCTTTACCCTTACTTGTTCTAGTCCAGCTTCCTCAAACATACGCGCCAATTCTTTCATTCCCGGAAATGTGCTTGCTGATTCTTGTAACCACGAATATTCTTTATAACTTTTAGCAAACATCTTTCCGAATAAAGGCATAATGTATTTAAAATATAAAAGATAACCTTGTCGAATCCCAATCATCGTCGGCTGCGATGTTTCTAAGCAAATAACTTTCCCACCTGGTTTTACAACACGAGTCATCTCTTTTAATACCTGCATATAATCTGGCACATTTCGGAGTCCAAATCCAATTGTAACATAATCAAACATATCATCCTCAAAGGGTAGTTCCATCGCATTACCATGAATTAATTCTACTTGGCCCAATTGTAAAGCTTCTACTTTCTCTTTTCCAACCGAAAGCATATTTTTACTAAAATCTAATCCATATACTTTTCCATTGGAACCGACCGCATCAGCAAGCGCAATCGTCCAGTCAGCCGTTCCACAACATACATCAAGCGCTGTGCTGCCAGGTTGAACGTCCATAATTCGCATCGTTTCTTTGCGCCATGTTTTATGTCTTTGAAAGCTAATAACCGAATTCATTACATCGTATTTATTGTATATTTTCTCAAATACGTCATGTACTCTTTCTTCTTTTGATTGTTGCATGCTTTTACCCTTCTTCCAACTGTAAAATTCAAAATACTCAAGTCGCCTCTTTCAATGTGGAAAAAAATGTTTCAATTCCTGTATCATCTTGCATCGAAGTAACAATTTGACTTCTTATCTTTTTTATCAATTCGTTGTATACGTTTTCCACTTTTGTTTTATCGTCAGAAGATAAAATCTTTTGAATTGCCATAAATACTGGCGACGATTCTTTCTTTAAGAACATTTGATACTCAGTTTGCAAACGAGCTATTACCAACATATTATTAATTGTTGACTTCACATTTGTCACTTGAAAATGGTTACACGTTTTTTGTAAAAGAGCCGATTCAATCATTCCTAAACTGCTTACCATTTCTTCTATCGTTTCATACGTTTGCTGATATAACATAATTTTATGTTCATTAATCTCTTTAATACCTTCTGCCAACGCACGAATCAGTACGACATCATGATTCATTGAAAGTAAATAATAATATAGTCCACTATAATAATCCCCTGCTAATACTGTTAGTTGGCGCCGCTTATGAAACCCATCCGTCTCCTCTTTATTCGATACTTTCTCATGTGTATCTAAAGCAATTTGTACAAGCATAATAGTTACTACGTAATGTTCAATTTGCTTTCTATGTAAGTTTGCACTTTTTAAAACGGAATATAAGAACGCTATTTTTTTTTCATCAATAACTGGTTCTTCAATATATTTTATAAAATAAGGATGGCGTAGTTTTTCATATAGCTGCTCCTTTATATCCGTAAACCCTCCGTAGATGTTATCCACAAAAATCACCCTTGTTTTCTAATTCATAAAACCTATTATAACACATTCATTCATTTTTCTATAAAGAAAACTTGACGAAACGAAACAAAGTAAAAATTGATCTTTATTTCCCCTTATCCTGGTCCTTAGATTAGCATACAGTGAAACTTCCATCAGTAGGGGTCTTATTGTCCGCGAATCGCGGGATAAAGTGAAACTTCCATCAGTGTCATCCACACTGATGAAAAGCTCTCACCAATCTGGCTTTTACGGGTAGTTATCCCCCACCTATCTTCTTCGATTTTCTCTGCATCTTGAGGTGGGTCTTACTGCCCGCTAATCGCGGGATAAAAAAAGAAAAGCAGTTTCCTGCTTTCCTACTAATTCGTCTTAATAAAAGATAGAATCTCCGCACGTGCTGGTGCATCTGTTTCTAACACACCACGCACTGCAGTCGTTACAGTTTTTGCACCAGGTTTTTTCACACCGCGCATTGTCATGCACATATGCTCTGCCTCTACAACAACCATTACACCATGCGGCTCTAACACTTCCATAATAGAATCCGCTACTGTTGATGTAATTCTTTCTTGCAATTGTGGTCGACGCGCAACTGTATCTACTGTACGTGCCAATTTACTTAACCCTGTTACTTTTCCACCACGTGGAATATATGCAACATGAGCAACGCCATAAAACGGAACAAGATGATGCTCACACATAGAAAAGAACGGAATGTCTTTAACTAATACAAGCTCTTCATGTTCTTCACCAAATACTTTATGTAAATGTTCTTTTGGATCTTCATGCATACCAGAGAATACTTCTGCATACATCTTCGCAACACGTTTTGGTGTATCTAATACGCCCTCACGATTTGGATCGTCTCCAATTGCTTCTAAAATAAGACGTACTGCATGTTCGATCTGTTCTAAGTTTACATTTGCCATCCGCTAGCCCTCCCGAATAAAACCTAAACATACTACGAACACATTCTAGCATATATATGTTTTTAAAAGCAAAAAGAAGAGTTTCCAAAAAGGAAACTCTTCTTCCCCGTAAATATGTAAGGATTATTTAACCGCATCTTTTAGCGCTTTACCAGGTTTGAATGCAGGTACTTTGCTTGCCGCGATTTCAATTTCCTCACCAGTTTGTGGGTTGCGTCCTTTACGAGCCGCACGCTCACGAACTTCGAAGTTACCAAATCCGATAAGTTGTACTTTATCACCTTGCTTTAAAGCTTCTAAGATGGAATCAAAAACAGCGTCAACTGCTTTTGTTGCGTCCTTTTTAGAAAGGGAACTTGCTTCTGCAACAGCATTGATTAAATCTGTCTTGTTCATGCCATTCACCTCCTCCCAAAGATACGACTGTATAATGATCATAAAATGAGTCTTACCTTCATTTGTAGGCAATTTTTACAAATTCTATACTACAAAGATGTAGATAAAATCATTATCAAGGCCTATATTATACGATTCTCCTTTATAATTCAATATTTTTAAAGAAAATGTTGCCATGAAAATGCGAAAAACTGATGAAACTTGACAATTAACTATAAAGTATTAGATAATGGCATTTTGTTTTTCTATGAAAAACAAAAAAAGACCCCCAAATAAGGAGTCTTTCAATTATAAAATAATTGCTATTAAGCCGCCTGATCCCTCATTTATAATCCGTTCTAACGTTTCCTTTAATTTATAACGAGCATTTTCTGGCATTAATGATAACTTCGCCTGAATCCCTTCTCGAACGATAGAGCTAAGTGATCGCCCAAAAATATCTGAATTCCAAATAGAAAGTGGGTCATCTTCAAAATCTTGCATTAAATAACGAACAAGCTCTTCGCTTTGCTTCTCCGTTCCAATAATTGGTTCAAATGTTGATTCCACATCGACTTTAATCATATGAATAGATGGGGCAACAGCTTTTAATTTCACACCAAAGCGTGATCCATGTCGAATAATTTCCGGCTCATCTAAGCTCATATCTGCTAGCGCCGGTGCTGCAACACCGTATCCTGTTTGTTTTACCATTTTTAGTGCATCTGCAACTTGATCATATTCTGTTTTCGCATGAGCAAGGTCAAGCATTAACTTTAATAAATGATCTCTACCACGAATTTCGACGCCTACCACTTCTTTTAAAATTTGGTCATACAATTCATCTGGTGCATATAAGTCTATCTCTGCAACACCTTGCCCCATATCAATTCCTGCAAGACTTGCACGATCGATAAATTCATATTGACTAAATTGCCATACAACGCGGTCAACATCCCGAAGACGCTTAATGTCTTTTACTGTTTCTTGGACAGCCTCTTGATAGCTTTGACGAAGCCAGTGGTTGTCATTTAACACCATTACCCAACTCGGAAGATTTACATTCACTTCTAAAACCGGGAACTCGTATAATGCCTCGCGTAGCACATTATATACATCCCCTTCTCTTAATCCTTCTACGCTCATTGCCAACACTGGAATGTCATACTCTTCTACTAAACTTTGACGAAGTTGTTCTGTATCAGGATGATATGGTTGTACTGTATTAATAATCATAATGAAAGGTTTTCCGACTTCTTTTAATTCATTTACGACCCGGCCTTCCGCTTCAATGTAATCGCGGCGGGGGATTTCTCCAATTGTTCCATCGGTTGTAATAACTACACCGATTGTAGAATGTTCTTGAATTACTTTCCGTGTCCCAATTTCCGCTGCTTCATGAAATGGAATCGGTTCTTCATACCATGGTGTATTAATCATACGTGGTCCATTTTCGTCTTCATATCCTTTCGCTCCTGGGACAGTATAGCCTACACAATCTACTAAGCGGATATTCACATCGAGTCCATCATCAACATGGATAGAAACCGCTTGGTTTGGAACAAACTTGGGCTCTGTTGTCATTATTGTACGTCCTGCTGCACTTTGCGGCAGTTCATCTTGTGCACGTTGACGATCCGAATCATTTTCGATATTAGGAATAACAACTAACTCCATAAACTTCTTAATAAAAGTAGATTTTCCTGTTCGAACAGCTCCTACAACCCCTAGATAAATATCACCGCCTGTACGCTCAGCGATATCTTTAAAAATATCAACCTTTTCCAAGTGATTCCCTCCCTCAACATTTTTGGGAATAAATCATGATTATTCTTGTAGTTTGGACTGTACAGCATATGATTTTGTCCCAATTTCATATGACTATTTAAAAAGAACTTTTTGTATACGATGCAAATGTTTCAAGAAGTAAAAAAACCTTCTTCTAGAACTTATTCGTTAGAAGAAAGGTTCATGACTTATCACTTAAAAAAAATTGGTTCTTTGTTCTTTACTGTATACGGCAAAGAATACACAGGGACAAATGGAGTATGTTTCACAAGCAACTGGCGAATATCTTCTCCTTCTTTCACTTCATCACCATATTTTTGTAACATGTCGTTTAAGTCAACGCGATAATCAATATATACTTCACCTTTCTCGTCAATAACAAAAGGCAGATTCTTACCAGAATATGGACTTTCCACTTGAGGAATTTCTTTATATCCCATTTTTTTATAATCAAGCTCATACACACCATCTGTAATTATTTTTTTAAACGGTGGATATTGATACTTATCACGATAGATTTGTAGTCTCAACTTTAATTCTTGAATCTGTTCAGCCATTCGAACATCAATTAATTTCACAGTTGGATTTGTTTCTACATCAACTAGTACATACTGATAAATGCCTCCGCTTTCAAAAGCATTTCCAGGTGGCTCTTGCATAAACCTAGGCGTCAGCTTTTGAAAATCAATTGGATATTTTTGATAGATTGGTGTATTCATATCGCGCGTTTTAATAGGTAATACATTATCATTTTGTTCTCTATATGTATTAACTGCTGTTTGCACCGCTTGTAATTGATCTTCATATGGTACTACATTTTGTTGTACTTTTTCTTTTGGATATAGACACCCCGATAGCATGCTGGTGCAACACAATACGAAAATCATTAGTGTTTTCTTCATCAGAAATCCGTCCTTTAGTTTCTATTGTTCAATTGGCCCACTAAATACAACAAGAAAAATAATAACTCCAGATACGACCATACATGCATATGCAAGTATAGCTGTAACCCCTTTCAAAAACGCATTCTTTATTTTATGGCGACTTAACAAAATGAAAATAACAGCAATAAACATGAGAGCCATTGCTCCCAAAGAAAACCACATCTTTATAAGTCCAGCAGACATATATACACCCCTTTATTTTAATGTATTTTCCTACTATTTTAACAAATTATAATTTTTAAACAAATATATAAATCCATTTTAACATATAAGTATAAGTGCTACTATGTAGCATAAAGTGAAACTTCCATCAGTAGTTTTTTCATCTCCACCTATCTTCTTAGTTCTTTCGGCATCTTGAGGTGTGGGGCCCACTGCCCACGAATAGCGGGATAAACAAAAAAACCGAAGCGAACAAGACTTCTTCGCTTCGGTTGACCAAATATTCCCACAAACAGCTCATATTCATTCCTTCATCATATCGTATGCAATATATATAATAGTGGTTTCTCGTACTTTATTTTTTAAACATTTTACTTAATGCGCTAAAATCGGTTGGCATGTTATTATTAATAATCGCATTTACAATTTGATCTTCTTTCTCTTTTGATACATCTTTTCCTGCCAGCGTTGCAACTTGATGAATTAACTGACGTAACACTTGCTCATCTCGCAAATTTGCATTTTGGACAGAAGAGGCTAATTTAAAAATATCATCTTTTTTTACCTTCGATTCCTTTTCAATATTGTTGAATAAATTATTATCCACTTTGTTCACCCTCTCTTGTAATCTACACTTCATGGTATGCAGAAAAAAAAGAATGGTGAAAAGACCCAAAATAAGAAAAAGCTGCACAAATGTATCTTTACACTTGTACAGCTTTTCTTACAACAAATCTGGAATTTCTTCTACCTCATGTTTACGCACACGCCCCATCAGCGTTCCTACAGCATCTTTTACACTTTTCTCATTAAATAATACATCATATAAGGCAGCTGTAATCGGCATTTCTACATTCATTTTCTTTGCCATCTCATGTGCAGCTTTTGTTGTCCGCACACCTTCAACAACCATCCCCATATTATCTAGCACTTCGTTTAACGAGCAACCTTTACCAAGCAAGTTACCAGCACGCCAATTTCGACTATGGACACTCGTACACGTTACAATTAAATCTCCCATACCTGTCAAGCCAGCAAACGTTAAGGGATTACCACCCATTTTACGACCCAAGCGAGCAATTTCTGTTAAACCACGCGTCATAAGTGCCGCCTTTGCATTATCACCTAAGCCAAGTCCATCAGTAATACCAGCAGCAAGGGCAATAATATTTTTTAGCGCTCCCCCAAGTTCAACTCCAACGATATCTGGGTTTGTATATACACGAAAATAGCTATTCATAAATAAGTCTTGAACCTCTTCAGCTGCTTCCATACGCTTTGCAGCTGATGTAACTGTTGTAGCTTGACGCAATCCAACTTCCTCTGCATGACTCGGTCCCGATAAGACAACAACATCTCGAATGAGATGTGCCGGAATTTCTTCTTCAATCACTTCCGAAATACGCTTTGAAGTTCCTGGTTCAATTCCTTTACTCGCATGAATCCAAGTCATTGGCTGCGAAACAAGTTCTTTCATATCTCCCAATACTTCTCTGTATGCTTTTGTAGGGACAACGAGAAGTACTGTATCTACACCTGCTAGTGCTTCTTCTAAGGAAGAGTAAGCAACGATATTAGCTGGCAGTGTAATCCCTGGAAGATAGCGACTATTCTCATGTTTCTCATTAATTTCATTCATGAGTTCCATTCGATTTCCCCAAAGACGTACATCATGGCCGTTGTCAGCTAATACCATTGCTAACGCCGTTCCCCAGCTACCTGCTCCTACTACTGTGATTTTTTTCATAAAATCACATCCTCTCCATTAGTCTCGTGCTCTTGCAATAATTTTAATCGGTGTTCCTACGAAACCAAACGAATCACGCAGACGGTTTTTCAAGAAACGCTCATATGAGAAGTGCAGTAACTCTGGATCATTTACGAATACAACAAATGTTGGTGGTTTCACCGCGACTTGCGTTGCGTAGAAGATTTTCAAACGTTGTCCATTATGTGTTGGTGTTGGATTCATTGCAACAGCATCCATAATTACGTCGTTTAATACGTTTGTTTGTACACGAATACTATGACTTGCATTTACCTCATTAATAACAGGAATCAATGTATGTGTACGTTTTCTCGTTTTTGCAGATAAAAATACAATCGGTGCATAATCTAAAAATTGGAAGTGAGCACGAATATTCTCTTCGAATTCCTTCATCGTTTTCTCATCTTTTTCAACCGCATCCCATTTATTTACAACGATAATAACAGCACGACCTGAATCATGCGCATATCCAGCGATTTTTTTATCTTGTTCAATAATTCCTTCTTCACCATCTAAAACAACTAAAACAACGTCAGAGCGTTCAATTGCTCGAAGTGCGCGAAGTACACTATATTTTTCGGTACTTTCATATACTTTTCCTTTTTTACGCATTCCTGCAGTATCAATGATAACGTAATCTTGTCCATCTTTACTGTACGGAGTATCAACTGCATCACGAGTTGTACCCGCTACATTACTAACGATTACACGCTCTTGACCAAGCAATGCATTTACCATTGATGATTTCCCAACATTCGGACGACCAATTAAGCTGAATTTAATTGTTTCATCATCGTATGCTTCTTCTTCAATTTTCGGGAAATGTTTTGCTGCTTCATCTAATAAGTCCCCTAAACCTAAACCATGTGTACCAGAAATCGGAAATGGCTCTCCAAATCCTAACGCATAAAAATCATAAATATCGCTGCGCATCTCTGGGTTATCTACTTTGTTGACCGCTAATACAACTGGCTTTTTAGAACGATATAAAATCTTTGCAACTTCTTCATCCGCAGCTGTTACACCGTCGCGACCATTTGTCATAAAAATGATAACATCAGCCTCATCAATCGCAACTTCTGCTTGTTGACGAATTTGTGTCAAAAATGGTTCGTCCCCAATATCAATTCCACCTGTATCAATAATGTTAAATTCATGATTTAACCATTCTCCTGCACTATAAATGCGATCTCGTGTTACACCAGGAATATCTTCTACAATGGACACTCTTTCCCCAACAATTCTATTGAAAATAGTAGATTTTCCAACGTTTGGGCGTCCTACTATTGCCACTACCGGTTTTGGCATATACTTTCATCCTTTCTATTTGCTTCTGTTATTATGTAAAAAACCCTTCTTTGTGCAAGAAGGGATTTGCATTCCAGAATATTTCTCTTCATATCAAAACATCTCATATTATAGCACATTTCAAGAATGTTTCACAATAATATATAGGTTCTCTTGTAAGCGATGTGCAATTCCATCTAAAATTGCTTCTAAATTATTAGCAACAATCTCCATTTCTTCTACGTGTTTCACATACAAATAATGGAGCACCGCCAGCGAATTTTTCTGGAATTGTTGTAATGACAGCAAGAATACATTTTTCCATCCCCTTCCATTAGGAGCCTCAGAAGACATATGAACAGCACTTTCTAACGTCGGGACATTTCCGATGACTTGAATAGCTTTCTTCACGTCTTGATCTTGCAGCAAAACAAACACACCTATTCTTCCATTATTTAAATCCTGTTTTGCAAGCGAATTGAATACTGCCTTGTATCAGTTTGAAGCATTAACTGTCCCAACAATTACTCCAAGTAAAATAGCTGATGTATATGAATTCATAAAGTGAATCTTTAATCAGTGGGGGTTTTCTTCATCCCCCACTGATTATTAGTGGAACCAATCAGGCTTTTACGGGCAGTAATACTCCCACGAATAGCGGGATAAACTATCCTTGTCTCTCCTTCACTTGTTTTTGCTTAAATTGCCCTGTGTATGTCATTATTTTTCCAACGCTATATAGAAGACTAAAGAACATTGTGGACATAGCAATCATATTAAAAAACTGCAAGCTACCTAGTTGATACGGAAAATTGAGGTTCTTTAAAACAAAAGCTACAAACACCTCACCTTGCAAAGCCCCTACATATAATCCCCATATACGTAATAAACGATCTCGATGCAATAAAATAGATGCATATACGAGAATACCACTTAACATCCATGTACGATTTATGACAATCCAAATCGGATCGTATAATTCTATTAACGAAAAACTTGTATATAACATTGCAATTATAAGCGCACAAAGTAAAGTATAGATTTTTTTCCATACTGAATATAATGCGATTCCAATAAATGAAATTCCGCCCAACAAAAGAGCGTTTACTGAGATTGTGAAAGAAGAAATTGAAATCGTTGTTTGCGAACAACTAATAAATAATAAAATAGCAGCACTAACACAAAGTCTAAGCATATCTTTTCTCAAAAAAAATGTTGCAACAATCCATCCCATCCACGCTAAAAAATAAAAATAACTTCCTTCCAAGTTATCACCTCCTATTATTTCCATTATGGGAATTTTTCACAAAAAATAATCCTAGTCTACAGCTGCATATTTTTAAAAATAACAGCAACACTTTGTACTAAGGAGGTGGAGATATCATGGGTAAAGATCGTCAAGAAAAAAAATTGAAGCAATCGCGACGTGTGGAATCTGACCGCAGTCAGTCACTACAATATCCGGGCGCAACAGGATTGGATACACCGGAGCAAGCGCGAAAACAAAATCAACATTAAAACAAAAAAACAGCCAACATGTCGTTGGCTGTTACTTTGTTATTCGGTATTAATGAGCAGTAAAATTTCCGCCTCAAAATTCCGAGATGTATCTTATAAATAAAAAAGACCGATTAAAGGAGCTGACTACGAGTGTAGAATACAAAAGTACAGTGTGAAAGATTCACTTTATCCCGCCGCTTCAGGGCAGTAAGACTCCTACTTCAAGGTTCTGAGAAAACAAAGAAGATAGGTGGGAGATAACTTGCCCGTAAGAACCCGATTGATGGAAGTTTCACTTTATTTTTACTTCCCGCAAAAATCTCATAGATAGAATTCGTTCAACGCTTACTATATATCGTTGTATCAATTCCACGCTGGGTCAGCCAATGATATGTATCACCATGAATAACAATTGGCACCCGTTGAAGCTCAGCGATTGTTCGCGCTCCCAGCGCCGTCATTATAAACTGTAAATCTGTATGTAATAATTCTATTTCTTCTATTAATTTCTCAATACCTTCATTCATCAATATTCGTAAAAAATGACCAGCAAACGCCGTAGCCGATGCTCCTAATGCTAATGCTTTTGCTACATCAAGTGCTGTTTGAATACCACCTGATGCAATAATAGAGAGGTTTTTTTGTATAGAGGATGCTTCAATTAAAGACGAAACAGTCGAAATGCCCCACTCATTGAAATAAGAAAGCATTCTCTGCCTTCTTTCATTTTCAACAACAGCAAAGTTTGTGCCGCCATAACCACCAATATCTACAGTAGAAACTCCAACACTGGCTAAATTCTCTACCGTTTCTTTACTCATACCAAAACCAACTTCTTTTACTATAACCGGAACAGAAGAATACTTTACAATTTGTTCGATTCTCTCTAATGCACCCGTAAAGTCTCTATCGCCTTCTGGCATTGTCAATTCTTGAATAACGTTCAAATGAATTTGCAATGCATTTGCTTCAAGCATATCAACAGCTCGCTGTGCTTGTTCTACTGTTGCTTCGCTTCCTAAGTTTGCGATAACAATCCCATTCGGATTCACTTTTCTCACAATTTTATAAGATGCAGCTTCATTCGGATCTTTTAACGCTGCCATTTGCGAACCGACAGCCATCGCAAGCTGGTGCTGATGTGCTGCCCAGGCTAGTCGTTCGTTAATATGTAGTGTATGCTCTCCGCCACCACCAGTCATCGCATTGATAAAAATCGGCGAACTTAAAGAAAGTTCGCCGATTTCCGTTTGAAATGATATACTTTCGTAACTTATATTTGGTAAGCTTTGATGAACAAAAGCAATGTCACGAAAGCCATGTGTACGAGACTGTCCGGTAGAAAGAGCATACTCAATATGTTCTAATTTACGCTTCGCTCTTTCCACACATATCCCTCATTATTTCTTTAATTTTTTTAGCTGCTCTCCAATAATATCACTTAATTGGAATGTAGCAGAATCAGAAGTTGGTTCATATTTACTGTAATCTTCTGTTACATTATTTTCTTCAAGCGCTTCTTTTATACTTAAAGAAATACGCTTTTCTTCTGAATGAACTTCTAACACCTTTACTTTTACTTCTTGTCCGATTTCTAATACTTCATTCGGATTTTTCACATGACGATTTGCAATTTGCGAGACATGTACAAGGCCTTCTACACCAGGAAGAATCTCAACAAACGCTCCGAAAGTAACAAGACGTTTTACTTTCCCCTCTAATATATCGCCGTTTTTTACTTGATTTGCAACATTTTCCCAAGGTCCTGGCTGCGCTGCTTTAATAGATAGAGAAATGCGCTGTGTATCCGCATCAACAGATAAAACTTTTACTTTTACAGTTTGTCCCTCTTTTAATACATCAGCTGGTTGTTCAACACGGTCATGAGAAATTTGTGAAATATGAACTAAACCATCCACACCACCAACATTTACAAACGCTCCAAAATCAGTTAAACGTTGTACTGTTCCTTCTACAATATCGCCGTCTTTTAAAGAAGCAACCGCTGCTTTTTTCTTCGTGTCTAACTCTTGTTCTACGACTGCCTTATGAGAAAGAATAACACGATTTTTCTCACGGTCTAATTCTACAATTTTTACTGCTAATGTTTTCCCTTTATAATCAGTAAAATCTTCGACGTAATGCACTTCTACAAGCGAAGCCGGAATAAAACCACGCACACCAAGGTCAACAACTAGACCTCCATTAACGATATCTTTGATTGTTACATCAAATACTTCACCTGATGTAAATTTCCCTTGTAATGCTTCCCATGCTTTTTCTGCATCTACAGCACGTTTAGATAACACTAAATCATCATCTTCTAATTTAATTACTTTTAACTCAAGAGTTTGTTCTACTTCTACAACATCGCCCGCTTTTTCAATATGGACATTCGCCAATTCACTAATTGGAATGACACCATCAGTTTTGTACCCAACATTCACAAATACTTGCTTTTCCTCGACTTTTGTTACTGTACCTGTAACAATAACACCTACTTGTAATGCCTTTGTGTCCATAACTTCTTCATTCATTTTTTCTACCATGTAAATACCTCCCTACTGAAATGGCAAAGCATCTTTATGTATATACGAAATGGAAACAATAGCTTCCATTTGCATGTATGTAAAATATTTAGAAAATACCTTCTTTTACTAACTTCTAACAAATCGACGGATTTGTCAAGGAAATTGTCTCATTAATCAACAGGAAGAATCACATGTTTCAAGAAACAAAAATAAGGGAAGAGGCTAACCTCTTCCCTTATTTTGTGAACGTTACCGATACAATATCCATAATCTTTTGAACTACTTCTTCAATAGATAAAGACGTTGTATCTAATTCCATTGCATCCTCGGCTTTCTTTAATGGAGATACTTCACGTTCAGAATCTAATTTATCACGACGTGCAATTTCTTCTTTTAGTTGTTCTAAATTAGAAGGAAATCCTTTTTGGATATTTTCTAAATATCTTCTTTCCGCTCGTTCCTCAACAGAAGCTAACATAAAGATTTTCACTTCCGCATTCGGCAATACGTGCGTTCCAATATCGCGGCCATCCATAACAACGCCGCCTTTTTCTGCTAATATTTGCTGACGACGTACCATTTCTTCACGAACAAGGCGATGTCTTGCTACAATTGATACACGATTTGTTACTTCTGGTGTGCGAATCACTTCTGACACATCTTCTCCATTTAAAAAGACAAGTTGCACATTTTCTCCATGTTGGAATTTAATATCTATATTTTTTATGACTTCCATTAACTTTGCTTCATTTTCAATATCAACACCTTGCTGCAATGCTGCATACGTTACTGCACGATACATTGCACCCGTATCAATATAAACATAAGAAAGTTTTTTAGCAACAATTTTGGCAACCGTACTTTTCCCTGCAGCTGCAGGACCATCAATTGCAATCGAAATTCGTTTATCCATTGTAACACCCCATTTTTTACTTATAAAAACAGAAGGAAAAGCAGGTACGTTTCCCCTGCTTCTCTCATGATTGTTTCACTTTACATAAGCAGGCACTAAAAGCCTGATTAGTTGAATTAACGATTAACGTAGAGAAAAACTCCCCTACTAATAATCATTTCGCTTTATTCCGTTTCAAGTCCTCAATCATTGTAGCATAATCCTTCTTAGAAGCAAATGAAAAAGCTACTGATTCACCTCTAAAATATTTGTCATAACCCCTTTTGTTACTCCTTCATAATATATAACTTTTGATACATATTTCGCTATATGCTCTTGGGTTAAAAGCAATTGGACAATACATAGACAAAGACATTGTCCAATAAGTATACGAATTAAAATCTTCTCTATTTTCTTCAAATCGCACATCTCCTTTTACCTATTATATTGATACTTTTTTCGATAAGACTACCACTTCAAGATTTTGAGGAAACAAAGCAGATAGGTCATAAATAACTGCTGGCATACGTCCGATCGATGAGAGCTTTCCATTAGCTGAGAATGAAGCCTCGCACTGTTGGAAGTTTCACTTTATCCCGCTACTTTAGAGCAGTAGAGCTCCCCAAAAAATTATGAAGAATCAAAGAGGATAAGTGAGGGATAACCGCCCATAAGAACCCCATTGATTCAACTAACTAACAGCGGGAGATGAAGCCCCAACTGTTAGAAATTTCACTTTATTTTCATTGTGATAATCTCTTATAAGTTTTATACTTTTCCATTGTCGAATTCAATCAAATCATGTTATGTTCTTAATGTATTTTCATTGATTGGAGAGGGGTAAAGGCATTGAAAAAAATTCTTGTTTTACACACTGGTGGAACAATTGCGATGGAGGAAGATAAAGAAACTGGAGTTGTTCAGCCAGGCGCACAAAATCCGCTTTTAAAATTCATTCCAAATTTAGAAGAAGATATCGATTTAATTGTTGAAGATGTCTTTCATCTTCCATCTCCTCACATGACACCAAATGAAATGCTGCAATTGCAAGTCATGATTGATGAGAAGGTTAAGAACGATAACGTGCAGGGGGTTGTTATTACACACGGAACAGACACGTTGGAAGAGACAGCTTATTTTCTTGACTTAACTGTACAAGCCGATGTACCAATTATCGTGACAGGAGCAATGCGTTCAAGTAATGAACTAGGTGCGGACGGTTTATATAACTTTTTATCAGCAGTTAAAGTTGCTAGTAGTGAAGAAGCAAAAGGAAAAGGTGTCCTTGTCGTATTAAACGATGAAATTCATTGTGCAACGAATGTGACAAAAACACATACAAGTAATGTAGCAACATTCCAAAGTCCACAATATGGTCCAGTTGGAATGGTGACAAAGCGCGGCGTTGTCTTTCACCAAGCATTAGTACATCACGAAAAATATGCCGTAACACAAATTACAAAAAACGTTGTCGTATTAAAGGCATATGCAGGTATGGATGATACGTTATTAGCTGCAATTGAGCAGCTACCGATTGATGGTATTATCATCGAAGCACTTGGACAAGGAAACTTACCGCCACGCACACTTCCTGCACTGCAACGTTTAATAGATAAAGATATTCCAGTTGTTCTTGTTTCTCGCTGCTTCAACGGCATTGTCCAAGATGTATATTCTTATGAGGGTGGCGGCAAACAATTGAAAAATATGGGTGTTATCTTCACATATGGTTTAAATGCTCAAAAAGCACGCATTAAGTTGCTTGTTGGACTAGAAGTAACAAAAGAGCAAGCCGAAATTCAAGCTATGTTTAAACACTAAAATATGATTGTAACAAAAAACACCTTCGTCTAATTCCTAACGTTAAAATTAGACGAAGGTGTTTTCATTATTCTATTTACAAATATTCACTGTTCTCGCTCTGCAATGGTTTTCGCAATCACGTCGCCATGAAACCGTCCATTTTCTATAAAAATTTCATTCGCATTATTACCAGCAGCAATTACACCAGCAATAAAAATCCCTTCCACATTCGTTTCCATCGTTTCTTCTTTATACAATGGTCTTCCTGTTTCAGAATCAATTTCTACACCCATTTCCCTTAAAAAACCATGATCTGGATGATAGCCTGTCATGGCAAACACATAGTCATTTGAAATCGTATACTCTTCGTTTCCTACTGTATACGTAACTGTATATTCTGTAATTTCTTTTACATGTGCACCAAATTCCATTTTTATCGTACCTTGACGAACTAACGCTTCGAATTCTGGTAAAATCCATGGTTTAATACTTGGAGAATACACTTGACCTCGGTATAAAACCGTCACACGTGCTCCGCATTTTACAAGCTCTAATGCCGCATCTACACTTGAGTTCTTTCCACCTATCACTACAACATCACGATTAAAATAAGGATGTCCTTCTTTGAAATAATGTGCGACTTTTTCTAACTCTTCTCCAGGAACATTCATATAATTAGGATTATCATAATACCCCGTTGCAATGATAACGTATTTTACTTTGTACTGTCCTTGTTTACCGTCACTCTTTACTGTTTTAACAAGAAAGAAATCCTCTTCTTTCTGTACTTCTTCTACTCGTTCAAAAGCGTTCACACGTACATATTTTCGTTTTACTACTTCTCGATAATATGCTAATGCTTGATTCCGAACAGGCTTACGGTTTTCTGTAATAAAAGCAACACCACCAATCTCTAGTTTTTCACTAGAAGAAAAAAATGTTTGGTGTGTTGGGTAATTATAGATTGCATTAACAATATTTCCTTTTTCAATGACAAGTGGATTAATCCCAACATTTTGCATGGCAATCGCTGCTGCTAATCCGCAGGGTCCGCCTCCGATAATAATTGCTGTTTCTTTTTGCATGTAAAGCTCATCTCCTAGTCTTCTACTCTCTATCCAAATAAACAATTAAAAACAAGAAAAAACCTACTTTCAGCAGTAGGCACCTATCTTTATTGTATTCATTTTTCATATATTTGTCATCTATACGATACGTACATGCGATAGACGTCCGCTAAAAACTGTTTAAAAGGTATACCTTGATTATTTAATACACGTTCTGGATCGATTTTACGAGCAGGGTCAAGCTTTTTATGCGAAACGATATCTGTCTTTGGATTTAAACCGAAATTATGGCACAAATATGCATGATACCAAGTAAAACGCGTATATGCATTCCAAAAATTTATATTTCCTCCGTAGCAAAGTTCAACGCCAATTGCTGCGCTATTAGCATTGTAGCCATATATTTCATTATCCGTCGGAACATTGTACCGAACATGATAGGCTACCTCATTAATCGGAATAATCTCTAGTATGGTTTTATCATCAATAAATGTATGAGCTGAAGCTTTTGGTTGTATTTCATTAAAATAATCTCGATTTCCAATTGCATTACTGCCTGGATTCCCAGTATCATGACTAACAACAAAACGAACTTTTGAAAGTCGAATTCCAGGTCGAGAGCCTCCGTGTTTAATATAATTTCGCTGTATAGGAAACTTCGCCATTCACATCATCTCCGCTCTTATAAAATTATCTTCCTAATCTTATATGTATTCAGATGATGTGTCTCTATCGCAAACATTATTATGAAAGCAGAAAATCCATCATATTTGAAGCAAATACCATAAACAAAATTATGCTTACTGCCACCGAATAAAAACCATAAAACCAAATTTCATCTTGCTTCGTTTCTAAACCAAAGAAACGATTCACTGTATGTAGGAAGGAAGAGCGTTTCACATGCTTTTTGCGTAAATTTTCAACTCTTCCCATTACATTTGTTGGCATTACAAAACGTTGTTGTGCAGTCATTTTCATTCTAGTCTCTCCTTTATTCGATTGGTGAGAGCTTTCCATCAGGGACCTTGATGGAAGTTTCACTTTTTTTGTTTCCGTTTTTCTATCTAAGAAGAGTATAGCACAAACGTTCTGTTAGAACAAGTGTTCTTTTAATGTTTTTTACAAATTCATATAACCCATAAAACGAAACTTTCATCAGCGGGGGTTTTCTTCATCCCCCGCTGATCGCGGGCTTTTACAGGATAAGCAATACAACTAATGTCCATACAACTACAATGACCGATCCAACAATATAATTACAACAAAAAAAACCGCAACCTCCTTTACAGGAAATTACGGTTTGCATATTCAATAATCGGTTTATACCCAACCTCTGAATCGGCTTGCTTCTGCCATTTTACGAACACCAACCATATAAGCTGCTAAACGCATATTCACTTTGCGAACTTGCGCCGTTTCGTAAATAGAATTAAATGAGCTTACCATTACTTTTTCTAAACGAGCTTCTACTTCTTCTTCTGTCCAATAGTAACCTTGGTTATTTTGTACCCATTCAAAGTAAGAAACTGTTACACCGCCAGCACTCGCTAATACGTCTGGAACAAGTAAAATGCCACGTTCTGTTAAAATTTTTGTTGCCTCTAACGTTGTAGGGCCATTCGCTGCTTCTACAACAATTTTCGCTTTAATATTTGCTGCATTTTCTTCTGTAATTTGATTTTCAATTGCAGCTGGTACTAGAATATCACAATCTAGCTCTAATAATTCTTTATTTGAAATTGTATTATTAAACAATTTCGTTACTGTACCGAAACTATCACGACGATCTAATAAGTAATCAATGTCTAAGCCGTTTGGATCGTGAAGTGCACCGTAAGCATCGGAAATCGCAATTACTTTTGCTCCCGCATCATGCATAAACTTCGCTAAGAAACTACCTGCATTTCCGAATCCTTGTACAACAACTCGTGCACCTTTAATGTCAATATCACGTTTTTTCGCTGCTTCACGAATACAAATTGTTACGCCTTTTGCAGTCGCTGTCTCACGGCCATGAGACCCGCCTAATACAAGCGGCTTACCTGTAATAAATCCAGGTGAATTAAATTCGTCAATACGACTATATTCATCCATCATCCATGCCATAATTTGTGAATTTGTAAATACATCTGGAGCTGGAATATCTTTCGTTGGACCTACGATTTGGCTAATTGCTCTTACATAACCACGGCTTAATCTTTCTAGCTCACGGAAAGACATGTCACGTGGATCACAAATGATACCACCTTTACCCCCACCATATGGTAGATCAACAATACCACATTTTAAGCTCATCCAAATCGAAAGTGCCTTTACTTCGTTTTCCGTTACATTTGGATGAAAGCGGATACCACCTTTTGTTGGACCAACAGCATCATTATGCTGAGCACGATATCCTGTAAATATTTTAACAGTTCCATCATCCATACGAACTGGAATCTTCACTGTCATCATACGAATTGGTTCTTTAAGTAATTCATATACCTCGTTTGGATAACCCAGTTTTTCTAAGGCTTCTTTAATAACAATTTGCGTCGAATTCAATAATTCAAAATGTTGTTCTCTTTGTTGTGTTTGTGTTTGTGCTCCCTTTTCGGCTACCATAGTAAGTAAACCCCCTGTAATTTCACTTGTTTAGTAAACCTTCATTGCCTAGTATACACTCTTAAAATAGGAATGCAAGAGAAAACGCTAACAAATATATACAAACCTTTTTATTGTTTGCAAACGTTTTCAACATCATTATAGTCTTTTTATTCTTTTTAGAAAAGCAAAATACTTTAAAGATTAATGTTTTTATATAATGATTACATATTTTAAATAAAGAAAAACCTCAACTGTATCACTTAGCTGAGGTTTTCTTTTGCGATAAAATACTTATATATTTGCTCAATCGCTTCATCCGCCATGAGTTCTTTTCCATATTCCATCATTCGATAAATTGTAATTGTAGAAGAGCTTCCAAACTCTGCCAAAATGGCAATCATATCTTCTTTCAATAACATAGTAGAATCTTCTTCTAACCATAAATAAAAACGATTTTCCCACACATAAAGCTTTCCACCCGTTACTCCAAGACTATATAAACGGCCCGCTAATGCAATTACATCCTCCAATGAAGTAAATTCATATAATATATGTTCACTCTCATCAAGAGTAACTTGCATTTCAATAAATTCATCTTGAAATTCATCTTCCGTATCTGACTGCTGATTTTCTTTCGTAACAATAACAACCATACCTTGTGCCTGTAACGAAAACACCTCTACTGCAATTGGACCATCCGCTTCAAAGCCGAGCTCTTTATTCGCTTCTTGCATCATATCTCGAAACAGTTGTTGTACTTTCGGCGCATTTTTCCATAAATCTTCCTTCGTAAGTCCACGTTCTGACAAATCATCGAACGTCAGAAAGATTTTAATTTTATTGTAATTTAAACGTTCCAGCCTCATCCCGTAACCTCCTTACGCAACCGTTGCATCTAATTTTTATTATATGAAACAGAAAATAGATGGTTCTTTCCGAACAACTACTCTGACATTTTTAACCATTCATCCCATTCTTCTTTCGTATTCCCAACAAACCAGTTACGAACCTCTTCGTCTTCTTCATTAGAAGAAAAATCAAAGGCAAAACCACAAAGACCGACACAAAGGTTTGCATATTGTTGATGTAATCTCTTTGCAAGCTGAACACTTGCCATTACATTTTCTTTTATTGTACAAGAAATAAATAAGATTTTAGGATTTACTCGTTTGATTACATCATCAATATCAGCTTCTTCTATGCCTGTCCCAATATAGATTACTGGATAACCTTTTCGGCGCAAATATGTTGTAAAAATAAATAATCCAAGTTCACATAATTCCCCTGGAGCGCATATAGAAACCACCTTTGGTAGTCCGGTATTGATGGGCATACTATAATAAATCATTCCGATACGCGAACGTAAAAATGAAGTCGCATACCATTCCTCTGCACTTGTTATTTTTTCGTTCCAGCGCATATCTTTTAATCTTACAAGCAATTTTACGAACACATCTGCAATCACTTTATCTATAGAAAAAATACTAAAAGCTTCATCCAGTAACTCAAGAGCTTGTATTTCATCAAATTTTAACAAAGAATAAAGGATATCGTCTACTAAAAGTTCTACTTTATTATATTCTATTTCTGATAAATTGTGATTTTGTAATTGATTATTTTCTAATAAACTAACTGCTTGTCCAATGGTAAATCCTTGATTCACTTTGTCAATAAGCCACTTTAATATTTGAACATGTTCTTCTGTATATAATCGATGGCCAGCATTATTACGCTTCGGTGCAATGATTTGATACCGTCTTTCCCAAGCCCGCAATGTTCCTGGATGTATACCGAGCATATTTGATACCACTTTAATGTTATATTTACCTATTGAACTTGGCATATCTCTTCCCACCTTAAAAACAACGTCAATTTTTCCTTTGTAATGTAATCAAATGCGTTTGTGCAGGAGCACGAAAACGCAACGGCACAAGTGTTGTCCCATATCCATTACTTACAAACAAAGTCGTATGTGGATATTCATAAATTCCACCTTTCAAAAAACGTGTAGCATGAAATAACCGAATTTGTCCACCGTGCGTGTGACCACTTAATACACAGGAAATATTTTCTGTTCCATTTAATTTATATACGATATCAGGATTATGACTCACAAGAATACGAAATCCCTCTTCTTCACAGTCTGCTAATGCCAAATCTAAACGATCGCGTTTCAAACTCACGTCGTCAACACCTAGTAACCACATTTTTTCTCCAAACTCTGATTCAAATAAGATCCCTGTATTGTCTAAAATTTTCACTCCATTTTGAAGCAGCAACGCATCTAATTCGTGAAAATCAATTTCATAGTCATTATTCCCCCAAACAAAATACACTTGTCCCATTTCATTTAACCGTTTAATATTATCAACTATCCGTGTTAGTGGTACCCCTTTTTCAGCTAAATCTCCACCTATAATAACAAGATCTACTTTCCCCTTCACTTGCTGTATTAAAGATTGAGAAATCGTTCTTCTGTGAATATCCGAAATAAAAAAAATTCGTACTTCTCCAAAACTAATTGGAAACTCCGCAAACGATATGGTGTGTTCCAACAATGTATTACGCATCGCTTCTCTATACATCATAACGAAGCAAACAATCACAACGCATAATATGAAACAACTTAGTAATCCCCAAGCCATACATTTTCCTCATCTTTCCTCTTAATAAAATTTAACCACACAATAACACATCACCCCAATAAGTGAAGAAAAACCCTCTATTTCTGTAGAAGGTTTTTTCTTCATCCCGCTATTCGCAGGCAGTAAATTTTCCCACTGACGGAAGGTTCACTTTATTTTTTCTGTTTTGATTCTGTCTTCGCCGGAATTTTTAACACTTGTCCCGGCTCTACCTCTTCTCCTATTTCATTATATTTCTTTATAATCGCTATCCCATCTTCATTCGGAAAATATTTTTTCGCAATATTTTCGAGCGTTTCTCCCTCTTTCACTGTATGAAACTGAAAATTCTGTGATGGTGATGATTTTGATTCATTATCTGTCTTCTTGTTTGAATCAAAAAAGATAACCTCAAATGCGCTTTTTTCAGAATTAGTACTTGATTCTGCTTTCTTCCCCTCAACATAACGTTCTGTATACCATAAAATCCCAATCGGTAGAAGGATAAATAACAATGTTAAGACTCGAACAAAAAAGTGTTTTATTTTAAATTTTGATTTTTTCTTGTCTTTATGAACTTCACTACGCGGTGGTAAACCCTCTTCTTTTGTTTGCGTCGATTCTTTCAAATCCTCTTCAAATTCCGTTGTCTGCCTCATCATCTTGGTCACCACCACCTTCCGTTGAATTTCTTAATTGCAATCCCATTATGAAATCGACTAAAAAATGCGCAAAAATTGTAATTAATAAATTACCTGTGCATTGAAACACATAACCAAATACAACACTAATCATCAATACAAAACAAAATAAAAATGGCTTAGTAATATAACGAATATGCAAAACCGCAAATATAACACTCGAGAAAATTAAGCCAAAATACGTTTGTATTACACCACGAAATAAAAATTCTTCTGCTATTCCAATTAAAAGTGTAACAACAAATACACTGAAAACAGACATCCCTTGGAACATACGATTATTAATTCCACCATCATCAAACCATGATTCAGGAAAAAGATGCATCGCAATATAATCAAGTAAAACGATAATACAAGCAACTCCCCCACCTATTAGGAAAATAGATGAAAAATCCCATTTCCATAGAGCTAGAAATGCGTCCATACTCGGAAATAATATATAAGCTAATATTATTCCAATACATATAATAATTGCTTGCGTAATATATAAATTAAGTCGGATTTCTTTTAGACTCATGTCTTCAATACTTACCTTGCGTATATGCATCATTCCTCCGTTCTGAATCCGAAGAGCAATTGCAACTCTGTTTCCCAATTATAGTCGAAAACAGGTTCTCTTGCTTGTCTTTTTTTATAATCTTCTATATGAATTCCACAATAATCACAACAATTTTTCGGCTGTATTTCCTTTACATATCCAAAATAAGAAAGAATCGACTCTCTTTTACAATTTGTTTGTCGCATCCATTCTTTCATTGTTTCTAGTTGACCATACTTATTATAAAGTCGAATTTTTACTTCTGTAATTAACTTCTGCGCCACTTCATCTGATAAAGATCCAATCATCAATTCCCTATTTTGTATGATTTTCATCTTTTCAAAATGATACCGAACAAATCGCCAATGTTGTTCACTCAATCCTGCTGCATTGTAGCAAATTTCCTCTACACTTTCTAACGGTAATACTTGGGTTTGAAACATTGTTTCTCGTAATAAAGAAAACAAAAAGCGGATTTGTTGTTCATTTGGTAATTCTTCTTCAATAATGGAGATTGGCAACTCATGATCAAGCGGACTACATAGTAAAATGGCAATGCTTGGCTCTCCATCTCTACCTGCCCGTCCGATTTCTTGCAAATAAGACTCTATATTTGTCGGATAATGAAAATGAATAATATAGCGTGTATTTTGCTTATTTACTCCCATACCAAATGCACTTGTACAAACAACCAGTTGGAGTTGATCATTCATAAATTGTTGCTGAATTAACATCCGTTCTTCATGTTCCATTCCACCGTGATAATGCGCAACATCTTCTATACCTTCACTCCTTAAATACGCTGCAAGACGTTCAGTCCAAGCTCTACTCGAACAGTAAATAATACCAGGACCTTGTAAATATTTCACATGAGATAACAGCACTTCTTTTTTCTCTTGAATGGTTTGTACAAATTCTACTTTCATCGCAATATTAGGACGATCAATCGAATATAAATGCTGCCTCACATCTTTCAAATTTAAACTTTCAATAATATCTTGTAATACTTCTTTTGTAGCAGTAGCTGTTAAAGCAAGAACCGTAGGATAGCCTATCGATGCAATAACTTGATCTAACTTTTTATAATCCGTTCGAAAATCGTATCCCCATTGAGAAATACAATGTGCTTCATCCACAACAAATAAAGAGATACGAATTTTTTTTAATTCTTTTAGTAACACATCTGATTGCAGCATTTCAGGAGACACGAATATAAATTTATAGGAATGTAATCGCCGCATAGCTTCTTTTTTCTCTGCCATTGTTCGAAAGCTGTTAAAGGCAATAACTTGATTTTTCACCATGTATTTTAACTGTGTAACTTGATCTTCCATTAATGACAATAACGGTGAAACAATGAGTACCGTTCCGTCTTGTATAAGTCCTGGAAGCTGATAACAGAGAGATTTCCCGCCTCCGGTTGGCAGCATCGCTACAACAGAATTTCCATTTAATAAGTCTGCAATGACTTCCTTTTGCCCTGGCCGAAATATCCGGTATCCAAACCACTGATATAAAATATCTTCAAGCTTCATGCAATCCCCCTACTCGCGCTAATACAAGACGAATTTCAAAATAGGAAACATGCTCTCCAGCAGTTTGTTTTAAGACTCGCAGCTTCCGCGTTTGTAACTCCTCAATCATTTTCTGTATTTGCTTTATTTTTTCTTTTTCTATAAATTGCTCCACCTGAAATTCTTTTTCACGCAATGCAATTTCTACAATATGATCCTCAATTGTCGCAACTTTTAATTTTCTTATCCTAGCAATTTCCTCCATATTTCGTCCTTGTTTCCATAGCTGATATGTTTTTTGTGTTGATATACTAAATAAATCTGCTTTTTCATTCGGATACGCGATAATTTGTGCCAATAACGGAAACTTTTGTTGATGATTTTGTACATGTTGAATAATGAAATGAGTCGTTCCCCAAAATAAAAGATATACTCGAAACGGATCTTGCTTCATCATATCTCCAAGTTGATTTGTTGTATAACCAATACGATGGTATCCTGTTAGACGATATACGAAAATGGTTGCTTCTAGAGAGGTAACATACATTAATATTGAATTTATTTCTTTATATAACTGTTCCGCTAATTGTCCTCTTGAAACAGAAGAATTCATAATAAATCGTTTTACCCACATCGTAATTTCTGTATCTTGCTGAATTGGAAGGAACTTTACATATCTCTGTTGCAAATTAGATACAGTTTGCACAATCAAGGATAACCTTTTCCAAAAACTTTCTCCAAGTTCACCGTATTGCAAACCATGTAAATATTTCGGGAAAGAAAAGAGTTCTTCCCATTCGTTTAGTTGTTTCTCTCCCATTTCAGATAAAATGTAAGTATTTTCATGTACACATGTAATAAGTTGCTTGTTTAATAATGCTTCAATCTGTTTATCATAATCATGACGTCTTAAAGATTTATATACACTAAACAAAAAGGAAAGATGAAACATATTCCCATCTTGCAATGTTTGCGAAGAACGTTTTCCTTTTAAAAGGTGATAAATAGAAGAAACCGTTCGTTCACCTTTTAATTGTTTTAAACAGTATAGTACAGTATATTGTAGCTGCAACGCTTCTTCCACCCTTTCAGTCTACTTCTACTTTCATTGTAACAAAATGCATCTTATTTAGATATTTTTAAGAAATTATGTACAACTATAGAAATTAATTGACACACTCAATTGATAAGAATTATCATTATAACTTTGTATTGAAAAGTTTCAAAAACCGTTTTACAATAAGGTTATAATTTTTCATCAGTGTTCTTATATACATATACATATTATTTAGGAGGTATACAAAATGGCAAAATATACAATCGTTGACAAAGATACTTGTATTGCATGTGGAGCTTGCGGAGCAGCTGCGCCGGACATTTATGATTACGATGATGAAGGTATTGCATTCGTAACACTAGACGATAACCAAGGTATCGTTGAAATCCCAGATGTATTAATCGATGATATGATGGATGCATTCGAAGGCTGCCCAACTGATTCTATCAAAGTGGCAGATGAAGCATTCGACGGTGACGCATTAAAATTTGAATAGTCTTATTGTTGACTTCAAAAAATACCCCTCAAATAGTGAGGGGTATTTTTTTACACTTTATTTTCTTCTATAAGGTGCAACTTTCAATAGTCACTCACCCTAAACTTAGTGGTCATTCCCATCAAACAAACTCTTATTGCCCTTAAACGCGAAATAAAAAAGCATCAGCAGAAAAAATTCCACTGATGCAAAACTTTCTATTTATGCATTTTTCATTTTCGCAAATACCCATACTTTTAATCGAGAAAATAAAGGAACAAAAATAATTGTTACTACAATTCCTTTAATTATATTAAAAGGTAAAATTCCCGCTACAATTATTTGACGTATTGCCTCACTAGACATAGCAGGTTGGCCTAAGAACAAAGTGTAAGCTGGAAAAATGATGAAATAATTGAGTACACTCATAATAAGTGACATACAAACTGTTCCTAACATCAATCCTGTTGTTAAACTTTTCACTGTGCGATGTTTACGGAATAAAAGAGATGCCGGAAGAATAAAGAGACATCCAGCCACAAAATTTGCTACTTCTCCTACAGGTACGCCCGTTAAATCTCCTTGAATACCATAATACAGGACGTTTTTTATCCCTTCTACAATTACACCTGAAATTGGCCCAAACATAATGGCTGCAATTAATGCTGGAACATCACTAAAATCAATTTGCAAAAACGGCGGCAGCCCTGGAAGTGGAAAATCCAGCATCATTAATAGATACGCAATACTGCTCAACATCGCGACGCTCACCATTTGTACTACACTCTTCTTTTGTTTCATGTTTCTCTCTCCTTTTCCATCGATCATCTCATGGAAAGTGGAAAGGCTCCGCTATGCCTAAATATATTCTTGCACGAAAAAACCCTTCGCGTCCGAAACGCAAAGGGAGAAATTTTAGGCACATCAAACAGACGTTCAAATATTT
This sequence comes from Bacillus pseudomycoides, assembly GCF_002582035.1. Classification (GTDB taxonomy): domain Bacteria; phylum Bacillota; class Bacilli; order Bacillales; family Bacillaceae_G; genus Bacillus_A; species Bacillus_A pseudomycoides_B. Next base: position 100,461 of record NZ_NUQE01000001.1, read on the forward strand.
ATGTTTTTTGAACGCTTGAACCTCCATCTTCTCCCATCCAGACTGTACTGTCGGCTTTGGAATCGCACCAAATCCTGCCTTAACGGCTCGCGGGCTTAGAACAAAAATACATGTTCATCACCGCCGGTCGGGATTTTCACCCTGCCCCGAAGATAGACCGATATTCTATTTTCCTCATCATTATACAATACTTTTAAAACAATGTGAATGAAAATGCTTCTTTTCCAATCACATTGTACAACACCTTTCTATACTTAACAGTCAAGGTTATCCTTAGTAAAATGTATCCCGCATTAACAGACAGTAAGTCCTCCCTTCAAATTTCAGAGAAAACAAAGAAGATGGGTGGGAAATAAAAAAACTTTCACCTAGGGAAAATTTCTTTATTCCCCACCCATCATAGTTAATTATATGACACTCTAATAATAAGTATATAATATGACAAAAAAGAACAGATTTTCGTGTTTATTCTTTTTTGTCTACAATTCTCTAGCCATTTATACTTGAAAGTGATAAGATATGATATTGTTAAGAAAAACAGCATTTTCTTACAATGGAGGAAATGTCATGAGTAAAGAAAAAAAACTGCCTATTCGAGAAATTATGAAAAAAAATCTTCGCAAAGAATACTTTTATTTAAAAAAGGAATTGCTGTTCTATTGTCCTCTTGACTCAGGTAAATTCTCAAGAGATACATATTATGCTGCTTTTGATGAAGATGGCATTAGTGTATATCAATATGATAATAATTCAGACAGTAAACTAAAACTTTGTGAACGACATCCATGGAAAAGCTGGAAAAAAGTCAAAATTGATCATTATTTAACAAAAACTCATTTTGTCTTTCAAGGAGAACGCAATTGGATTCTTTCTCTTTTTCATCAAGGAAAAAAGGCTGAAGAAATTATTCAAACTTATACATCTCTAGAAACGGAAATTGTTTCTAGATCATTTTTAAAAAAACTGCCTGGTTATCGATCTAATACAACATTGAATATGTATATTGGGAGTATTTGCTATACTGTACTTATTGCATTTTTATTACAATTTATTCTCCCATTTCAAATTCAACTTGCTTTCTATTCGCTGTCTATCGGCTGTATGCTGCTCGGTCTTCTTTGTTTCGCTATTGGTCTTATTGAACCTACTCTTGTCTTATTTAGAACACAAGAAAAAACGCGAGCTAAAGTGTTTTATTATTATAGCTATTTAATAATTGCTGGATTTGCATGTATCTTTATTTTTTGGTAAAAAGCGAAAGAGCTAGTCTTCCTAGCTCTTTTTCAATTAATATGTAATTTTTGCGACGGATAAATAGTATCTTTTTGCAAATAATTTTTCACTTTTAATTCTTCAACAGTTGTACCAAACTTCCTAGCAATACTGACCAATGTATCACCTTTTTGCACAACGTATACAGAAGCAGACGCTACCGTATTAGGCTTTTCTTGAATCATTTGCAGCGGATTCACTGCGTTTGTTTTCGCTACCGTCCAAGCCCCTTTATGAACTTCTAAATGTAAGTGAGCACCATTCGATTGTCCTGTATTCCCTACTTGACCAATTTTTTGCCCTTTTAAAACTGCATCTCCCTCTCTCACAAGTCGTTTATTCATATGAGCATATACAGCTTCATAACCTTCATGTTTAATAAACACAACATGCCCATAACTATCAGAAAAATAAGATCTTGTCACAACACCATCTTGCATAGCAGCTATTGAAGTGCCAATCGGTGCAGCAATATCAATGCCAAAATGTTTTCCGTTTCTCGTTCCAAAATAATCGCTAATTCTCCCCTCTACTGGCCATGCCCACCGCTTTTCTTCAGCAACACCTTCTGTTTGTGCTACAAAAAAGACACAAAAGAAAAGCAAAATGATTTTTAAAGCTTTCATTATAAATCCTCCGTTTTCTAAATAACAATCACACTGTCTTTATTGTGGTTGATTATAGGAAAAAGTATACAAAAAAAGAAAGAGCCTATTTCTCTTTCTTCTCCTCCTTATCTCGAAATACAATCGCACTTCTCTCATATTCTACATCTTTCACATTAGAACGAGCGTTCACAACTCTTGCAACTGCAAATAAATAATCCGATAATCGATTTACGTATTGCAAAACATATTCATTAATCTCATCCTGTTTCTTTAAAGAAACAATACTACGTTCTGCCCTTCGTGTAACAGTACGTGCAATGTGAATAATAGCCGCCCCCTGACTTCCTCCTGGTAAAATAAAACGCTCAAGTGGTGGTGCCTCTTGAGTATATACATCAATCCTTTCCTCTAGAAAAGTAATCATGTCTTCTGTTACTTTATACGGGATTTTTTTCTTCACAATTGCTAAATCCCCTCCACAATCAAACAACTCATGCTGAATTGTTTCAAGTTCTTGATGGATATCTTGAAACAATTCACCCTTTAGCAATATCATTGCATGTCCAATAAACGAATTCGTCTCATCAATTGTTCCATATGCCTCTACACGCAAATGATCTTTATCTACACGCCCTCCAATAAGACTTGTTTGTCCCTTATCACCTGTTTTTGTATACAGTTTCATGTTTTCCCTCCTTATTTTCTTTTGCATTCTTCATTTATACTAACATTCCTTTTTTTTGTTCATAAAAAAAAGCTTATCAAAAAGATAAGCTTAAAAATTCTCATATAATTTCATCATACTCATGTTGGCAAATATACAGAGAATGTTGTTCCCTTATCCACTACACTCGACACTGTAATCTTACCATCATGTCCTCGCACAATATTTTTTGCAATCGCAAGTCCTAACCCTGTACCACCTGTTTTTCCGCGTGTACGGGCCTTATCTGCTTTATAAAACCGTTCAAATAAGAATGGAATATCATCTTCCGGAATACCAACGCCAGAATCTTCAACTTCGAATACAATTCCGTTATTTTTCTCATCAATAATAAGTGATACTTTACCGTCTGTATTTGTATGTCTTAAAGCATTATCAATTAAATTTGTTAACACTTGTTCCATGCGATCTGGATCAAAAGAATGCCGCTCTACAGAAGTACGAAAATCAACTACTAACTGCACTCCTTTTTCCTTCGCTATCCCTTGGAATTTTCGTGCAATCTTTTCAACAAATGGAACAATATCTACTTCCGATATATGTAATTCTACATGACCGCTTTCCATTCGAGCTAAATCCAATAATTCATTTACGAGTCGGCCTAAGCGTACAGATTCATCATAGATAATTTGCACAAACTCATGCACTTCTTCTTTCGTTTGAACAATGTCATCTAAAATTGCTTCACTATATCCTTGCAGCATAACCATTGGTGTACGTAATTCATGTGATACGTTTGCAATAAAATCTTTACGCATTTTTTCAAGACGACGTTCTTCCGTCATATCACGAAGTACCGCAACAGCACCGCGAATCTTCGTCTGATTATACAGCGGCGTCATCAGTACAACATAATTACCTTTTTCTAAATTAATTTCTATCACTTGTTGCTGTTCACTTTCTACAACAAGATAAAACAGTTCAACAAGCTCAGATGGTAAACTCACACTTAACTCTATCTCTTTCTCTTCATACCATACTTGTAAGAAACGCTCTGCTGGCGGATTAATTACAACAACTTCTCCTTCTTGATTTAACGTAATAACACCATCAGCCATACTACTTAAAATACTAGAAAGCTGTTCTTTCTCTTGTTGCAACGCATTAATATTAAACTTCAATTGTTTTCCCATTTGATTTAAAGCTGTTGCAAGTTCACCAATTTCATCTTGCGAAACCGCTGGTACCTTCGCATCAAATTTTCCACGCGCTACTTCAAAAGCTACTTCGCGCATTTTACGAAGTGGAGCTGTAATCCGTGTTGATAAGAAAAAAGCAAAGAATGTTGTTAAAATAATGGCAATCCCCGCAGATAAAAAGATAAAATCCGTTGATTTTTCTATTCCTTGTTTTGGTACTTGTAACGATTGATATACAAAGACCGCACCATCTTTTGAAGACTTTAACGGAACCCCCACAATCATAATATCATTGTCAGGATTTTTCTTATTTTTTTCATCCGGGACGGTTTTAATTTTTTGTACCTTTTTACGTTCTGTAAATACCGCTTGTAACTCTTTGTCATTTTTCAAATCAGTTAGTGTTAGCGTTGCTAATCCTTGTTGTGCCGGAGAAGCAGATATTTCATTATTATCTTTCACAATAATAATACGCGAAAGAGGGTCAGCGAATTTATATGCGATATGTTCTATCGTCTGCTCATCCGTCCCCTCTTCTATTAAATCAGAAACACTCGTTGCAACATTCGTAAGCCTTGTTTCTCCCATTGTTACATAATAATTATCAAAAAACTGCGAAAGTAAAATGGCAACAAAACCAAGCACGAAGGAAACAAGGAGAAGAATCGTCATCCATAATTTCCCTACTACACTTTTCCAAAGCATTAATCGTTCACAACCTCAAACTTGTAACCAACACCCCATACAGTTACAATCATTTTCGCTGCATCTGCTGACTTTTTACTTAACTTCTCACGCAGACGCTTTACATGTGTATCAACTGTGCGTAAATCACCGAAAAATTCATACTGCCATACTTCTTTTAATAACTGCTCTCGGTCAAATACTTTATCAGGTGCCTTCGCTAAAAATAGTAATAATTCATATTCTTTTGGTGTTAAATTCACTTCTTCTCTATCAGCTGTAACACGATGTGCATCATTATCAATTGTAAGATGAGGAAATACAATAACATCTTTTGTTGTCGTATCTTGCGTAAAGAATGTCGTTGTAACTGAGCGACGTAAAACAGCTTTTACACGTAGTACAACCTCGCGTGGGCTAAACGGTTTTACAATATAATCATCTGTACCAACTTCAAATCCTTGTACGCGGTTCACTTCTTCTCCTTTTGCCGTTAGCATAATAATCGGTGTTGCTTTTTTCTCACGAATACCTTTACACACTTCAATACCATCTTTTCCAGGCATCATAATATCTAAAAGAATTAGATCATAATCATTTTGCAACGCTTTTTCTAATGCCGTCTCACCGTTGTCAGCTTCATCAATGATGTACTGCTCTCTCTCTAAATACATTTTTAACAAACGACGAATACGATCTTCATCATCTACAATTAAAATCTTTAATTCATTTTCCATTGCAACCCGCTGTACATATAAATATCACAACGGTTCACACCTACCTTTCTCCAATAAAGTGACTCTTTCCTCAACTTTGGTTTCTACTGAGGGCTCGTTGAACTAATCAAGTGCATGCTAGTAGTTATCTCCCGCTTTCCTTCTATTTCTCTGAATCTAGTGAGGGAGAGACCCTAATTACCAATGAGATAAGGATAGGGCCCGAAAGTTATCCTTATCTCATTTTCATAGACAAAACCCTTCATGATTGAAAGTTCACCTTTACATTATGTTTCACAAAAATAATAAAATTTGTTCATAGTTTTTCCAAAAATATGTATGTTTCCTGAACAATATATTTTGTCCTCGACATCATTTTACAAAATCCTCGTATACTTTGTCATGTTTTTCTCAAAAAAGAAAAGAAATTGACAAAAATAAAATAGGAAAGTGACGATTACCCTCCTATTTTATCCCGCTATTCGCGGGCAATAAGACCCCCACCTCAAGATGCAGAGAAAATCATTGTCCAGCTCTAGCGGCTAGAATNNCGCCTCTCTGTCGGGTGCTCCAACGTCCTGCGATTCTGAGCGAGCCGCTTCCGCTTTTCTTAAGAAGATTGGTGGGGATAACTGCCCGTAAAAGCCCGATTGGTGAGAGCTTTCCATCAGTGGTGGATGGCCCCCCACTGATGGAAGTTTCATTCTAACCAGCAATAATGAATCGTACGATTTAACTCGTTGAACCTCAATTATTGTTATGCATATGAATGCAGACCAGCAATTACTAAGTTTACCACTACAAAGTTAAACATAATAATTGCAAATCCAATTACCGCCAACCACGCTGACTTTTCACCGTGCCACCCTTTAGACAAACGTAAATGTAAAAAGACTGCATAAAAGAGCCATGTAATAAGGGCCCAAACCTCTTTTGGATCCCATCCCCAAAAACGTGTCCATGCAATTTGTGCCCAAATCATTGCAAAGATTAATGCGCCTAACGTAAAGACTGGAAATCCAATGGCAACAGAGCGATATCCAATTTCATCAAGTAAATCACTATCCACTTTTTTTACTACTGGTTGAATCGCTGCTGCTACTCGTTTACGTAAAATCAATCTTATTAGGATGTACAATCCAATTCCCATAAATACCGACCAAATCACTGTATTTAATTTTTTCGCATTAATAATAGCAGGTGTTTCTATAACAGGCTCAAATTTGTCGGATGTGACTAGCTTTCCTTCATGAGGTCCGACTAAAGCAGGTAGATTATACACCATTTCTACTTTCTGCTCATTTTTATCAATCCATTGGAATTTCGCTTCGTATTTTATACTTGAAAAAACTGTTGTTACAGCTACAAATCCAATAACACAAATAAGGGTAAACAACACTGTTTCCAGCCAAAATGTTCGCTTGCTCCGTTTTGACTGATCCACATTTTTCAATAAATATATAACCCCCGCAATAAAACTAATTGCTAAAATAGCTTGGCCAGCAGCTGCTGTTGTTACATGAATCTGTAGCCAGTAGCTTTTTAATGAAGGGATAAGCGGTGTAATTTCCCTCGGAAACATGCTTGCATAGGCAATGAGTAAAATAGCAACTGGAAGCGCAAATAAGCCAAGGATGCTTGTCTTATATATAAAATACATAATAATAAATGCACCAACCATCATCATGCCGAAAAATGTCCCAAATTCAAAAAAATTACTAACTGGCGCATGTCCTGATGCGATCCATCTCGTAACAAAGTAGACTGATTGTGCAGCAAAACCTAAAATAGTAATACTGATCCCAATGTTTGCCCACTTCCGCCCTTTTTCTTTAATCGCACCTCCAAAAAACAGCGTTGCAATTAAATACAATATGAAAGCAGCAAATAAGAAATTACTACTTATTTCTACCATACTCTCTCCCCACCTTAACTAATTTTTTTATCATTGACTTTATCATTTGGCTGCGGAATGCTTGTTCCTTCTAATACTTTTTCTATCTCTTTTCGCAAACCATACCAATTTTTATTTGTATGCCCAGCAATCCACCATTCATTGTTAACCCGTTGTATCCAAATACGTCTATGGTTCCAATACATGCCTTGAATAACACCAATCATGAAAATAAGACCTCCCAGAGCTATAATCCAAAGGGTCGAATCTTTTCGTACTGTAAGCGCTGTAGCGTTACGAGTTTCTACACCTGCAAAAGATATTTTGTATAAATTGTTTCCTTCTGCCTCTATATTTTGTCGAATTCCAACAAAGCTCACTTCTCCATTAGGTGTTTCAGGTGTAAACATTTTAAAAACAAACGCTGGATTATTAGGTAGCTTCGATTTTGTATTCGGTTTTCCACTTTCATCAAAGTAAAAATCCGGAAAATAATTTAGCAACTGTACAGAATATCCATTTCCTAAATCATATGTTTCTTTTGGATTTGCTAGATCAACTGTAATTGGGCCCCATTTTTGGCCACTTTCTTTCTTTTGTAAAGAAAAAGACATTTTACTAAATTCGCCCTCTTTAAAATCTACTTGGTAAAGTGCATAATCATCAAATTTAAGAGGTTCATTCACTCGAATGCTATAATCTTTCACTTTCTCAAGCTTCGGCTGTTGACCAGCAACACTTTGTCCAACTGTTTTATACAATACAACATTTGTTTGAAAATTTTTCGCAATCCTCTTATTTCCAACTCGATCAATCGCATCATCAAACACTTCATTTTCTTTGCTTTTATCGTAAACTTCTTTAATGAACTTTTCACTTTTCAAATAATACTTTCCATTCGTTCCAGGAATTTCTTTCGTTTCACCGTCACGGAGCCAAAGTGATTCATCTACATACATTCCAGGGACAGAACGAAGCATCGTTCCAAATAAGAAAATAATAAGACCAATATGATTTACATATGGACCCCAACGAGAAAAGCGTCCTTTTTCTGCTAGAATGTTGTCATTTTCCACTTGTACATTGTATTTTTTCTTTTTCAAGTTTTCCTTAACACATTCAACTTCTTCTTTTGTTGCTAGTGCTACTCCGTATAACCGCTGCCTCTTTAAAAAATTCGGATGCCTTGTTACTCCTTGTTTTTTCAGCGCTTTATACAAAGGGATAACTCGGTCTAAACTACATATAACGAGAGAAATCCCGATAGATGCCACTAAAGTCATATACCACCAAGAACTATATAGATTATCAAATCCTAATTGGTAATACAATTTTCCAAGAAAACCATACTGCTGTTCATAGTATTCCCCCGGAGTGACATTTGGTGGGAGATACATCTCTTGTGGAAAAATCGTCCCCACTCCAGATGCAATAAGTGTAATAACAATAAGCCATACTCCAACTTTTACGGAAGAGAAAAAACTCCAAATTTTATCCACAACTGTTTTTGTATGCGTAATAGACCGCCGTGCACTTCCTTCATATCGCATATCTAATAGTTCTGTATCTTTCTCATCTTCAAAAGGCTTTCCGCAAGCTTCGCAAAAGATTGTACCGATTGGGTTTACATGACCGCAAACACACTTTATTTGTTCCAAATTCCTCACCGCCATTTCTTTTCTCTATGCATCTATTTTTCATAATGTTTTTCACTGAATAATCAGAATTTTACCAACAGGTACTGAAATCAAATACAGTACCCTGCTTAACCAAGAGCACGAATATATCTTCTATACTCTTCTCATTTATGGAGTAATTTTCTTTAAATATTCTTCCATTTGTTCTTTAGATTGTGTACCTGTAATTTTTTCAACAACCTTACCATTCTTATCAATTAAAAATGTTGTTGGTAATGGCCCTACACCGTATGTATTTAAAATTTCCTGTCCTTTATCAATCGCTACCGGAAATTTCAATCCGTATTGATTCACAAAATTTTTCACAGCAAGTTCTGTTTCGTCCGCATCTAACGCCACTATTTCGACGCCTTTTTCCTTATATTTAGGGTACAATTCATTCATATATGGCATTTCTTTTTCGCAAGGTCCACACCATGTTCCCCAGAAGTTTAAAAAAACACCTTTTCCTTTTAAATCTTTTAATGTAATCTTGTTCCCTTCTAAATCAGTAGCAACAAAGTTTGGCGCTTCTTTTCCTACTTTTACTTCCTCTTTATCAGCAAAAAAGTTTTGATATAATGTAAACCCTAATGCTCCTCCTAATATGAGCAAAATGATTATACGAAATAACAATCTATTATTCTTCATGGTGTCTCTCCTCTCTTAACGAAATAAAGAAGTTTAGCACATACTAAACTTTTCTGTTTATATACTTCTATCAGCAAAGATTTCTTTACTGATAGAAGCTTTCATACCTCTTGCTCCGTACTATCTTGGTTTCGTTGAAGCAAGAGCACGAAGTTGTTTTACTTCATGAGGAGATAGTTCTCTTGCATCCCCTGGACGTAAATTACCTAGCTCTAAAAAAGCATATCGCTCACGCTTTAATTTCATTACTTTACAGCCAATTGCTTCAAACATTCTGCGCACTTGGCGATTTCTTCCTTCATGAATTGTCAATTGTACAATTGCAACCTCTTTACGTTTATCCCAAGAAAGGATTTTCACATGCGCAGGCGCTGTTTTCCCTTCTTCAAGCATAACACCTTTTTCTAACATACGGATTTTTTCACCAGTTAACGGACCTTTTACCTTTGCCACATATGTTTTTTCAACTTTATATTTTGGATGCATTAAAATATTTGCAAAGTCTCCGTCATTTGTCATCAATATTAAACCAGATGTATCATAATCTAAGCGACCAATTGGAAAAAGGCGCTGTGGAATTTCTGGAAAGAAATCTGTGACCACTTTTCTTCCTTTATCATCTGTTACACTCGAAATAACACCAGTTGGTTTATATAATAAAAAGTAAGCAGGTGTTTCTTTTTCAAGAGGAATGTTGTTTACTTCAACTTTATCTTGCGTACTCACTTTCGTTCCTAGTTCGGTCACGACTTTTCCGTTAACCTTAACTTTCCCTTGTTGAATGAGTTCCTCTGCTTTTCTTCTCGATGCAATACCTGCTTGTGCTATTACCTTTTGTAATCGTTCCATTTCGTTTCTTCACCTCAAATTCATCTTACCTTCATTAGAAGGACTTGGCAACTGTCTAACCTAGTAGACAATGCCCCTTACTTACCATAAACAACATTACCAACTTTGTAAGCTAATAAAGGAATGCGGTATGATTCTCTTCTTTATTATGGTCCACTTCCTTCCATTTTCTTACGGCAAATGTTCACGTTTTTGTCAAAAATAATCCATAAAAAAGCCACTATTAAGCGCATTCTTAATAGTGGCTGTATTCGTATTATAGTCCAATTTGAATGAAAAATGAATCATTATTACTGAAACAAAAGTGAAACAAATACAATCGAACATACGATACCAATTAAATCAGCAAATAAACCAACTTTTAATGCATCACCCATTTTCCGAATCCCAACCGCCCCAAAATAAACTGTTAAAATATAAAAAGTCGTATCTGTACTTCCCTGCATTGTGGAAGCAAGTCTCCCAATAAACGAATCTGGTCCGTATGTAGCAATTAAGTCCGTTGTAATACTTAACCCTGCTGATCCAGAAATAGGACGAATAAGTGCAAGCGGAACAATTTCTACTGGCACATGAATCATATCTAGCATTGGTTTCATCACATGAATCATTGCATCTAGCGCTCCTGAAGCTCGAAAAATGGCAATAGAAACGAGCATACCAACCATAAATGGTAAAATGGATACAGCAATTTGAAGCCCTTCTTTTCCCCCTTCTACAAACGACTCATATGTCGGTACTTTTTTTACCGTCCCATATAATAGAATAAATCCAATCACGCATGGAATCACCCATAGAGAAATCATATTGACGATACTCATTTTTTCTTCTCCTTTCTACTTCTTCTTCGGTAAAAATAACGATCAATCCAAATGGCACCAATCATAGATAGCACTTGAGCGATAAAGGTTACCCCTACAATTTCAGTGGGGTTTGCAGAATGATATGTCATCCGAATTGAAATAACCGTAGTGGGAATAAGCGTGATAGCCGATGTATTTAAGGCAAGAAATGTTATCATAGAACGACTCGCAAAGTCTTTTCCCCCATTTAACTCTTTTAAATGTTCCATTGCTTTAATCCCAAGTGGTGTAGCTGCATTTCCTAAACCGAAAAAGTTTGCCCACATATTGGATAAAATAAAACCCATCGCTGGATGATCCTTCGGAACTTCTGGAAACAATTTTTTTACAAGAGGCATACACAATGCAACAAGCTTCTTTAATAGTCCCGCTTCTTCTGCAATTTTCATTAAACCAAGCCAAAAAACAAGAACACTAATCAGTCCAATACAAATAGTTACAGCACTTTTTGAACCTTCAAAAACCGCTTTATTCACTTCTTCCATCGTTCCATTAAACATTGCATACACAATACCAATTAACGCCATCGCAGCCCAGACAAGATTAACCATCTGTTTTCACACCTAACATTTGTGAAAATACTTCTTTAAAATCGCTCCAAAACAAACCTGTTGTCGCAATAAGCTTTCGTTTACTATAAAATAAATTACGCTCCCCAATTTCTTCTCCATTTAGATAAGCAATGGCGCGACCTACTTTCTCTCCATCTGTTACCTTGGCTGTTTTATCAAATTCAATTTTTAATGTGACCTTTTTAAACTCCTCTTTTGTTAGCGGAACTAACAAATCATTTTTCGTATATACATGATTTTTATACTTTTTGTCTTGAATTTCAGAAAGTACTCCCTTTTTCAGTACTGTAGTTGATATATACTGTTTAAAGCCTTCATTAAATAAATACATATGATCGTCCCAATCACTCGAAGCCTGCAATGTTACAACAATCAAATCTAGCCCATCTTTTGATGCAGTTGTTACAAGTGTTCGTCCTGCCTTTTTCGTAAACCCAGTTTTTCCTCCTGTTGCATACTCGTACATAGATGTAACAAGCTTATGTTTATTTTTCCATGGATAATCCCACGCTTGCGACTGGTACGTTTTCGTACCAAAAATTTTACGAAATGTCTCATTCTGCATGGCGTACCGTGTTAACTGTGCCATATCATATGCTGAAGAATAATGTGTCCCATCTCCATCTAAACCGTGCGGGTTAGAAAAATGTGTATCCTTCATTCCAATCTGTGCGGCCTTTTCATTCATTAAATAGACGAACCCATCCGTACTTCCACCAATATATTCTGCAATTGCTTGAGCTGCATCATTTCCAGAACGTAACATTAAACCGTATACTAAATCTTCTAACGTTACTTTCTGTCCCGGCTTTAAATAAATAGCCGATCCTTCCACACGAACAGCCGTATTGCTAATTGATACCTTTTCTTTCATTTTCCCTGATTCAATTGCCAAAAGCGCGGTCATAATCTTCGTAATACTCGCAATTTTTTCGGATTCATGCTCTAACTTTCCATATAGTACACGCCCCGAATGCTGCTCCATCAACACGGCATTACGAGCACTAACACCCTTCATTTGTGCATATGTATCATTTGGCAACATACTTGCACATAATATAATAAGTGCAATCATGATCGATCTTCCCCGCATATATTCACGTCCTTTTCGGCACTTTTTGTACAAGTGTATGCTTGGACTTTTAAAATATGAATGGAAGTTGCGGTAGAGGACTTACTGCCCGTTAATGCGGGATAAATAAAAAGACGCATCACGATGCGTCTAATATGGTATCCACTGAAGTTCTTTTGCACTTTGAAACCTTTTCTCTACATCACCCCAGTTGACAATATTCCACCAATTCTTAATATATTCTTCCTTTCGGTTTTGATACTGCAAATAATATGCATGCTCCCATACATCAAGTACTAATAAAGGGATTGTATCCCATTGCGTAAACAATTGATGCAGTGTACTTTGTAAAATTTCTAATCGCCCGGAACGAGGTGCCCAAACGAGAATCGACCATCCAGAGCCTTCCACCTTCGCTGCCGCTTCTGTAAAATGTTTTTGAAAACGCAAAAAGCTTCCAAAATCTTTTTCAATTTGCCGCGATAAGTCTCCATGGGGGCTACCACCACCATCTTTTTTCATATTGTTCCAAAAAATAGTGTGTAAATAATGTCCAGAACCATGGAAGGCGGCTTCTCTCTCCCAATGCTTTATTAAATCAAATTGATTTGTTTTTCGTGCTTCTGCCATCATCTTCTCTGCTTTATTCAATCCTTCCACATAACTACGATGATGCTTATCGTGATGAAGCATCATAATTTCCCTTGAGATATAAGGCTCTAGCGCATTATAAGGATACGGAAGCGGCGGAAGTGTATGTCCACCAATTGGTACAGAAGCTTCTACATAATTTCTTTCATATAATACATATTGTTCAGAATCAGACATTAACGCTTCTTGTAAATAATGTTGAATATGCTCGACATCATCACTAATTTCATAAACAAACTCTGCATCGTAATCATATTCATTTTCTTTAATACGATCTAATAGCATTTGAATTTTATATGCAAGCATATGAACATCATACACTTCTGTTGCCCGGCTATCTAATACATGGAGAACACTTTCGCACCAACTTTCAACTTCATGAAAGTAATCAGTAAACACTTCTTGCTGACTCATATGACACCTCCATCAACGCTATCCTTTTTAAATGTATTCGAAAGTATGAACGGATATGACGCTTGAAAAAGCAAAAGAAGCTAGGAATCACCTAGCTTCTTACAGTAGTTAATATTTTTGTATCATTTTCGTTTGATAGTCTGTCTCATAATATTCTAGCTCTTCACGCAACATTTGAAATTTCCATTCTAACTCTTGCATCATTCGTTCAAGAGAAAAAGGGGGTTGTTTTTGAAACGCAATTGAATTCTTCCCCGTATAAGCTGATCGGCTATTTTCATACCAATAATCATTTTTCGGTGAAAAAAACTCTGCAATCACTTGATGATAGATTTTATATAACGTTCTTTGCGCTGCATTTTTTCGAAACGGCTTATTATTCATTAATACGACGCAAGCATCTAACCCTTCTTCACAAAATACAAGTAAACGACGAGTTGAAGCTAACAATCCAGCAAAATACTGTTCATCGCCTTCAGGTGTTTCTTCTAATAATAAGGGTAACGTATGGTTATTTACATATTTTGTAATCACTTCGATTACTTCTTCCAAAAAAACAGTTACTTGCCTCGTTTGATTTTCAACCATTAAATTCGACATGCTAGTTTCTCCCCCCACCATTTTAACAAATTTTCGAAAGTTGCTTCTGCTGCTATTATTGTTTCTTCATCAAAATATACGCGAAATTCTTCTAGCGTATTAATATAAAAACGCGCTCTCTCTGTTTTTACCACATAAATATATATTTTGATTTTCGATTAAAAAAAGAAGATTTCCTTCAAAAGAAGTAAATTCTTGCAAAATTTCTTAAAAATAAAGTGAAACTTCCATCCGTAGGGTCTTTTTCATCCCCCACCTAGCCTCTCAATCTTGAGGTGGGGGTCTTACTGCCCGCGAATAGCGGGATAAAATATGAAGTGCCTTTTCTATTCTAGCTTATATGTTAGTGCTGAAATGTAAAAGCTTTTTTAACGTATTTCCGAAAGAAGTCCCCATCTTCAAGCGCGTGACGGGCAAGAGCCCAGCGATAAGGTGGAGATGAATTTCGGTTAGGCATAGCCTAACTGATTTGTAAGAACTGCCAATTGTTAGTATGATGTATACATTCCATATCTGATATCTTCACTTGCTTGTAAGATTTAGAAGGATTTTGTATATATTGTCCATTGATATCTTGTACATATACCATTTTCCCTGTAAATCCTGTCACAAACCCTACTTGTCCAAATACTTTCACTTTATCCCCTAAGTAGATTCCATCTACATGCGGTGTGTTTTTATTGTTCCGTTTTGCACTTGCATTCTTTGTTTTTCTTCCTTTTCTTGCGGTTGCTTCATGCAGGGAACGTTTTTTCTTTCTAAATTGCTTGATGCGAAATTCACCGCTTTGATCATATTCTTGTAATTTTGTTGGATTCGTAATCGCAAGGGCATCATTTGCATGTGTTTTGGCTAATCCAAGTTCTTTTCTCCTTGGTGTAGTGTAACTGCCATACGTAATCTCACAATCCAAACGTTTCATGATTTGCAAACGCAATATATTCATAAAAGCTGTTTCTTTATACTGTTTTGGTTTTTTGAAAACATGCTTGATTATTCCTTGATGAAATTTTTGATGACACTCTTCATGTACGGTTACAAGATTATCTGCCATATCCGAACCGCCATTGCATCTTTCGATGATATGATGCGTATGCAAGATCCCACCTTTTTTCTTACAAATTTGACAGGTATATTGATCTCGCGCAAACACGTAATACCTTATATTCCAAAAGCCAAAGGCATCCCCCTGTTGATATTCTATTCCTTGTATGTCAAGATTTTTTAGTTTTTGTGCATCAAATTTTCCTACTTCGACAATCACTTTTGGTGAAGGTAATAACGAGCGGAATGTTTCAATCCAATGAATTTGATTATCCACTCTGCTTTGAATCGATGGTGGTAACCATCCTTCTTTCTTTTTTCGATTGAGAAAACGTGCTTTTCGATATCTTGTTTTACGTTGTCTTCTACTTCTTCGTAATGTAGCTCTCAGTGTAAGATTTTCTTTGATATCTTGACGTAACTCAACGATTCCTTTTACTAGCACTTTTTCTTCTGTTGTAATTGCAATGCCTATTTGCTTTGCCCCGCTGTCAATACCAATTGTAACGGGTTGTACAGTTTCACCAGTGGCATATAAGAGTTGGATGGTAAAGGGTGTGTACTTCACAATTTTCGCTTTTCTTTGTTTGAGAAGAAGCCGTGCTTTACGAGGACTGCAAGGCATAAGCGGTTTTTCTCGTAAATTCTTGACAAATACACGCATGTTTTGTCCCTCCTAAGAGTTTGTTTCCCTTCGCCAATGTTTGTAGGTGTTGGCACCTTCTTATACAAGAAGGCATGTGGTTGACCGTTCCTTCCCAATCAGAACTGTTACAGAGCCACCATAGAGCCAAGAACTAGGACATCATTCTTGGGTATGCAACCTACGAACGGAGTCCACAAAAGACTGAGGCTAGACAACCAGGGCTTTTTACAAGCCCCCACTTCAAAATGCGTTAACATTTAAGTGGTGGGTAGTTGACTATGCTAAATTACATTTTTTAGTTTATAGCTTTTGTAACTGAATTTTCCTTTTTATTTTCACTGAAGTTTGTCATAATAAAAATATTGCCTCAGTTTTCTTATACAAGGAGAGTTGTCTTTATGTCGTTTTCATGGAAACGTATGCTACAAATCGGAAAATTTATTTTCCCCTTTGTTGTACTAACAATTGTGTTTTTTCAAGCACGAAAAGAACTATCAGGTATCTCATTCCAAGAAGCAATTGAAACGATTAAAAACATTCCATCTGGTGGTTTTTTCTTAGCCGTTACACTTGGCTCATTGGCTGTTGCTACAATGTTCTTTTATGACTTTGTTATGCTGCGTCATTTGCAGGCAGATATACCAGTTAAAAAGATTTTCCGCATTTCTTGGATTGCTAATACTTTAAATGGATTTATAGGATTCGGTGGTCTTATGGGGGCAGGTATACGTACAATGTTATATCGCCCTTATGTACAGGACAACGGTAAACTTCTTAAAAGTATCGCTTGGATGACAACGGCTTTCATTAATGGGTTAGCATTATTATCCTTTCTTGGTCTCATCGGCGTATTAGATACAAGATTTGTTTTACAAGAAAAACCTTGGCTATGGCCAGTTCTCATCTTTTTTGCTCTTTTTGTCCCGTTATACATAGGTGTTTCAAAAATAAAAAATCGTAAACGAAAAACAGAAGAAGCAGAACAAGTAGAACAAAATCCAACTGTCCTCTATTCACTTGTTTCATTAATAGAATGGGTATCGGCGAGTATTGTTATGTATGTCATCTTACTTCTATTTGGAATTGAAGTAGATTTCCGTCAATTCCTCGGTGTATATGTCATTGCAGCCTTGGCTGGCGTTGTTAGTCTTGTACCAGGAGGACTTGGCTCCTTTGACCTTGTTTTCTTAACAGGGCTAGAACAGTATGGATTTGATACAGGCGTATTGCTTCCTGCTATGTTATTGTATCGCCTTGTATATTATATTTTACCATTTGGACTCGGTTTGGTTTTTGCAGCGATTGAAATGACAGGAGCTGCTCTAAAGAAATTTGAAGATAAACCGTTTATTGCACCTGCCCTCGAAACAACTGGAGTCCTTTGGACGTTACAACGTGATTTTCTAGGAAAGCTCGGTTCTTGGGCATCTGCTGCGTTAACAAGTTTTGCAGGAATCATGGTGATTTTCTCCACTATTTTCCCAACAAGTATTGAACGCGCCCATGCACTTCATATTTTAGTTCCTAAGCACCTAGTACAGATTTCTTTTAGTTTATCGCTAACATTTGGTATTTTGCTCGTTATTTTATCAAGCGGCATTTATCATGGAACGAAGCGCTCCTACTATATGACGATTGTATCCCTAATCGGAGCCGCAATTTTTAATACATTAAAAGGAATCGATTTAGAAGAAACCTTCATCTTACTCATTGTACTCGCTGTACTATATATAATTCGTAAACGATTTATTCGTGAAAAAGTGGAGGTTACATTCTCAGATGTAGTAAAAGTAGTACTCTTTTTACTTGTTACATTGTATCTCTACAAAAACCTAGGGACACTATTTGCGGAAGCAAAGGAAGTGTTTAAACCTGATTTTGTTGTTCGTAATATTAAACAAGTTCAGCGAAGTGCATTGGCTGCATCCTTTTTTGTACCAACCTTTTTACTAATTGGTTCCATTATCGCAAATCGCTATCGAAGTAAATTTCCCGGGCAACCTTTCAATCCGAAACGGCTGCAACATTTTTTAGATGAACATGGTGGGAACGTGTTAAGCCATCTTGGTTTTTCAGGAGATAAACAGTTCTTTTTCAGTAGCGATGGAAAAGCAATGATTCAGTTTTCTCCAACAGGAAAACGTCTTATTGTACTCGGCGATCCAATCGGACAGCAATCTTCTTTTCGTAAAGTATTAGAAGAGTTTCTAACAGAAGCGGATCGTTTCGGATATATTTGCGTATTTTATCAAATCGAAAGTAAATGGATGAACTTATATCATGATTTTGGTTACAACTTCTTCAAGCTAGGTGAAGAAGCGGTTGTCGATTTAAATACATTCACAATTTCCGGTAAAAAAAGAGCGGGATTGCGTGCCACTTTTAACCGCTTCGAACGAGAAGATTATACTTTTTCGGTTCACACACCCCCATTTACAGATGAGTTGTATGATGAACTAAAAAAAGTATCAGATGCATGGCTTGGGGGGAAAAAGGAGAAAGGCTTCTCTCTTGGCTATTTAGATCGTGATTATGTGAGCCGTGCGCCGGTTGCAACACTTTCTGATGCTGATGGTCAAATCATTGCCTTCACAACATTGATGCCTGTATATCAAGATGGTGAGTTATCTGTTGATTTAATGCGTTATTATCCTAATGCACCAGGTGGAATTATGGATGCTCTTTTCATTCATTTATTCCAATGGGCAAAAGAAAATGACTACCATTGCTTTAATATGGGAATGGCTCCCCTTTCTAACGTTGGGTTATCGGCACATTCATTTTGGTCAGAGCGCGTCGCAGCAGCCATTTTCAACAATGTTCGCTATACATATAGCTTTAGCGGCCTACGACATTTCAAAGAGAAATATAAACCAGTATGGAGCGGGAAGTATTTAGCATTTCGGAAAAATCATTCATTGCCAATTACGATGCTCGCTGTAACAAAATTAATCGGAAAACGAAAAGACAGCTAAAACTTTTAGCTGTTTTTTCGTTTCTGAACTTGTAATACAAACTGCTCTTCATATTTCTTTCCGTTTATATAAAAGGTACCCCATATTTTATAAATCCCTTCACTCGGAAACGTAACGCGAAATTGCAATTGTCCTTCATCATTAACAGGAACAACATACAAGAAATGTTGTTGTTTTTCATCCACTATGCGCAGTGCAGTACGTTCTCCTGTATTTGAGCGGAATTTTAGTTCTTGTCCTTTTTCTATTTGAAATTGAAACGTTAATGTTTCCTCTTCATTTGGGTGTAACGCACGAAATAAAAGCGATGTTTTGTAAGTACCAATGTTCTTTGTTAATACAGTATCTACAGCGATTGGCCTTTGTTTTTCTCCTTCTTTTTTGCCTACTATAATATTTTTTTCAGCAAACTGTTTTGTTGTATCTCCTATTTCTTCATATAAAAAAATTGTATATTCTCCTTCTTTTTTAAATTGATACGTGGTTTTATATGAACCATTACCAGCAAACGTCGGTCTCATCTGATATGAATGTTCTAACTGCTTGTCCACAATAAACATCCGAATGTGGTCATTTACACCACGAATCTCATTCCCTTTTTTATCTTGTAGTTGAAATGTAATATGTGCAGTTTTATTTAAACCTATATCATCAAGTTGCCACTTCACTTGTTGTACTTGTCCAGTTGTTTCTTCGCTGCTTTTATACTTTTTCATATAAAATCCCCCAAGAACGATAAGAAGCAAAGCGATAATCCCTATTATAAGATTTTTCATGAAATCACCTATTTACTTTTTAGTAAATTGTAACACAATTCAGATTATTTTATATGTAAAAATCTCTAATACATATTCTTTTTTGTGCAATTATTTTATCCCGTATTAACGGGCAGTAGGCCCGATTGGTTCAACTAACCATCCGCGTAGGGGACCACGGATGGAAGCTTCACTTTATCCTGCACGCTCTCCAAAAATCGAGCCCAGGCTAATAGTTATCCTCTACTTAGCCTCTTTGTTTTCTCATAATCTAACTGCTCGCAAATAGCGGGAGAAATAGAATTTCACTATTGAAAACGCTCTACTTCGTGTATACTACAAAGAGAAAACTGCTTAATCGATATTACAACTTATATCGATTGCTGCATAACGAGGAGGATATTTATGAGCGTTCATATCGGAGCCAAAGAAGGCGAAATTGCTGAATCTATTTTATTACCGGGAGACCCTTTACGTGCAAAGTATATTGCAGAAAATTTTTTAGAAGATGTAACATGCTACAATAATGTACGAGGTATGCTAGGATTTACAGGAACATATAAAGGCAAACGTATCTCTGTTCAAGGAACAGGTATGGGAGTTCCTTCTATTTCTATTTATGTAAACGAATTGATTCAAAGTTATGGTGTAAAAAACTTGATTCGTGTAGGAACATGCGGTGCGATTCAAAAAGACGTAAAAGTACGTGATGTTATTATTGCAATGACTACTTGTACAGATTCTAACATAAATCGTTTAACATTCCCTGGATTTGATTTTGCGCCATGTGCAGACTTTAATTTATTAAAAAAAGCATATGATGCTGGTGTAGAAAAAGGGTTACACATTCGCGTTGGTAACATACTAACAGCTGATGTATTTTACCGCGAAAGTATGGACATGGTGAAAAAACTTGGCGATTACGGCGTATTAGCTGTTGAAATGGAAACAACTGCACTATATACATTAGCAGCGAAATACGGTGTAAATGCATTATCTGTTTTAACAGTAAGTGATCATATCTTTACCGGTGAAGAAACTACAGCTGAAGAGCGTCAAACGACATTTAACGAAATGATTGAAATTGCATTAGATGCAGCAATTTAATCGTAATTTTCACAAGAACTTGTCATACGTCTGGCGAGTTCTTTTTATCTTGTTACTTGTTAGTTATAAAATCGTAATCATCTCAATTCATTATTGACAGATGTCCCCTTCTACTGATGAAGATTTCACTTTATCCCGCACTAACGGGCAGTAAGACCCCCACGGATGGGAGTTTCATTTTATATGACTTTTTGAAAAAAAACTATCTCAGCAAGCGAAAGATTCCCTCTCCTACTCTCTTTATTCGTTTGCTATAATAAGAAGACTACTATGGAATTTACAATTTATGAGGTGAAGATGTGAAAAAAAGAAGCATTGTATTTAAGCTTTTTCTATTAACATCAGCATTGTTTACTGTTACATTTTTACTCTTTTTCCTTGGACAATCACTGTTTTTAGAAAAATTTTATATAAAGAAAAAAATTCAGACGGTCCAAACATCTTTCGAAAAATTTGTAAGTAAATATGAAAAAAGCGATCAGTCAGTTGAAGAACTTTCAAAGTTGAAACAAGAGTTTTATGAAAAAACAAATGCTGAGCTCGTCTTACTAGATCGTAATGGCATTATTCAAGATGACAAAAATTATCATATCGAAATTGTTGATAAGTCTAATAAAACATTTTTTATTCCACTCAATAACATTTTCACAAACGATGAATATTCTTCGTTTATAAAATTAGGATTAAACATTAATGATCCAATCCGTGTACAAGGGATCTTAAAACAAGATATGATTATTCCTGTTACAATTACTACTGCCGACAACAGAATATGGCAAAATGATAATATCATTTCAGACTTGAAGCAATTTGGTATACAACTTCAAGATGTGAAAAAAACTTTATATACAAAGGATTTCGGTGTTGGTGTTAGCACATTTGACGGCACTATTTCAAAACTGCACATTCCTTCCTCAAGTGATATTCGTCTTGCAAATAAAGATACATTAATGCAAGGCATTCAGCACTGGGAGCTTTCTGTCGCATTAGGAAAAACAAATACAAATGAAATGACGACGTATACAATGGGCGGGGAAAATGAAGTGAAATATCAGATTTTTGTTAAACCCGTTGTTAAAAATGGTGAAATAACAGAATTTGCATTTGCAATGACATCACTGCAGCCCGTTGACGAAGCAATGCTTGTTTTGAAAGATTATTATGTTTATGCATTAATTATCGTCTTTATTGTCATTATTTTATTGTCATTCTATTACTCAAAAATCATTGCAAAGCCGCTTATTAAAATGAACCGTGTTACAAAGAAAATGGCAAACTTTGATTTTTCTGAAAAACTTCCTATATCAACAGATGATGAAATTGGAAGCTTATCAGGTAGTATTAACAGCCTTTCTGTAAATTTAAAAGATCGAATTGACAAATTGCATGTAGCAAATACAAAACTACAGCAAGATATTGAAAAAGAGAGACAGCTAGAGAAAACAAGAAAAGAATTTATCTCTGGCGTATCCCATGAATTAAAAACACCACTAAGTGTAATCCGCAGTTTCGCTGAAGGCATTAAAGATGGTGTAAGTAAAGATACTACGTATTATACCGACGTTATTTTAGAAGAAACTGATAATATGAACCGCCTTATTATCGAAATGCTAGAACTTGCAAAACTTGAATCTGGCACCTATAAATTAGAGATGGAAGCTTTTTCAATCGGAGAATTAATCCAACAAGTTTATACAAAGCTATTATTTAGTATCGAAGAAAAAAATTTACACGTAGAGCTTGCATTAGATCCAACTATTTATGTGCAAGCAAATCGTAATCGCATTGAACAAGTTGTCGTCAATCTATTAAGTAATGCAATTCGTTACACACCAACTGGACAACAAGTAAAACTATCTGTCATTGAGTATGAAGAAACGGTAAAAATAGAAATTGAAAATAACGGTACGCCGATTCCTGAAGAAAGCTTAGATAAAATATGGGACCGTTTCTATCGATTAGACGCATCGCGTAGCCGTCATACAGGTGGAACAGGTCTAGGCTTATCCATTGTAAAAAATATTTTAGAACTTCATCATGCCGATTACGGTGTGTATAATAAAGAAAATGGTGTTGCCTTTTATTTCGCATTACAAAAAGCAAAAGAAGTCAAATAATTTGTTCTAATTTCACTAGGAGTTCACATGAAATTCACATTCTCCCTTTATAGTAATAACTAGTTAATCCTTTCCTTTACACATATAAAAGAGGAGAGTGCGTGAAATGAAACAAGTAGGACAACCAATTCAAAATGAAAAACAATTAGAAAAAATCAAAGATATACTATTACAATCATCGAAGCGTGATGCTTTATTATTCGTATTAGCTGTGAATTCAGGATTAAAAGTAAGCGAGATTTTACAATTAAAAGTTGGCGATGTTATTGATGAAAACGAACATGTTCGTCATTCTATTTTGTTCTATAATGACAAAATGAAAAAACATAAATGGTTCGCTGTAAATGAAGAATTACAACATACTATCGAACAATACATGAAAGAGCGAAAAGTATGGAAACGAAATGAACCATTATTAAAATCTCAAAAAGGAACAAAGTCTATTACAAGACAGCACGCTTGGTACATTTTAAATAAAGCGGCAAAAGAAGTTGGTTTAGAAGGGATTAGCTCACATACACTTCGCAAAACATGGGGATATTGCGCTTACAAATCTGGTGTAGATATTGCATTTTTACAACACTTTTTTGATCACAATACCCCATCCAAAACTTTAAAATACATCGGTATCGCTTAGTCACACTTACTGTAAATAAGATAAAAAAGGTAACTATTTTATGTGAATAGTTACCTTTTTTATCCAATAAACCCTATTGTTTTCTTTACTATCTTATATATCTTTCTCTTTTCTTGTTTCTCCTATCTTCTAGTGATACTCTAGTAATAGGGGGGAGAAATATGAACACATTAACAATTGAATTACCTAAAGAAACATTGGAAAAACTACAATTATTACAACAAGCTCACAAAAAGAAAACAGGTGCTATCATTACCGAGAGTACACTTATTCAATCTCTTATATCAAGAGAATTTATTCAAGAAATTACACCTTTTGATTTACAGAAATATGTACAACAAAAAGAGCAGCGATAAAGTTCAACTAACCATCAGTGCCCACTGATGGTTAGTTGAACGAATCAGGCTCTTTGAGACAGTCATCTCCCACCTTAAGATTTCTCAAAATCTTAAGGTGGGAGTTTTATTGACTGTTAGGGCCGGAGAAATATTGCTAATAATTCACTATATAATTAGAATTCTGCAATATACAAACATGTTTACTTCTATATCAAATGTATATTCTTTTACTTGTACACCCTACTGCAAGTAACAATTAAGAAACAACAGCAACTATCATTATCACTTTCCATAGCGTTTTCATCTAATCCTGCCTTCTTAAATATAATTGATTAAATAATACAATCACCATAGAGTCGTGAGTGTATTATTTAATCAATTTTTTGTAGACTCTTATTTTTTTAAATAAGAAATAGAAAAACCATTGACAATGATAATGATAACCATTATCATTTATTATGAAGCCAACAATTGATGAATCAACCAAACGCTCAGTAACATTGTTACCCCTCTTTTTTTCATAAAGAAAAACACTGTACATTCCCCCCTGTTTGTATAGTGTTTTTCTTTTTTATCCTGATTATGGCTTTCGATTAATGAAGGATGAAGCCCCGTAATAAACATACTACTTTATCCTACTACTATCTCACTTCATTCAAATAAATTTAGTTGTTCAGGTCTAGGTTCCCCATACGTAATTCCAAGCATATCCATCATTTGTTTTGCATTATCTGCCGCATCTCCGCCAGAGTTATTGTTAAATAAAAGGTAAATTTCCTTTGTTTTTGTTTTTAATTGTTGTAACCTCTCTATCCACTCTTCTAATTCCTGCTTGTTATAGCGATATAAACAGCGAACTGCCCTCCAATTCTCTCCCGTATTCAGCCATCCATGTACATTGCGCCCGTGAAATCGAACCAAAGTCATTTGTTCATGTGTTGCTTCTAGTACAATTGGAATCGAACCAATTCCTGCTTGTGGTTCATCACAAATAGTATGAATCCAACCTTCTTGTTCCATAAATTTCAACGTTTGATTACGAAATTGTGGATAAAACCAAGTTTGATTACGAAACTCTAATGAACATGGTATATCTCCCATCTTTTCTTTCGTATAGCGTAATAAATCCACATTTTTCTTTTGACAGTCAAACCAAGGTGGATACTGAAATAAAACCATTTTTAACTTATTTGCTTTTTGAAGAGGAATGATTGACTCTTTAAACACTTGAAACATATCTTCAATATTTGCAAAGGGAATCCCTCCGCGCATATGCCCTGTCATTCCTTGATAAGCCTTCACAATAAACGAAAAATTTGGCGGTGTTTCTAAAACCCATTTCTCATAATTTCTTGCAGGCTGCATGGCATAAAAAGAACTATCTACTTCTACGATTGGAAAATGCTCACTATATGTTTGTAGTTTATGCTTCATTTCATATGCATCCTTATATAAAGCGCTATGATCTCCCCATCCTGTTAACCCAATAGAAATCATCCGAATATCATCTCCTGTCCACCTCTAAATTTCAAAAACATATTATGATATATGGCTTACAGAGTCATTTAATTGTCCATCATTAACCGGCAGTACCCTACACACACTGATAGAAGCCTCATTTTATAAATACAGTTACAATCTTAACAATTCCATCCTATAACTTCTTAATCTACTATAACAAACCGAAAAAAAGTTTTTCTACACACAAAACTCTCTTTCTTTACTTTTCTTTACCGCAGCTTAACGTTAATTTAACGCTCATTTTGTATACTACATATGTAAGAACTTATACGAAACGAGGGTGATTGCAGATGAAAGTATTATCATCTATCCGCTTTTGGACTATTTTTATGTCATGTATAACACTATGTTTTGCACTCTTTGTAATTGGAGAATACAATAAACCAAAAGCAGCCTCAAATGAAGGTACTATACCCTATCACATCCAATATATGAACCAAAATCATATCCCCTTAATGCATAATGCGCAAAAAGAAAAGGTTGTTCTAAAGGGGATGGTGATTACCGATGCCACTTCGTATAAACAATTAGAAGGAATTGCAAAACAAATCAAAGAACAATATGCACACGCAAAACTCGATTCAATTGAACTTACAGTCCATGATAAAAACAATGGTCAATATTATGATGATCTTGCTTATGAGCCAACCTCTAAAGGAAACATTGTCATCTCCTATACACCGTTAAGCAAAACTGAGCACAGTATGAATGCAAATATAAATATTCAACTCAACAAGCACCCTTAATCTAAAAGGGTGCTTGTTTCTATGTATACGCACATTTTTTATAAATTAGTCAAGTATCCTAAGTCTTGTCCTGCAAAGATGAATATCATATATCGACAAATGATTTAAAGAGAGAGAACTTACATTAAGGAGGAATTATGTATGATGTATCCATACAATCATCAGTATTATTCTGCTCAAAATGCAAAGAGAAATTTCAAAAATTTTATTGGCACAAACGTAAGTGTGAATTTAGGGGGCCCAGAAAAAGCAGAGGGAACATTATTAAAAGTTCAAAGTGATTTTTGTGTCGTACAATCTGACGATAGTGTTGTTTACTATCCGTTACATCATATTAATGGCTTTGCTGAGCAATATGAAGATGATTCCCAAGAATCAGATGATAATGAACAAAACAACAATCAAAATAACCAAAATAACCAATATGAAGACCCTATCATTGTAAGCGGAACACGTTTTGCAAGTGTTATTAACCGTCTAAAAGGAGAAACAATTCAATTGAACCAAGGTCCGAAAAAAATAGAAGGAACTGTTGTAGGCCGTACTAGAGATCATATTCTACTTGAAGTCGATGGCCAGGTTACGTATGTACCAACGTACCATGTTCAAAGTATGCGTTGGAACTATAATAATGATAATAATAATGACAACAATAACGATAATAACAATAACAATAACGATAACAACAATAATAACAATGATGATAACGAAACGCGTAATCAAGATAACAATCAAAAAAAGAAATGCAAACGTTGCAAAAAACGTCGTTAAGACAATAACAGCTCATATGCTAGCAAACCAAAACATAAGTAAATCCCAGATTATTCATTTTATAATCTGGGATTTACTTCTTAAAAGAATGGAACCCATTCTTTTATTTTATTCATCCAATTTCCCTGCTGTTCTTTTCTCTGCTTTTCTTGCTCTTGTCGTTTTTCCTCTTCTTCTCTTCGCTTTTTGTCTTCTTCAATAGTTTGTAACTGTTTTGTATACTCAGCTTCTGGTATAAGCGACAGATCAAAGTTTTTTTGACTTGGCTGCCCCACTGCTTTTTTCATAATATCGTGAAACATCGTTGTCGTTATTTGACTACCACTAGGAACAAAATGTTCGCTATCTGTTTTATCATAGCCAACCCAAATGGATGCAACCAATTCTGGTGTATAGCCAACAAACCATGAATCTTTTGCACCGCTGCTCGGTCCATCTACAAGTTGTGTTGTACCCGTTTTACCAGCAGTCTCTACAGATTTAAGTTTTGCTTTTTCTCCCGTTCCTTTCTCTACAACCCCTTTTAATAAATACGTCATCTTTTGTGCCGTTTTTTCATCCGTAACACGAGTTTCTTTTTTATACCATTTCCCTACTATATTCCCTTCACTATCTTGAAGTTCCCGAATCGCATGTTCTTCCATTTGCACACCATCATTTGCAAATGTCGCATACGCTTGTGCCATGACAAGAGGAGACGTTCCTTCACTCATCCCTCCTAGCGCTAACGCATAAGATTTATCATTATCTTGAAGCGGAATACCAAAACGTTCTAAAGACTTCAAACCCTTTTCTAGACCGATTTGCTCCAATAGCCAAACGGCTGATACATTATAGGAATTAGCAACTGCTTCATACATTGTTACATTACCATGGTATACATTCCCGCTATTTTTCGGTGAATATCCATTAATGTCTAGTGGTTCATCTTTTAATACATCATATACCTCATATCCTTGTTCCAATGCTGGTGTATACACTGCTAATGGTTTTAACGTTGAACCTGGCTGGCGTTTTAATTGCGATGCATGATTAAACTGTAAAAATTGATACGGCCCTCTTCCTCCTACAAGAGCTGGAACACCACCCGTTTTAGGATTCATGAGTACAACACCTGTTTGCATAATTTGATCAGAAGTAGTCTTCGGAAAATAATGATCATTATTCACAACATCTTCTACCGCTTGTTGCATCTTTGGATCTAATTCTGTGTAAATCTGATAACCACCTGATAAAATTTCATTTTGTGTCAAGTTATATTTGTTCATTGCCTCACGAACAACATAGTCAACATAGTAAGGATATTTCCCCTCATATTGATTTTCGACACCACGGTGAAGTGAAAGCCCTTCATCTTTCGCTATTTGAAATTGTTTGTCTGTAATATAGCCTTGTTCCTTCATTAAAGAAAGAACAACATTTCTTCTTTGAATTGATTTATTAAAATCTTTAAACGGTGAATATGTAGAAGGCGCTTTAATTAATCCTGCTAAAGTGGCAGCTTCAGGAATCGTTAATTCCTTCACTTCTTTATTAAAATACGTCTTCGCAGCATTTTTAATCCCCCATGCTCCTTCACCAAAATAAATTTGATTCAAATACATTTCTATAATTTCATCTTTTGTATATGTGCGTTCAATTTTCTTTGTAATAAAATACTCTTTAAATTTTCTTGTAAACGTCCGATCTTGTGTTAAAAATACGTTTTTAGCAAGCTGTTGTGTAATTGTACTTCCTCCAGCAACAACTTCTCCTGCTTTTATATTTTTAATGATAGCATGAAAAATCCCACTATAAGATATGCCACGATGCTGATAAAATTTTTGGTCTTCTACTGAAACAACAGCTTGAACCATAACGTCTGGAATATCTTTACGCTTAATTCCCTCTATTTTCGAAGAAGACAATTTTGCTGCTACCTGCTTATTTGCATCGTAAATCACTGTTGGCTGAGGTACTGCATGTTTTAATGCCGATATATCTTGGATTGAAATCATAATGTTTACAAAGATAAACAAAGATAAGCCAAAACTTCCTAAAATCAACAAAAATATTCGCAATTTTTTTCTTGTTTTGAACCACTCTCGTATCCTTTGTAATTGAGTGCTGTTCAATTTCATTCATTCACTTCCTCTACCTTACTTTTAAATGTATATAGGTAAATCTTTATCTTTACAAATTTTCTATGATATCGTTATAATTCGTCAAGTCTAAGCTACCTTTTTCATACTTTTTGTATGAAAAGGACATTATATAAGTACGAGTATTACTAATAAATTATTAATATTACTAATTTTTCAACTTGTCTAATGTTAAGTTTTTGTAAACTTTTCGATAAAATGTTTTAAAAACCGACAGCTTTTTGATAGAATGAACTAGCCAATATGATTTACATAACTATTTTTTGGTGGGGGTAACAGTATGGTTTTCAAATCGAAAAAAGATAAATTTTCAGAAATGCTAACGAATATTTCGGAAAATTTAAAAGAAGGCGCACAGTTTTTTGTGGAGTATAAAATTAAAAACGCAAGTGATTTAAAAGAATTCTCCATGCGCATGAAAGACTATGAGTCAAAGGGTGACTCATTTATTCACGAAATCATTATGGAATTAAACAAAGCATTTATCACTCCAATTGAACGTGAAGACATTTTACAACTTGCAATGAGTATGGATGATGTATTAGACGGATTAGATCATAGTGCAGGTCTATTTGAAATGTATTCTATTACAGAAGCAGACGAATACATGATTAAATTCGTTGAGACAATTAATCAGTGTGCAATTGAAATTGCATCGTCTATTGAATTGATGGCTAATAAAAAGCTACTCGATATTCGTACAAATGCAATTAAAATTAAAGATTACGAATCAAAATGTGATGATATTCGTAGACATGCTATTAAGCATCTATTCTCTCGTGAGAAAGATCCAATTAAGATTATTCAATACAAAGAAATTTACGAAGAATTAGAAGAAGTTGCTGACAGCTGTCAAAGCGTAGCAAATGTTTTAGAAACAATTATTATGAAGAACGCATAAGGAGTTTGACCATGGATACACTCTTGATTTCAACCGTTTTAGTTGTCATTTGTGCTTTGGCTTTCGACTTTATTAACGGATTCCATGATACAGCAAATGCTATCGCAACAGCTGTTTCAACAAAGGCTTTAAAGCCAAGACAAGCCATTCTTATGGCATCTATTATGAACTTTTTAGGTGCAATGGCATTTACGGGTGTAGCACAGACTATTACAAAAGATATTGTCGATCCATTTACATTACCAAATGGTAGTGTCGTTATTTTAGCAGCACTGCTTGCTGCTATCACATGGAACTTAATTACTTGGTACTATGGAATTCCAAGTAGTTCATCTCATGCAATTATTGGTGCTATTGCTGGGGCAGCTATCGCTGCTGCTGGGGTACATTCATTAAATTATAAAGGCTTCATTAAAATTATTGAAGCTTTAATTATTTCACCGATTATCGCTTTCGTCATCGGTTACATCGTATATAGTATTTTTAAAATTTCTTTTAAAAATTTCAACTTGACGAAAACAAACAAAAATTTCCGTATATTCCAAATATTCACAGCGGCATTGCAATCTTTTACACATGGTACAAACGATGCTCAAAAAGCGATGGGCATTATTACAATGGCCCTTATCGCAAATAATTATCATACTTCAACTGATATCCCTTTTTGGGTACAACTCGCGTGTGCAACCGCAATGGGTCTTGGTACTTCTATTGGTGGATGGAAAATTATTAAAACCGTCGGTGGACAAATTATGAAAATTCGCCCTGTAAATGGCGTAGCTGCTGATTTATCTTCATCAATTGTTATTTTCGGTGCAACTTTCATTCATTTACCAGTAAGTACAACACACGTTATTTCATCTTCTATTTTAGGTGTTGGTGCTTCACATCGCGTAAAAGGTGTAAAGTGGGGAACAGCAAAACGCATGTTAATTACATGGGTTATCACGCTCCCTATTTCAGCTTCATTAGCTGCTTTATTCTATTACGTATTAGACCTTATTTTCTAAAAAAAGTCGTCTTCTTATGTAGAAGACGACTTTTTTGTGAACACACATCATTCTGATTCAAAACATTGTATAATAAATGAGGTATTTGTTATAAAAGAGGAGATGTTACAGTTGGAATATATTATGCTATTACTTGTTGGATTATTAGCAGGTACAATTGGAAGTCTAGTTGGTCTTGGTGGGGGAATCATTATCGTTCCATTACTGATTAACTTACATAGTCTCTCTCCCCAATTGGCTGTTGGTACTTCAATTGTTACTGTCGTATTTACAGGTTTAGCTTCTACCCTCACATACATGAAGCATAAGCGAGTTGATTACAAAAGTGGCCTTATTTTATTTATTGGGAGTGGTCCTGGAGGAATTATCGGATCGTGGGCAAATAAATTTTTAAATCAAGATTCTTTCTCTTTATATTTCGGAATTTTTCTCATTTTGGTATCCATTTTACTTATGATACGAGATAAAATGAAACCTCTATCACTTTCAAACGGTTCTATTATTAAACGCTCCTTTACAACTGCTGAAGGAGAAACGGTAACTTATCAGTTCTCACCTTTTCTTGCTATCATTATTTCATTTGGTGTAGGTTTTATTTCTGGTTTATTCGGGATTGGCGGGGGTGTCCTATTAGTTCCAGCAATGATGATTCTTTTTGCTTTTCCAGCACAAATCGCTGTTGCTACATCAATGTTTATCGTTTTGTTATCCGCAATTGTAAATTCAGCAACTCATATTTCACTTGGTAATGTAAGCTGGCTCTATGCTCTTGTTTTAATCCCGGGAGCATGGATCGGTGGGAAAATTGGAGCTTATATTAATACAAAACTAAGTGGTAACGCTATGATCAATTTATTACGTATTACCTTAATTATTCTCGGTACACGTATGATCATTAGCTCTATTTTGTAACGCATTCTTTTAGAATGCGTTACTTTATATACACGTGTAGAAAAATACTCCTAAAATAATACATAATAATGAGCAGATACATAATAAGAGAAGGTTAGAAATATGGAAATTCCTCAAGATAATCACTCCTATGTTTATTACATTTTTAGTATTTCATTCCACTCTTACGTGTAGTAAGGCTTTCCTACATTCAATAGGGAAACATAAGACTTCCATAAGAGCTTACTTGGTTCAACTAATCATCTGTAGAAGATGAAGAATTCCCATTGACTTTATCATACCGAAAAAACACAACATATACATTTACAATGCCCTAACAATATAAAAGTGAGTGTTACAAATCATATGTAATTATTACATTATATATACAATCTTATTGTTTTCTATTTATAAACAAAAAACAAGCCGAGAAATGCTTCTCTTTATTTAAGAGAGGAGCATTTCTCGGCTTGTTAAGTTTTCCATCAGTGTACAAGCGACCATCCCATAAAGTCTTCATGGACTTGTCTTGCCCGTTTATCGTTTCTATCATATAATTCTGCATAACTATCTGTTTCTTCATCATAAGCCATCGTATAAATGATTTTTCCATCTATTTTGACCGATAGAACAACTCCGCCCTTCATTTCTTCCACATGTATCACTGCATCTGCTGAAATCTTCACATCAGTCATTTTTTCATCTAACATGGTATGCCTCCTAAAAAATATTCCTTTCTAGCACCGTCCTTACACATACACACTAAACAGTATACTACTGTAATATGATATATTTCGTCAATAAAATTGATAGATTTTATGTAAAGTGTACACCTTTTATATAAAGTGAAGCTTCCCTCAGTGGGGAGTTCTTCATCTCCCACCTATCTTCTTCGCTCCTCTCAATCTTGAGGTGAATGCGGAATAAATTGAAACTTACATTAACATGATTTTCATCCTCATCCATCTTCTTTATTTCCTCTGAATCTTGAGATAGCAATCTTTAGCAGGAAATTACTAAATTGCAGAATACATCCATAAGGTTTCTTCTGCATTTCACAAAAATAGTCTTATGCACACAATTCCTCTATAATAATAATGAAAAGGAATATATAAAGAGGTGCTTACATTGATTTTACATAAAGGAGAAATACTATTTCGTCAAGGAGAGGAAGGCCCTCTATATTTTGTAAAAAGCGGTCTATTAAAAGTAGTTCGCCTCCAAGAGGACGGCACGTCTGTTTTATTTAATATTATTGTTCCAGGTGAAACGATTCCTCACCACTCTTTAATCTCTCCAAAAGAATATCATGGAACTGCAATCGCTTTAATTAAGACAGAAGTAGAGCCAATTTTATGCAACGTATGGTATGAACAATTACATGCTAATCCCGAATCTTATGCCGATATCGCCCTTCAGCTGCAAACAAAATTACGAATGATGCAAGAGCGTATTGATCAGCTTACAACCGTTTCTCCAAAAGAGAAGCTACTTCGTTTACAAAAATGGTTTACAACATATTTAGGAGACATTCCAATCTATGAAATTTTAACCCAAACAGAAATTGGTCAACTCATTGGCATCCGCCGTGAAACTGTAAATCGTCTACTTCGAGAACAAACAAAAAACGAGGTGAGTTAACACCTCGTTTTTTAAAATTATTGTAAGCTAGCTGCTGGCCCAAAGAATTCAAAATGAATATTCTCTGGTGTCACGCCCCATTCTGTCAAAGCTGCATTTATATGCTTCATAAATGGCACCGGTCCACAGAAGTAGAAATCCGCTTTACTGGAAGGAATAATAGTTTGTAACCACGCTAAATCAATGAAGCCTTCTTTATCATAATTTTTTACTTTCTTATCTTGCTCAGTTGGATTAGAGTAGCAAGTATATACTTCCACTTGTTCATGCTCTTTTGCTATATTTGTAACATAATCTTTCATTGCGTGTACACCACTGTTTAACGCGCCGTGAATAAAGTATACATTACGGTTTGGCGATTGCTGAATTAATGTATTCAACATACTCATCATTGGTGTAATTCCTACACCACCACTAATTAACACAACAGGTAATTGTGAATCCATATTTAACACAAAATCCCCTGCTGGTGCACTTAATGGTAAAATATCTCCTTCATTTACATGATCATGTAAATAATTAGATACCATTCCATCTAGACCTTCTGCACTTTTCTCACGTTTTACACTAATACGATAGTAATCCTTTCCAGGTGCATCTGATAAACTATACTGACGGTTATGTGTATATGTTTCTCCTTCAATATTTAACTGTACGCTGACATATTGTCCTGGTAAGAATGAAGATAGCGCTCCCCCATCTTCTGGTTTTAAATAAAAGGATGTAATCACATCACTCTCTTTTTCTTTTTTCACAACGATAAAATTACGGAAATCTTTCCAGCCGCCCGCTTTTTCCGCAGCTTCTTCATACATCTCTGCTTCTATACTAATAAATGCGTCAGCTATCACACCATAAGCTTCTCCCCAAGCATCTAATACTTCTTGCGGAGCATCAGCTACTTCTTTAATCGCTTGCAGCAAGCACTTGCCAACAATCGGATAGTGTTCTGCTTTAATACCTAAACTACGATGTTTGTGGCCAATTTGTTTTACAACTGGAATGATTACTGCTAAGTTATCAATATAATTAGCAGCTGCGTATACTGCATTTGCTAATGCTTGTTGCTGTCTCCCTTGTTTTTGATTTGTATGGTTAAAAATGTTTAATAGTTCCGGATGCTCAGAAAACATAATTTGATAAAAACGTGTTGTAATCTCCACACCTTTTTCTTGTAATAATGGTACAGTTGATTTTACAATTTCAATTGTTTTTGGACTTAACATACTATCCACTCCTCTATTTCCTTAGCTATTTCCTTAACTATTTCCTTATCTATTGCCATTGTATACGATATCAAAAATATACGTTGTGATTTTAATCACTATAAACATGATGTTTTTGTGAAAAACGTCATAAAGTGAAACTTCCGTCAGTGGGGGTTTTCTTCATCCCCCACTGACGGTTAGTTGAACCAATCGGGCTGTTACGGGCAGTTGTCCCCCACCTATCTTCTTCGCTTCTCTCAACCTTGAGGTGTGGGTCTTACTGCCCGTTAATGCGGGATAAAGTGAAACTTTCATCAGCAGGAATATTACTGGCTGTTACAATAGAATCAATAGTAAAAAGGCATACTTAGTATGCCTTTTTACTGTCCTCGTAATGCCTGTTCAATTATTTTTACATCTTTTCCATTTCCAAACTCTGTATATCCCCAAATATTCGTTTCACCCGTATATTTATTCACAATAATATCAAGATCGTGATATACACGATGTGCATAAATGATATATTCAATATTACGAGCTTCTATCCCTTTTTTCAAAATTTCATAACTTCGTTTCACATCTCGTTTTATTTGCTTATTTTTCACTTTTGTCTCAAAATCTTTTAAAGAATGCTCCTGCTCTTGAAACCATTTAATCAAATGATTCCAGTCCCCATCTGTATATTTTTCTGCTTTTCCATAATTTAAAAAGCCGTTATAGCTTTCGTGTGTCGTATGAATAAATTGTAACACTTCTTTCGTCTCATCGACCTCTTCTACTTTCGGCATTGCTGCTACACCAACTGGCTTACTCGCGTAGTGTACAAAAAATTTGGTTAAGCCGTAACTAGCGATTCCCATCACTATAAGAATTCCAAGTATACTCCACATCTTTTTCATACACCCTACTCCTTTTCCTTATGTAAACATTACATTTATTTCTACAAAACGTAATATTTGCAATATTCTATAAGGAAGTACGGATTCCTGTATAAATTGTTCTTACCATTTCGAC
The DNA here is from genome assembly GCF_002582035.1 of Bacillus pseudomycoides. Classification (GTDB taxonomy): domain Bacteria; phylum Bacillota; class Bacilli; order Bacillales; family Bacillaceae_G; genus Bacillus_A; species Bacillus_A pseudomycoides_B. The sequence continues at coordinate 136,309 of NZ_NUQE01000001.1, forward strand.
AACGTTTTTCTACAAATTACGCGTCAGAATTTGCTCCTGCAAGATAGTATTCCCTTGATATGCAACATATCTGAGTACTGCAAGCAATAGAACATACCTATATCTCTGCATAAATACCAAGAGATCGTAACATATTAAATACAATGAAACTTCCCCCTAATTTCACAATAGTACTTACCCATTTTAATTTAGACAGCAAAAAAGTCCCAACTACTGCAAGTATTCTCCATAATTCTTTTATATCTTGTTTCCTATTCCTCTCCTTACCAATAATCTTTTATTATGCCATATATTTTAAATTTATTGGAAATCACTGTTTAATTGATCCATTTTTGGCCAATACTATACATACAAGGAGGTGAAAACGATGACATTACAATCTGTTATGATCGGTGCCCTATCTTTTCTAGCTTCTATGCTTATTTTTTATACTGTTGGACACCTATTACTATTAGATTGGCTACCAAACAATATTTTCATTAGTTCCATTATCCTTTCTGCACTTATTATCGCTTATTTCATTACGCGAAAATCTATGAATGAACCGTCAACAAAAACAAAATAAAAGAGTGATGAGATTTTATCCATCACTCTTTTTTTCATTTCCTAAAAAAACTTTTACCTTTGTAACTCCATCTTCTCTCCATATTCTTTCACTATTTGAATAATATTTTGAAACGCACCAATCTCTTCTTTTTTATAATTAAACATTTTTAAATCATATTGATCATAGTACGTTTCTAACATCTTTAGTTGAGACGATGATAAATTGTTAGCAGGAACAAAAAAGTTCACTTCATATTGTTTATATCCTTCTTTCACTATTTCACCTTGAATGAAATCACTTTTTTCTTTATTTATTATCTTTTGCACTTTCGGAGGAAAATGTAATTGAAAATAATAATTTTTTTCTTTTTCTAACTTTTTATATAATGCATCTGAAATCGTGTAATACACCGTATAATGAACTGTATTTTCCTTCGTTTTAATGTGAAAACGCGTAATTTGTAAATCCTTTTTAGTAATTTCAGTTATAGGTGATTGTTGTTCATCCTCATTTTGTGTTGAGGGTGCTGTTGGAAACAAAGAAAGCAGCTTTTCTGTATCGGCCTTTGATAAGAGGTAGAAATTTTTTGTATCATTTTCTTTTTGTAACCAACCTGTTCTCGCTTCTGTACGAAGCCAAGCTTTATACTTTTCTTCTTGTCCGTTTTTCTTAATTTTAATTACATATTCTGGTTCACCTAATTCACCTATTACGTTTTGTTTCTCTGCTTTGTTTATAATATTTGCAACAGTTTTCGCTTTCTCATCCTTCAATACTTTTTCCTCTTGTCCTGCTTGGGATACAATGATTTGTATGCTCTCTTCCATAACACTCCCCGCTTCTTTTGCTGATTTCTCACCTTGTTCTATTTTCTTTCCCGTTTGGTTACATGCAACTAATAAGAAAAAAACAAACATGAATAACCATTTTTTTCGCATAGCTCCCATCCTCGTTTCTCAAAATAAGAAAAACTTATTGTTCTCAAAAGAAAACAAAATCAACCTAACAAACAAAATCGGATATAATATACATGAAAGGGGGCTTTCAGCATGCCAATAGATTTTCACAGTCCAAACAATAAATATACGTATACAAATCGTCAAGCAACGGATTCATGGACATTTATGATTCAAAATATTGTAAACGTCAATAAAAAGAAAGTGATTGATATTGGATGCGGTGGTGGTATTTATACAAAACAACTTGCTATGATGGGGGCAGCTGAAGTAGTTGGTTTTGATTTTTCAAATGAGATGCTCGAAGCTGCCAAAGAAAATTGCGCTCACATACAACACGTTTCATTCGTACAAGGTGACGCTCATAACCTTCCTTTTGCAGATGCAACCTTTGATATTGTTATATCACGAGCTGTTATTCATCATCTAGAGCATATTCCACAGTTTTTACAAGAAGCATATCGCATTTTAAAGCGAAACGGTATACTTATCCTCCAAGATCGAACAATTGAAGATTGCATGATTCCAGGAAGTCCAGAACATATTCGCGGCTATTTCTTTTCCTGCTATCCAAAATTAATTCATACAGAAGCAAAACGAAGACCTAAAACAAATCAAATACTGCATTGGTTACACAACAGCAGCTTCCATACACATCCTATTGAAACTCTTTGGGAAGTTCGTAAAGTCCATCCTTCAATTGAAAATTTACTTCAAGATTTATCTCCTCGGACAGGTCGCTCTATTTTACATGAACTATCGGACGATGAGCTTTCTCAATTATTAGAGCATATTTACTCTAAACTTCATAACAAATCTCCTATTATAGAACAGGATCGTTGGACTATTTGGACAGCCGTGAAAGAGTAGCAAGCCTCANNTGAGGCTTGCTACTCTTTCATAGCCTTGTTCGGCAACACTCTTGATATCCACCGCTTCTTGCCTGTGCTCTACCACACTTCGTACATACTAAAAATCTGGATTGATTTGCGAACAAGCTACCTTTATCAAAAAGTAACACCCCTGCTTGTTTAAACGAACGAGAATAATATAACCATATAAAACCACAAATTGCAGTAATACATAACAATACACCCATTACAAGCATCTTCGTCACCTCTGTTTTGTTGTTCTTTCCAGCAAGTGGATAATTACATTATTCTCTACACTGAACAATAAATCCTTTTTTTCTCATAAAAACCTCCTACACTTTTCTCCATCTAATCTCATAGTAGAAGATTTTCTCTTATTTTAATAAAGTGAAACTTCCATCAGAGGGGGGATTATCACTGTTCATATGGGATGAAAAACCTTACAATTCACATAAAAAATTTACGATTTTTTAATAAAATAAAAAGTTGTCCTTCTATTACAATAAAACCACCAGTATATGTAGAGGAGTGACAACATGATTAACTTTCTTTTATGTATCCCTTTTCTCATTTCTATAACTCTTTCTTCATTTTTTTCCACTTCAGAGCCTTCGGAAATACAGGTGCAAATAATCGAATTAAATGATTTGCACGGACAAATCAATACAACTACAATGCTACACGGACACCCTGTTGGCCGCGCCGATTATATAGCCGCCTATATCAAATCATATAAAGAACAATTTCCCCATACCTTACTTGTTCATACTGGTGATATGATTGGTGGAAGTCCTCCCATTTCTGCTCTCTTTCAAGATGAGCCAACAATAGAATTTTTGAATATGCTGAAATTTGATGTCGGAACAATTGGTAATCATGAATTTGACAAAGGTACAGAAGAACTTAAGCGACTAATTGATGGCGGTTTTCATCCAAAAACAGGTATGTTTCCAGGTAGCTCTTTTCCTTATGTTTGTGCAAATGTAGTAGATACTAATACAAATAAGCCTCTATTTCCACCATATGCAATTAAGTGGATTGATGGTATTCCCATTGCTTTTATTGGTATCGTTACAAAAAACACACCATTTCTTACTATGAACAACGATATGTCAGCGGTCACCTTTATAGATGAAGCTACCGCTGTTCAGACATATGTAGAAGAAGTACAACAAAAAGGCATCCATGCAATTATTGTTCTTGCTCATTTAGATGGTAAGACAACAGGCGGAATTACCTACGGACCACTTGCTGATTTAGCAAGTAAACTTGATGATGATGTAGATATATTATTTGGTGGACATAATCATTCTTATATGAATGGATATGTTAATGGAAAACTGCTCGTTGAAGCGTATTCTTACGGAAAAGCTTTTGCGGATGTGCAGATCACCATCAACCGCAAAACGAAAGATATTACAAAAAAAACAGCAAAAATTATTCCTACTTATCATGATCAAATTCAACCTAATCTAATTATCCAAACATGGCTACAGAGCTATCAAACAAAGGTAGCCCCATTAACCGAACAAATCCTTGGGAAAAGTGCACGTGAGATGACACGAGATCAGAATAAAAACGGGGAAGCAGATCTTGGGGCTCTTCTTGCTGCATCTCAGCGTCAAGCTATGCAAGCTGACATTGCATTCGTTAATCCAGGTAGTATCCGCCATAATTTACCATCCGGCTCCATTACATGGGAAAATACCTTTCTCATTCAACCTTTTAGAAATAGACTTATTAAAATGGATCTAACGGGTAAAGAAATTCGAAGTGCACTGCATGAACAATGGACTGATGAAATACGTATGTTACAAGTATCTGGAATTTGTTATACATGGAAAGAAAATGAGGTGAAATCAATTTTATTAGAAAATGGTGAACCACTCCAAGATGATGCAACATACTCTGTCGTAGTAAATTCTTTTCTGGCAAACGGAGGCGATAAATTTACAATTTTCCAAAAGGGGCGCAATCGAGTTGAAGGTCCGACAGATCAAGAAGCATTCGCCAATTTCATCCGTTCTACTCCATCTTTTGAAAACATTCAAGCCAATCATATTCAAAAAATAGATTGACATTATAAAAATCTACCTTTATATAACGAAGGAATTAGATGGCTCTTACAAGCTATTATTGGCGCAGTCGTTGGATATTTGTTTACAGAATTACAACCTTCTATAACAAAAAGCAATACAAAATAAAAAGGCGCTTCTACGGCCTTTTTTATTTTGTAAGCTGATGGCGAAACGCATAAATAACCGCTTGCGTGCGATCACTTACATTTAATTTATTTAAAATATTACTTACATGTGTCTTTACTGTTTTTAAAGCAATGAATAGCTCATCTGCAATTTCTTGATTACTCTTTCCTTGTGCAATTAATAATAAAATTTCAAACTCTCGCTCTGTTAAATCTTCGTGTAGCGACTGTTCTTTCTTTTGACGCATACGTGACATCATTTTTCCAGTAACTTTCGGTTCAAGCACTGTTTCTCCATCATACGTTGCTCGCACTGCATCTGCTATATCACTTGCTCTTGATGTTTTTAATAAATAACTAGTTGCACCGGCTTCAATGACGGGATACAGTTTTTCATCATCTAAAAAACTTGTCACAACAACAATTTTCGCTTCTGGCCACTCTTGAATAATCGTACGTGTTGCCTCGACACCATCCATTTCATCCATAACAAGATCCATTAAAATAATATCTGGTTTTAATGATAATGCTAATTCTGAGCCTTTTCTTCCGTTTTCTGCTTCTCCTACAACTTCAATGTCCGACTGAGTTGATAAATAAGCAGATACACCCATACGAACCATTTCATGATCATCAACGAGCAGTACTTTAATCATGCTGTTCCTCCTCTCTTTCTATAAGAATCGGCACTTTCACCTCAATCTGCGTTCCTTTATTCGGGAAACTTAATACCTTTAAAGTTCCACCAATTTCATGGACACGCTCTTGCATGGAACGAAGACCGTATGATCCAGCTTTATTGACGCCTACTTCAAAACCTACTCCATCATCAATAATTTTTAAAATTGCATATTCATCAATTTGACGCAACCTTACTTCTGTTTTCTTTGCTTTTGCATGTCGCAGTGTATTGGACAACGCTTCTTGTACAATACGGAATAAGTGATCTTCAACACCTTTTTTCAATTGAATCGGCTCAATCAACCATTCAATCTTCATATGCTGTTTTCTTGAAAGCTCCGTTAATAATTCTTCAATACCTTCTGTTAATTTTTTACCTTCTAATTGAACAGGACGTAAATGAAGAAGCAATGCTCTCATTTCTGATTGTGCATTTACAACCATATTTTCAACAAGTTGTAATTGTTTTTGAGTAGCTTCTGATATATTAGCGGTTTGCTCATTAATTGCTGCCATCATCATCGACATAGCAAAAAGTTGTTGACTTACAGAATCATGAAGTTCCCTCGCTAAACGATTCCTCTCTTCCGAAATAACCTTTTGTCTCATTTCTTCATTCCAATGCGCCCGTTCATTCGTTACTTTTTGAAATAATCCCGCTTGCTCCTCTAATCTTCTAGCAAGTACAATTACTTTTCGCTCTACTTCATGAAATTCATCTTCTGCAGTAAACGAAGCATCCTTGGGAAATTTTCCTCGTTCTACTTCAAATAAAAAAGTCGTTAAACCTTGAATACGCTGCTGCATATAATGACCAATTGCATACCCAACAACTCCACCAATGAGAAGACTCGTACAGATAAGAAACAATCCAATTGGAACAGAAGCAATGGATTCTTTCCATAATAAATCATATACAGATTGCCCACTTTTCCATACATATACGATGGTACAAATGAATGCAATACTAATAGAAGATAACATAGAATAGCGAATATACATCCATGAAATATTCCTTTGCCTTTTCATTATACTTTCCTCACTTCCGTATCGCCTACGATAAGCGAAGAAATAACTTTAATACGCCTAGGAGCTTCTTTATAGTGTTCTGTTTTAAATGTTACATTGCGATTAAAGCCTGTTTCTTCGTGATTAGGGAGCACAACTTTCCCAATAACAACAGAATGATTTAAAGATAGTTCAATATCGTATGGGACATACAAACGAATATTACCAATTACACCACGAATAACAATGACGGTTTCTCCTTCTGGAATCATAGCTGTTGTTAAATCAATTTCAACATCACCCATTCCATACTGGACATTAATATCTTCTAACTCATAAATATGATCCATTATTCGTACGTTACCAACCATTATATTCTTAAGATACGGTTCTGTTCGATAGATTTGTTTTTCTTCATTTATATATCCTTTTTCCTTAATTTCGACCTGTACCATTTTTGACTTCTGCTGACCTTGTATAAGCTGATAACCAGCGAAAGCGAAACAAGCAAATAGAACAAGCACGAAGGCTGCTGATGAAAACAGAAAGAATACGAAAGTGAGTCCTCCAACAAATATAAACACATTCCCTCTCACAAACCGATTCTTTTTTCGATAATGCCTTCCAAACATAATCATAATAAAAGCAAAAATAAGGGCACCCGGCTCAAAATGTCCGAGAATCATATCAAGAACAAGACCAAATCCAAATATAATGAGGAGCATCCCTACAAATTGTGTTTTCGAATATTGTTTCTTCATTTCAGCTCCCCTTTCTTTGTCATCTATAAACAGAAGAAAAAGGTATTGTATTCCAACACCTTTTCTTCTATCACTATATCATAAGCTTGTTTTATAATGTACTACAATTATTTTATTGATTCTTTTGTTAAAGATACTTCATTCTTTTCCTTCATTTCACGCTCAAGTTTAGCGATTTTCATATCAAATGTATCCCGAGCATATTCATCATTGATTTGCAGCTCTAAATTACGAATATAATCTTCAATTTCTTCAAATCGTAAAAATGGATTATTTCCCTCCATCTTATGAAGCGCGGAATTCATACGACGGTTTGCATGGGCCATATTTTCACGCGCCATTAATTCCATACGCTTTGCATGCATTTCTTTTAATTTATTTTTCATTTGAGATAGACGCTGTTCTAATTCATCAATTTGTTCTACAACTCCCGCATACATTTCTTCTAAGCGAGCAACTTGCCCTTCATAATATGCTACTTCTTCTAGAGCACGTTCGTGCAATTCTACGACGCCTGCTTCTTTTGCAATTTCCGCTTGCTTCGCTCTTTTATTTACGAGATAGCGCGCTCCTTCAAGTTCACGAGAAAAATTAGATTTTAATGTTTTATGACGCTCAATTAACTTTTCAATTTTTGTTACTTCACGCTCACTATCACGTAAATATTGGTTTAACATCGCAATTGGGTTTTTTCTTTCTTTTTCGTCTAAAACATTATGAAAATCTGCAAGTAATGCATCACGTACACGTCCGAATAATGATTGTTTCATTTTAAATCTTCCTCTCTTCTACTTTATTATTGTAGTTGTTTAATATTAGTTATTTTTCATTAATTTGTTCCATTCATCTTCAAAATTGCTATATGGTTTAGAACCTTCTGAAGCAGACCCTACTACAGCTTTTTCTTTTTTCCATTCACGGTATCCATAATATAGAACAACTAATGCTACGATACCGATTAATGCCGGTGAATTAGAAAGGGCAATTGACAAGCCGATTAAACCGACAATACCCCAAGCTAGCTTTCCAAAAAATGATTGTGCTCGCACAAACGATTTATAACTCCAATATACAATCCCTGCTCCAATTGCTAATCCGACAATACCAGCAAGACTTCCAAGAGCAATTAAAGCTAAAATACCGGCTGCGATAAACGCTAAAAACTTTTTCATCTTGTGCTTGCCTCCCTTCGATTTGATACTCTTATCTTAACTAGTTTTTCATTTTTCTATAACGAGCTTAAGAACCGTTTTCTTCTCAGACTTAAGTCCTATTCATAATCAGACCTATAAATATCCAAAACAAAAGAGGATGCCTTCTACAAGACATCCTCTTTCTTCATTATGCTGTTTTATGATGTTCCTTCTTTTCAACTACAGGTGAACGACGCGGAAAATTAATTACAATTGAAACAATACCGCAAACACCAACTAGCATTGGATAAAATGAATACGGTAATAACTCAATTGGTGAAAGCGAAGCAAATCCTGCTGCTGTTAACATTTGTGCACCGTATGGGATTAATCCTTGTACGCTGCAAGAAAATAAATCTAACAAGCTCGCAGATTTTTTCGGATCAATATTATATTGATCTGCAATATTCTTTGCTAGTGGACCCGTGAAAATAATAGAAATCGTATTATTTGCTGTGCACATATTTGTTAAACTTACAAGACCAGCAATTCCAAATTCCGCACCTTTTTTCGAGCGAATATTACGCGTGAGTATATTCATTAAATAATGAATGCCACCGTTATATTTAATAATTTCAACCATTCCACCGATTAAAATTGCTAATAATACCATCTCCATCATACCATTAATTCCTACTGTGATACTTTTAAAGAAACTTGCTAATGTGTAGCTTCCATCTAACATGCCAATGATACCAGCTAACACTGTTCCTCCAGTTAATACAACGAGTACGTTACATCCGAGCAGCGCTGTAATTAACACCCCTGCATACGGTAAAATTTTCACCCAGTTAAACGCATGTGCTGTCATATTTGTATGAGTCCCTAACGTAAGAACGATTAAAAGTATACTCGTAATAATGGCAGCTGGTAATACAATTAAGAAGTTTGTTTTAAATTTATCTTTCATTTCCGTTCCTTGTGTACGCACCGCAGCAATTGTCGTATCTGAAATAAAAGATAAATTGTCACCAAACATCGCTCCACCAACAACTGTCGCCATAGCAAGTGCCATAGAAATATCCGTTTGTCCACTAATTCCTACTGCAATTGGCCCCAATGCTGCAATTGTACCCATTGACGTTCCCATCGCTAATGAAATAAACGCACCAATAATAAACAATCCAGCAACTAATAAGCCTTGTGGAAAAATAGTAAGAGCTAAGTTTACTGTTGCTTCAACAGCGCCCATACCTTTTGCCGTTTCAGAAAATGCACCTGCTAATACAAAGATTAATACCATAATCATGATATCTGGATTGCCAGCCCCTTTGGCAAAACGTTCAACCTTTGTCGTAAAGTTTTCTTTTTTGTTCATTACTAACGCAACAGCAACTGCAATTAAAATAGCAACTACGATTGGTAACTTATAAAAATCTCCTGTAATCACACCAGAACCAATAAATAGTGCTAAAAATATACCAAGCGGTAATAATGCCCATCCATTTCCTTTTGTTTTTTCCAAAGTAATATCCTCTCCTATTTCTAAACCTTTCCTTCACAAGAGCGAAAAAAGACCTCTTCTGAAGAGAAGAGGTCTTATATATCATATAAGAAACACTCTTCTCATCTATCAAGCATTCCGCTTGCTGGATTTGGCACAGCACTCTATATGAGTCCGCTGCCGAGGCATCGTAGGGCCAGTCCCTCCGCCTCTCTTGATAAGAAGGTTTCATATTATATTTTGTGTAAATCAATCCTTTTTTACTTTACCCGCTGCAAAAGAAAATGTCAAACATTATTTCCATCAAAATAGTTGGTATTTTTTTGATATTTATACAAAGTTACGAATGAACCAAACATTTCATGCAACTAAATAATATCTTTTATTTTCAAAATTTCTGTTTCTAAAATTGAAAACCATGAAAAATGTTCTTCTTCCATTTTTTCCATAAGCCAATTTATCGTATCCTAGGCTAAATTATACTCTTCTATAGAAAAACCCTCACGTATAACGTGAGGGTTTTTTTGTAATTTAAGCTGCTTGCTTCTCTGAAATCTCTTTCAAATAAGCTTGTCCTTTTGCTTCGTCGTATTGCCCTTCCCATTTAGACATTACAACGGCAGCTAATGAGTTACCTACTACGTTTACTGCTGTACGTGCCATATCTAAAATACGGTCAATACCTGCGATAAACGCTAAACCTTCTGCTGGAATTCCAACTGTACCAAGCGTCGCTAATAACACAACGAATGATACTCCTGGTACACCCGCAATACCTTTTGACGTAACCATCAATACAAGCATTAATGTAATTTGGTCTGCAATCGATAAATCTATACCGTACATTTGCGCTAAGAAAAGAGCGGCAATTGCTTGATATAATGTTGAACCATCTAAGTTAAATGAATAACCTGTTGGAATAACAAAAGATGTAATCGCTTTCGGACAACCGAAACGCTCCATCTTTTCCATAATCTTTGGTAGAACCGTCTCTGAGCTTGCTGTAGAATAAGCTAAAATAAGCTCGTCTTTTAAAATCTTAAAGAATTGGAAAATATTAATTCCAAATAACTTTGCCGTAAGGCCTAATACAACAACAACGAAGAAAATCATTGCTCCATAAACAACAAGAACTAAATTACCTAACGGAATTAATGACTTTACACCAAACTTAGAAACCGTTACGCCAATTAACGCAAATACACCAAACGGCGCAAATTTCATTACTTGATTTGTCACCCAAAACATCGCATCTGCTACACCTTGGAAGAAATTCAGAACTGGCTTCCCTCTTTCTCCAATGGCAGCTACTCCTAAACCAAATAACACAGAGAAGAAAATAATTGGAAGCATATCTCCTTTTGCCAATGACTCCATAATATTCGTTGGAACAATATTTACGAACGTATCAGCAAATGAATGGCTCTGTACTTGTTCTGTTGTCGCTGTATACTTAGAAATATCTGTTTTTTGTAACTCTGACATATCCACGCCTTTTCCTGGCTGGAAGATGTTCGCTACTAATAAACCAACAACAATCGCAATTGTTGTAATAATTTCAAAATAAAGGATTGTTTTCCCGCCTAATCGGCCAAGCTTTTTGATATCACCAACGCCTGCCACCCCAATAATAAGACTGGAAACAACGATCGGTACGACGATCATTTTAATTAAGCGGATAAAAATATCACCAATTGGTTGTAGAATTTTACCAACCATCGGATCTCCATAAAAAATTGCTCCTACGGCAATACCGAGAGCAAGACCAATTAAAATTTGCCATGCAAGTCCAATTCTTTTCATACTTGCTGTAACCCCCTTCTTAGATGTTCCTAATTTTCATATTCTATTTTTCTATAAAATATAAAAATCGCAGTATTAAATATTATAAGACTATTCAATACTTTCGCCCCTATTAAAATGATAAGACAAAAATAGAAATCTGACAACTAAATAAATTTTCCTCTATGCAAATATTTTTCTTGACAAAAACAAACCAGATGTCAGAAACCCTCACATGAGAACGATTCCTCATCCTTTATTTCTCAATATACGTTAGTTCCTAATATAAACAAACTTTCATAGTAGAGACGAACAATTTACATATAATTATCTTGTAATTTCCGACATTTAATAACAATTACGTAAATGTTTTTTTACATTATTATTACAACAATAGACATTTTTCCCCTTCCTATGATTATATAGAATAGGGAAAGGGGCTAGACAGATGAATAAAAAAATAACAGCATTTAGTTTACTGACAGCCGGCTCTATTTTCGTTTCTCCATTGCTTTCACCAGTATATGCGGAGACGAGTCAAGATAAATTATCTAACATTCAATCACAGTTAGAAGGTAAACAACAAGAATTACATACGAAATCAGCTGAAAAACAACAAATCGAAAAAGAAATACAAGATTTACAGAAAAAGGTCGACGAACTAACTGCTTCTATTAATAAAAATGAAGCAGATTTAAAAGCAACAACAGCTGAAATCGAAAAAACACAAAAAAGTATTGATGAGAAAAAGAAACACATTGAAGAACTACAGAAAAAAATCGATACACGTCAAGAAGTAATTAAGCAGAGACTACAATCCATGCAAGAGCAACCACGTACAAATTTAATTACAGAAGTATTAATTAACACGAACAATATCGCTGAACTATTAGGAAATATGTATTCTGTAAGTTTAATTTTAAATAATGATACAGATATCATAAAACAGCAAACACACGATCAAGAAACTGTAACAAAAGAAAAAGAAGCGATTGAGAAAAAGGAAACACAACTAAAGGAATCTGAACAAACATTACAGAAACAACAGCAAGAACTACAAGCAAATCAGCAACAACAACAAGGATTAATTGCTGATTTACACGAAAAAGCTTCAAAAATAGATTCTGAGATGGAAAGTTTAGAAGAAACAAAGACTACTTTAGAAAACCAACGTCAAGCTGTTCAAAATGCAGTTGAAGAAGAAAAACGTGCAGCAGACGCAAAGAAGGCTGAAGAAGCAAAAAATGCTGAAGAACAAAAACAATCTCAGCAATCAGCTCCTGCTCCTGCTCCTGCTCCTGCTCCTTCAACGCAAAGCCAACCTGCACCTCAAGCGAAAAATACTGGCGGTTTTATTAAACCGGCAGCTGGTAGATTTTCTTCTGGATTTAATGATCCATCACGTGATCGTCATAAAGGACTTGATATTGCAGCTCCTGGAACCGTACCAATTGTCGCTGCAGCCGATGGAGTTGTGATTCGCTCCGATTTCTCTAGTAGCTACGGAAATGTTGTATACTTATCACACCGTATAAACGGTCAAACATATACAACTGTTTATGCTCATATGAGCAGCCGCTCTGTTTCAGTTGGACAAAAAGTAACACAAGGCCAACAACTCGGTTTTATGGGAAATACAGGTGATTCACAAGGTCAACACTTGCACTTCGAACTACACATCGGCGAGTGGAATATAGAAAAATCAAATGCTGTAGATCCAGCTCCTTATATTAAATAAAAAAACTCGGCAATTGCCGAGTTTTTTATTTATGGAAAACAAGCGAATTCCATCTTTCACATATACTTCTTATATATTTTATGATTTTTAACACCTTCTAGGCATTACACATACAATAACATAAAAGCTTTTTTGAGGAGGTCTACACATGAATCAAGAATCACAAGCAGTTGCAGAATTAGAAGAAGCCAAAGAGACATTTATAGGCCGAATATTTTCGGTAGTTGGATCCGGTATTTTTTTTATTGGTTCCTTCATCGCAACCGTTGTAGCTTTTAAAACATATACTCGTCTATTACAAACTTCTACATCATAATAAAAAAAGCGGAGAATATTCTCCGCTTTTTTTTTAACTAAAGTACACCAATAACGTTTAAAAAGACAAGAAGAACCGTAATCGGAATAACGTAACGAAGTAAGAAAAACCATACATGAAATAATATTTTCCCTCTTGTTTCTCTGACTTCTAATTCTTGCATTAACAACTCTTTCTTCATTTTATTTGGTACAAAGAGCGAAATTGCTAACACACCAAGTGGAAGTAATATGTTACTCACCGAAAAATCCAATAAATCAAAAACTGTCTTTCCGAATAATTTCACATCGCTCATGACTCCAAATGATAATGCCGCTGGAATTCCAACTACGAAAATAAGTAACCCAATTAAGAGCGATGCTGATGGACGCTTCTTTCCATCCCCTTTGGCTACGGAAGCAACAACAATTTCGAGCATAGAAATTGCCGATGTAAGGGTTGCAAAGAAAAACAGAATTAAGAATAAAATAAAGAAAAAATGCCCGAAAGGAATTTTTGCAAACACAGCTGGAAGAACGATAAATAGTAATCCCGGTCCTTCTGTTGGACTCACACCTAACGCAAAAATCGCTGGAAAAATCGCTAGCCCTGCAAGTACAGTAATAAAAACTGTTAAGCTTGTAATCGATATTGCTGATTTCGCCAAATGTTCTTCTTTTTTCAAATAGGAGCTGTATGTAACCATTACAGAAGCTCCAACTGTTAGTGAAAAGAATGATTGTCCCATCGCATATAAAATTGTTTTTGCTGTCAATTTCGAGAAATCCGGTTTTAAGAAAAATTTAACACCTTCCCATGCTCCGTCCAATGTAAGAGAACGAACAATAACGGCAAGAAACAGAACAAATAATAGCGGCATCATATACTTACTTGCTTTTTCAATTCCTTTTTCTACACCTTTACTTACTATAAAAATTGTGCAAAGCATGAAAATAAATTGTGCGCCAATTGCGCTTACTGGATTTGAAATTGTTTCTCCAAACAACTTTGCGTAATCAACGGCATTCCCCCATAATCCACCTGTTACACTATAAAACAAATATAGTAAAATCCAACCTCCAACAACACTATAAAATGCTAAAACACAAAAACATGTTACGACTCCCATACGGCCAATCCATGGATATAATTTATTATTTGGTACTAATACTTTATACGCTGTCACCGCTTCTTTTTGCGTGCTGCGTCCGATAACAAATTCCGCCACTAAAAGCGGCAGACCGATAAATACTGTCATGAATAAAAAGACAAGGAAAAAGGCTCCTCCTCCACTATTTCCGGCAACATACGGGAATTTCCAAATTGCTCCAAGCCCAACTGCTGCCCCGGCTGCTGCGAGTACAAAACCAATTTTCGACGTCCATTGCTGTGTTTCTTTCATTTTCACTTCTCCTGATCTGAATATTTCCGTTTTTTTCATTCATATACTTTCAGTTCATACTCGCCACCTCCTTTAGAAAATAAAAAAGTCCCCTACACGCTAATGCATGTAGAGGACGATATATGTAATATAATACCGTGGTACCACCTCAATTGGATATAATTATCCCACTTTTCAGGTACAGGAATACTTCCGATACCTTATCCTTGTAACGGCGGAACCCGGGTTGCCTACTATCAGTTCAACATACCTCTCGCAAGCCCATTCTGTATATTTTATCGTACCGGGCTCACACCTTCCCCCAGCTCTCTGAACGCTTCAAATATACGTACTCTTCTTGCTCATTGATTTCATGTATTGAAGTTCATTGTGATTATAGAGGAGATTATTGCATTTGTAAAGAACAAATTAATTTACATCTCCTAAATATACTTCTGTCTTTTCATGATGAATAAAATGTTGTTGCAAGTGCACACGTAGTGTTTTCGGATATAAGCGATATTGCTCAATGTTATGTAACGGCAACCACTCTACCTCAATTTAATCTGTATCTAGCTCTGTTGCGTGTTCTATATTCGGTTCACTAAGAAGTGTACACGAGAACATATATTCAATTTGATGAACATCAAAATCAAACGCAGGATGTTCATGATTTTTACCAATATATTCTCTAATAAATAATAGCTCATTCGGTTTAACTTCTGCACCGACCTCTTCTATACACTCTCTTTTTACCGTTTCCGTAAATGTTTCGCCCGGTTCTTGACCACCGCCAACCAGTGTATAATATTCCCCATCTTGGTCACGCTTTTTAATTACTAAAAAAGGATTGTCCCGCACAATTAACGCTTTTACTGAATTTCTGATTTTCATATCTCTGCTCCCCCTTTTCAGTAATGCATCCTTTATTTTATTCAAAAGAGGGGAATATTACAAACTATCAAAATACTAACTTTTCATCTAACAAATAGAGAAATTCTTCTCGTTGCTGTGTATTTTGTACATAAATAGACTTAAGTACTTCCTGTAATAAAACATTCTGCGTCTTCTTATCTACTTGTAGCCGCTTCACTTTCATACGTACATCATATAAGAAATTCACATATTCCTCATAACTATCATCATATTTCCCTGCAATTTCATCACGAATTTTTTTCGCAAGCTTTGGGCTTGCTCCCCCAGTAGACACAGCAATATTCAATTTCCCACGATGAATAGCCGCCGGAAAATGAACATTACCACTCTCAGAATTTGTAATAACATTTACAAGTTGATTTAGCGCTGCGTCATTAGCAATTCTCTCATTTAACAGTGTATCACTCGTTGCAGCAACGACTAAAAATGCACCTGCAAGATCACTTGTTTCATATTCTTTTTGAAACCAGCGAATTTTTTCTTCTTCTACAAGTTGAATTAAACTTTTATCAAGTTTTCTACTAACCACAGTAACATTAGCTTCTTCTTGCAATAAAGGTGCAATCTTAAATGCCGCCACTCGTCCACCGCCAATGAAAACAACACGTTTATTCTTTATTCGCACTGTTAATGGGTACATATACATCCTCCCTTATCATTTCCTCTGTACGTTCAATTAACATATCTTGAAAAGCTTGATTTTTGCCTAAATACGGACATAATACAACATGAGGATGGTTGTTTTTCCGAACTGCTCTTTCAATCCTCTTCATTAACAATCCTGTGAACAATAGATATGGCAAAATAGCAATTGGAGCATTAGTTGTTTGAATAAGTTCTTCCATCTTCTCTTCGAATTGTGGCTTGGCTGCTGCTAAATAACATACTTCTACCTTAGCTACTTCATCTGCCGTTTCAAACAATGATGCAATGTTCCTTACATCTCTTAACGTTTCCTCATCACTACTCCCTCTTGCTACAAGTAAAATGGTAACTCGTTTGCCAATCGCTTTAATTCCGCTACCATCTAGAACTGCAGTAACAAGTTCACGAGAAACGCCAAATGGATTTCCATATGAAAATGACACATGAGGATACTGATTTTGTAACCGTTCTAACTCCTTAGGAATATCCTTTTTCACATGAACTGCCGCTAATAAAAAGACAGGGACAATCACAATTTCAGTTGCCCCTTTTTGCACACAAGTTGTAATCCCCTCAGCGATAGAAGGTTGTGCTAATTCTAAAAAACACATTTGTTGAATAGGAGCTGATACACGTTCCATGCACGATGTAACAAAAGCAGTCGCTTCTTTACATGCTTCCTGTAAACGACTGCCATGACAAATATATAATACTGCTTTCATATTAAAGTACTCCGCTGAGTGGATACGAATGTTCAAGCGTTTGTTCAAACCAATGAATTTTCTCACGGAATCGTACAACTTCACCAATTACAATCATACTTGGGTTTTGAATTTGCTCATTCTCCGCCACAGATACAATACTTCCTAATGTTCCTGTAATTGTACGCTGAGATACTGTTGTCCCCCACTCGATCATCGCCACTGGTGTATGTTCACTTTTTCCATATTTTAAAAGCTGTTCACATATATAAGAAAGGTTACTTACACCCATATAAACAGCAAGCGTATCCACACCTTTCGCTAAGTTTTCCCACTTCACTTCTTCCTCTGCCCCTTCTTTTCGGTGCCCTGTTACAACTGCAAAACTTGTACTAGCATCTCGGTGTGTAACAGGAATTCCCGCATACGCAGAAGCTGCAATACCAGCTGTAATACCTGGAACAACTTCAAATGGAATACCATGTTTCACCAATGCTTCCGCTTCTTCTCCACCTCTTCCAAACACAAAAGGATCTCCGCCTTTTAGACGCGTCACAACCTTTCCTTTCTTTGCATATTTCACTAGAAAAGCATGAATGGTTTCTTGCTTCATTGTATGGTAGTTCGGAAGCTTCCCGCAGTAAATTAAATCCGCTTCTGGCTTTGCATAAGAAAGTAACTCTTTATTCACAAGACGATCATATAAAATGACATCCGCTTGTTGAATACATTTTACTCCTTTAACAGAAATTAAATCTGGATCACCAGGGCCTGCACCAACAATGTACACTTTTCCCATACTTTCTCCCCATTTCTTCTATAAAGTGAAACTTCCATTAGTAGATTTTTTCTACTGATGGAAGTCTACAAATCTTCATCTTATTGCCTGTTAACATCGTATTAAATCGTTTCTTGTTCATGCAAAACAAAAGCTGCACCCTTTCGAATTTTCTTTTTCTCATATAAAGAAATCTCTTTCACTTCGGGTAAAGGTAAAAAATATTTTTCAAGTTCTATTTCAACGAGACGAAATGCTTGCTCTTCACTTTGTGCAACAACGACTACAGGAACAACGCCATTTGCTAAAATTGCTTCAAAACGATATAGGTCCATATTGTTCCCCTCCTACGATGCAATCATTTCTTCTAAAATGGTATTTAATGCTGCTTGTAAATCCGTTATTCCAACACGACCAACAAACTCATAAAATGTTTCACTAGGGAGCTTATTTTCTTTAAAATATGCTAAAAATGCTACGAGAACATGTGGCAAATCTTCACCATCAATTTTCCCTTTTAGCTTTTCATTATAAGCACCGCCATCTAGTAACGTCCCGCCTACATAAATTTCAAAAGCCTCAACAATCCCTTTTTCTTTCGTTTTCATTTTGACACCTTGCAAACCGATATCAGCAATTTGCCTTTGGCCGCAAGAGTTTGGACAACCGACCATATGAATACGAACTGGCACATCTAATACAAGCTGTGTATCTAAATAATCTGCAATATTGCGTAATCTTTCTTTTGTCTCCACTAATGCCAAGTTACAATATTCAATACCTGTGCAAGAAACTGCATAGCCGATAAATGACTTTGGTTTTGCAGAGATTGCTTCGAATAACGGTTCTTGCAATAGTACATCAATATTTTCTTTCGGCACATTCGGAATAATAAAGTTTTGTGAATTACATGTACGAATTTCACCATTTCCATACTGTTTTGCAATTCTAGCAATCTCATACATTTCTTCTGCATGCAGGCGACCAACCGGTACATTAAAACCAACATAGTATAAATCATCTTGCTTTTGCTTATGAGTACCGTAAAAGTAACCAGCATTCCAACCCTTTAGGGCACTTTCCCCTCTCTCATATAAAGAACCTGTGTATTGTAATAACTGTTCTTTAAATTTTTCTGGTCCCCAATCTGCAACAAGAAATTTAAGGCGAGCAAGATGACGCTTTTCACGATATCCAAAATCACGGAAAATGGTCGCGACGGCAATCGCTACATCCTTTACTTGCTCTGGTAAAATAAATACATCTAGTTCTTCTGCTAAATATGGACGCGCTGATAAACCGCCACCTACTTTTAGATGAAAACCAATGATTGTTTCTCCATTAATTTCTTTCATCGCAGGTGTAAATGCCACACAGTTAATTTCAGCGTTCGCCGAATTGTACACATTCGAACTAATCGACATTTTAAATTTGCGAGGTAAATTTGAAAACTCTTCATTATGCTGAAAATATTCATATACTTCCTGCACAATTACTTGTGTATCAAACAATTCATTTTCATCAATTCCAGCAAGTGGATTCCCTGTAATATTACGTGTAATATCACCGCATGCACCTGCTGTCGATAACCCTACTTTCTCTAGCCGCTGCAGAATATCTGGAATTTGCTCAATTTGCAGCCAATGAAACTGAATTGCTTGACGTGTTGTAATATCAAGTACATCACGGCCGTAATCTTCGGCGATAGAAGCAAGAGCCTCCACCTGTTCGTTTGTTATGATTCCAGATGGTATATTCACGCGCATCATGAAATACCCCGCCTCTTTTGGGCGCTGCAAATATAAACCTGCCCACTTAAAAGAATCCCATTCTTCTTTCGGAATAGACGCAAATCCATGCTCAGCATAATACGGAATATCTTTAAAAATTTCTAAACCGTCTTTTTCTAATTTCTTTTTTTCTGTTGCATTTAGCTTTTCATTGTTTGCCCATACTTTTTCATAACTCATCATGTATCTCCTCCCCAGATAAAATGAAACTTCCATCAGTGGGGGGTCCTTCCCCCGCTGATGATTAGTTGAACCAATCTGACGCATGCCAGCAGTTATCTCCCACCTGTTTTCTTTGTTTTCTCATAATCTTGAGGTGGCCCTAAAGTAGCGGGATAAAGCTTCTTTCTTGCAGATAAGCAATAATTTGCTCTGCACATTGTTCAATAGAATAGCGATGCGTTTCCACAATAACTTCAGCCTGAATTGGCTCTTCATAAGGAGAATCAATTCCCGTAAATTGCTTAATCTCCCCACTTCTTGCTTTTTTATAAAGTCCTTTCGGATCACGTTTTTCACATTCTTCAATTGGACACTTTACAAATACTTCAATAAACTCCCCTTGTTCTAATATGTCACGTACTTGCTGGCGATCTTCTCGAAACGGTGAAATAAATGCTGTTAATACAATTGTTCCATTATCAACAAATAATTTTGCCACTTCACCAATGCGACGAATATTTTCTGTACGATCCTCTTCTGAAAATCCTAAATCTTTATTTAAACCATGACGGATATTATCTCCGTCTAACACATAATTACTAATATTCTTATCAAATAACTTGCGCGCTACTGCGTTTGCTACAGTTGATTTACCAGAAGATGACAATCCTGTAAACCAAAGAACGAAACTATAATTTTTATTTTGCTTTTGGCGTTCTTCCTTTGTAACAGATGCCGTATGCCAAGTAATATTGGTTCCCATCTTTTCCCCTCCTTACTTTGTCACAACTTCTTTTTGCAAACCGCGAATTAAAACTTCTACGACTTCCTTACGGCTAAATGTATTTGGCGGCAGTTCCCCATTTCGTAAGAGCTCTCTTACCTTTGTACCAGATAAAATGACATGGTCTTCTTTTCCATGTGGGCATGTTTTCGTTGATGCCATTCCCTCACATTTCGCACAATAAAAACTATGTTCAAAAAAGAGAGGTGTAATTCCTAATTCTTCTATTGTAAAGTTCGCAAAAATTTCCTGTGCTTCATACGTGCCGTAATAATCCCCCACACCAGCGTGATCACGGCCGACAATAAAATGCGTACATCCGAAGTTTTTTCTTACAAGTGCATGAAAAATTGCTTCACGCGGCCCAGCATATCGCATCGCTGCTGGAAATACTGCTAAAAAAACACGATCTTTTGGATAATAGTTTTCTAGAAGTACTTCATAACTTTCCATTCGAACATCAGCTGGAATATCATCTGACTTCGTTTCTCCAACAAGCGGATTTAAAAACAAACCGTCAACAATTTCAAGAGCTGCTTTTTGAATATATTCATGTGCCCGATGAACTGGATTTCTTGTTTGAAAGCCAACAATCGTTTTCCAACCACGCCGTGCAAACTCTGCTCGTGTTTCATTTGGATCTAAATGATAAGCGGCAAATTTTTCTTTTTCAATCCGTTTCACAAGCGTAATTGGTCCTCCTACGTATACATTCGGACGATTGTATAATTTCTTAACACCGGGATGTGCTTCCTCTACCGTTTTATAAACAAGTAACGCCTCCTGTTCTTTATCAGGCGTATAAATCTCTTGAACTTGAATCACACCATAAGTTACACCTTCTTTTACAAGCCGAACTTCTTCCCCTACTTCTAACTCCTTCGCTTTTTCTTCTGTTATAGGCAATGTAACTGGAATACTCCATATAGTCCCATCTGCTAAACGTATTGTTTCTACTACTGACACGTAATCATTCTTTCCTAAAAAGCCAGTAAGCGGGCTATATCCACCGATCGCAATGAGCTCTAAATCACTTAATGCGATTCCATCTAACTCAATTTCTTTTACGATATGTGCTATTTCATATGTTGTATCAATTCGATTGACTAATATTTTTGTAGCACTCATTTTCTTTCTCTCCTTCTTTATCAAGTTTTAGCGAATAGTATCCTTCATCGATAATGAAGACCACATTCTGTTTTCATCTTTCCGGCCCATCGCCCATCTCTCGAATCTCCCCCCTCTTGCACCTGCACGGTACATTTTTCACATCCGATGCTTGGATACCCAATATCATGGAGTGGGTTGTATGGCAAATTATGCTTGTATACGTAGCGCCATACTTCTTTCCAAGTCCAATGAATAAGCGGACAGATTTTAACAGATTGAAAGCGATGATCTCGATTGACAAACTGCGTATGTTTTCGCGTTTCAGACTGTTCTCTTCTTAAACCTGATATCCATGCTTTTCTACCCGTTAACGCTTCTTCTAACGGCTTAATTTTCCTTAATTGACAACAAAGGTTTGGATTATGTTCCCATAATTTATCACCATGTTCTTTTGCTTGTTCCTCAAGTGTAAGTGCCGGCTGCTTTTCAATAATATTCAACTTAGGAAATCGTTCCTTGACTTTTTTGATCAAGTCATATGTTTCTTGAAAATGAACATTTGTATCTAAAAATACAACCTTTGCAGATGGATTTACTTGGTTAATTACGTGCAATAAAACCATTCCTTCTATCCCAAAGCTGCATGCATAAACAATATCCTGCTCATAATGTTCATACGCCCAGCGTACTACTGCCAAAGCGCCTTTCGTTTCGTCATCTTCCTGAAATGAAACAAAATTATCTTGCCATGTTTCGTACGTTAACATCGTTGTCCTCCTCCCTCACAACAGCCATACAAAAAGGCGGCCTTAATCTATAAAAATAGATTAAAGCCGCCTCTAGTTTTTCTAGTCAGCGTGCTTATTTTAAGCGTACTTTTTCACTTTTTTCAAGCTGAATCACTTTACCATCTTGCACAACAATTGTAATAGAACCATATTTCATATCAGCAAGCATAGATTGAATTTTACTTGCTACTTCTTCAAATTGTCCGCGTACTCCCACGAACAGCCCCCCTTTTTTCATAAAAAAAATCTTTCCCATTTCGAAAAGACTGTTCCGGTAACGTATCTACCTTATCTTCCAAAATGGATACCATTTTGCTGGAAGTAGCACCTTACTCCTATAAAGTAGGTTGCCGGGCTTCTTCGGGCCAGTTCCCTACGCCACTCTTGATAAGAATTATATTTGTATTTTATCACAATTCTGATTTTTTTCAATCCTAGTTTTCCGATAAATTTTATATTTTTTAACAAAGAAGGAGTTGTTCACCTAAACAACTCCCACTTCAGCTAAGTAAGAACGTAGTCATACAAGTTCCTTTACACGTATGCGATCGTTCTCAATAATATTTTCATACGATTCTCTCTCTACAACAACTTGTGATTTTCCGTTTTTTGCAAACACAACTGCCGGGCGACGAATACGATTATAATTATTTGCCATCGAATAACCATATGCCCCTGTACAAGAAATAGCTAAGAGATCACAAGAAACAACTTTCGGAAGCTCTACATCCCAAATGAGCATATCTCCACTTTCACAACATTTGCCTGCAATTGAAACAACCTCTTCAGCAAATTCATTCGCCCGGTTTGCTAGCAACGCTTCATAACGAGCTCCATAAAGTGCTGGGCGCAGATTATCTGTCATACCTCCATCAACTGATACATATTTACGAATGCCTGGAATATCTTTAATTGCCCCTACCGTATACAACGTTGTTCCTGCATCTCCAACAATACTACGACCTGGTTCCACCCAAATTTCCGGAAGGGGGTATTCACATATTGTAAACTGCTCGCGTACCGCATCTGTCACAGCTTTCACATATTCACCAAGGGCAAGCGGTGTGTCCCCTTCCGTATAACGAATTCCAAAACCGCCTCCTACATTCAACACTGGAGCTACGTAGTTCATTTCTTTTCTCACTGTTTCTAAGAAGTTGCGAAGCACTTCAATTGCACGAACAAATCCTGCCGTCTCAAAAATTTGCGATCCAATGTGAGAATGAATTCCTAATACACGGTAGTTTGATTTTTCTAATGCACTTTTCACCGCTTGTAGTGCGTGCCCCGTTGAAATACCAAAACCAAATTTAGAATCATCTTGACCTGTTGTAATATATTCATGTGTATGTGCTTCTACTCCTGGCGTCACACGAAGCAAGATATTTATAACTTGCCCGTATTCTTTCGCTAAATCATGCAATACTTCTAGTTCAAAAAAATTATCTACAACAAAGCAGCCAATGTTAGCCTCTAATGCCATTCTTATTTCTTCTTCTGTCTTATTATTACCATGAAAATGGATGCGCTCTGCTGGAAATCCCGATTGCAACGCCGTATATAGTTCTCCGCTAGACACAACATCCAGCGACATATTTTCTTCGGCAGCTAACCTGCACATTTCCATGCACAAGAACGCTTTGCTCGCATATGCTACTTGATAAGAGAACCCACTCTCCCTAAAAGCACGATGAAACGCACGACATTTCTCACGAATTGCTGCTTCATCATATACATAAAGTGGTGTCCCATATGTTCTTGTAAGTTCAGTAGCATCGCATCCTCCAATTTCTAAGTGTCCTTGCTCATTAATGCGGCTTGTGCCGTGTAAATACATGTGAATTCCTCCCTTGTTTTCGCAAACCCCTCTATTACATTGCTTATTTGTTACTATTCCCCCTAAATTAGATAAACAAAAAACGCGCGGAACAATGTTCACACGCGTTTCTTATTAGAAGAATATATGACGAAAAAATAAACGTATTGTTATTTTCTCAAATAAGAAACCGCATCAAACATCTCCCAATAGCTCTCCATAAGCTAAATACTTATGACAGTACTACATTTATTTAATGCAGTCCCAATATATAAATGAAGTGGTCATTCATATACTTCGGCAATAATCCCTTTCAACCTATGATCATGAATACCACTTTATTTCCCATAGTTTACTTTTGATTATCGCGGCCTCTACTTTCGAGTGTAGATGAGGTAAATCTATTTAATTTTCAAGCATCTTTTTATTGTTATTAACAATACCAAATGACTATTTTATTTGTCAAACACTTTTTTTAAACTGGTTTACGGCAATTGATTATCGTATTATCTGGTAAGCGCTTTATATCTATATTTTTCACGGTCCACTCACCGCTATCATTTTCAAATGTAATCGTTACTTTTTCAAACGGCGGAAGCTTTTTCCCCGCTATTCCCGGCTCATATTTAATTATTTCAATAGACGTCCGAAACAAATAAGTACCGCTATACATTTTTTTCATACTAACAATTTTAGGGCAGTCATATGGCTTTTGTTTTCCATAATGTTTTTGAATTGCTTCATTTATTCTTGGAAACAGCACAGAATAGAGGGCATCTTCTAGTAATAACGGCTCATGCTCAGCAGAGAAAGAAGATGGATTTCCAAATAAAATGAAACAGCTCAATATAAAACAACATATTTTCTTCATAGTATTCCTCCGTCTTTCAATCAATGCCATTATTTTATCCTTCTCTTCTTTTTCTATCCAATTATTAGAAAACCATCCACAATTTAGCTTTATTTTTATATAATAGTATACATAGTAAAAAACATATAAATATGTAGCCTGTCATATACATAAAAGAGGGGTTACTTGTAGATAGTAGGAGGAGCTCGTTATGATACAACGTTTGTTTCCAAAAGTACGATTTGCTCTCGTAGCTATTGTCTTATTATGGATCAAAACATATATTGTATACAAATTAGCTTTTGATATGAAAATTGATAACGCTTTCGAGGAAGTTATGTTATTCTTTAATCCATTAGCTTCATTACTATTATTTTTTGGTTTCGCTTTATTAGCAGCAAAACACCGAAACCGCATCATTATCAGTATTAGTATGGTGCTATCCTTTATTTTATTTGGCAATGCTATGTTTTACGGATTTTACGATGATTTTGTAACGTTCCCTGTATTATTTCAAACAAATAACATGGCTGATTTAGGGACAAGTATTAAAGAACTATTTACATATAAAACACTTCTTTTATTTGCTGATGTAATTCTTTTAGTTATTGTATCTCGTAAATTCCCTAATTTTTGTGATACAACTCCTCTGTCTCGTCCAGAGAAACGAACGTTTTTTAGCTGTGTAACAGCAGCATTAGCTTTGCAAATAGTTATTTCAATTATCTATAAACCACAACTTTTTTCACATTCATTTGATCGCCAAACAGTTGTGAAAAATCTTGGTCTGTATACTTATCATGTTTATGATATTGCACTGCAATCAAAATCTTCTGCTCAGCGTGCCTTTGCAAGCGGAGATAGCTTTTCTGAAATTGATAACTACGTAAAAACAAAAGATAAACAAGAAAACAAAGAATTGTTCGGCGTGGCAAAAGGTAAAAATGTTATTTTAATTTCAATGGAGTCCACACAAAGTTTTGTCATCAATCAAAAAATAAACGGAAAAGAAATTACACCATTTTTAAATGACTTCATTAAAGAAAGCTATTATTTCGATAACTTTTATCATCAAACTGGACAGGGGAAAACATCGGATGCCGAGTTTATTATCGAAAACTCTTTATACCCGCTTGATCGTGGTTCTGTTTTCTTTACACATGCTAATAATGAATATACAGCTACACCAGAGCAACTCAAAAAATATGGATATTACTCTGCTGTATTTCATTCAAATGATAAAACATTTTGGAATCGTGATTTGATGTATCCTGCACTTGGATATGATCGCTATTTTAATTTACAAGACTATACAAATGCAGAACAAATGTCTGTTGGTTGGGGATTAAAAGATAAAGAATTCTTTGAACAATCTATTTCAAAATTAAAATCTTTACCACAGCCGTTCTATACGAAATTTATTACATTAACAAATCATTTTCCTTTTTTGCTACAACCAGAAGATCAATTCATTGATGAATACAATTCAGAAAGCGGCGTTGTAAATCGTTATTTTCCAACTGTACGTTATACTGATGAAGCACTGAAACATTTTGTTGAACGATTAAAAGAAGAAGGATTATATGACAATTCTATTATCATTATTTACGGAGATCATTATGGCATTTCTGAAAACCATAATGCTGCTATGGCGCAATTTGTCGGAAAAGAAACGCTCACTCCTTTTGATACAATGCAGCTGCAAAGGGTACCACTCATCATTCACATTCCTGGTCAAAAAGGAAAAGTCATTTCAAAAGTTTCTGGACAAATTGATGTAAAACCAACGCTTCTTCATTTACTTGGCGTGAAAACAAACAACTCTATTGAATTTGGCACAGATTTATTTGAAACAAACGATGAGCCATTGATAGTTATGCGTGACGGTAGTTTCGTAACAAATGATTATATGTATACAAAAAACGTATGCTATAACAAAAAAACAGGTGAGCCAACTGATATTACCGTTTGTCAACCATATATCGAAAAGGCAAAAACAGAATTAAATTACTCTGATAAACTCATTTACGGTGATTTATTACGATTTGATCCCCGTAATAAATATAAAACTGGTACGATGATAACGAAATTTGAATAAGGTGAAATCTTAATCAGATAAGGGATCTCCACCCTTCACCTAGTTTCATTGTTTTCTCTAAATCTTAATGTGTTTGTAGGTCTTACTAATAACAAACTAACCTCGAATTGTGACAATTCGGGGTTAGTTTTTAATATAATATGTCGTTTAATGAAAGATTTCCCCAAAAATAGGTTGTATTATATACTTTATTCATCCTAACAACATAATGGATTTCCTTGATTCATACTTTTTGTTTTACAACAAATGAAAATCCGATGAAATCTTTCTCAAAACGAAGATTTTTTCATACTAGCGCAGGAAATTTATGTTATGATAAAAAGGATAAACTTTCATAAACTAATTAAGAATCTATAAAAGAAAGCAAGGGATCAGATTTTGTATAGAGCAGCCATTCCAAACTTATTTACGCTCGGAAATTTATATAGTGGATTTCTATCCATCGGCTACGCTTCATTAGGATACTACAAATCAGCGGCAATTTTAGTTTTAATCGGAATGATGCTAGATAGCCTTGATGGAAGAATCGCACGCTTGCTTCGTGTCGATTCACAACTCGGAAAAGAACTTGATTCATTAGCAGACGTAGTTACATTTGGTGCTGCACCCGCTGTATTGATGTATTACACATCCTTCTCTAATTACGGTATTATCGGATTATACATAGCAGGACTTTTCCCTCTATTTGGAGCATACAGATTAGCTCGCTTTAATGTTACACCATCATCAACATCAATGAAATACTTTACTGGTGTACCAATTACAGCTGCAGGCGGTATCGTTGCTTTCTTAACATTATTTTCACATGTGATTCCAAAAATAGTACTTATTACAGTATTCGTGGCATTTGCATTTCTTATGGTTAGTCGTATTCGTATTCCAAGCATGAAAGATGTACCGATTCCAAAATATAGTATTATTGTGACACTCTTTTTAGTCGGGATTATTTATACGATGTATAAAACAAGTCTCGGTAATATTTCAGTGTTTTTATTCATTGCTATTCCACTCTATATTTTGTATATGCTGTCACAATTTCTTAGACATCGACCAGCACAAAAGAAACGAGCAAACAAATAGTAAAAAAGAATCCTTCCTTATGATAGGAAGGATTCTTTTTTTATCCCGCATTAACAGCAGTAAGAGCCCGATTCGATTGGGCGGGCTGTACACAAATAATAAAGTTATTATAAAAATTATCAAGACTTAAATCGTAAAAAGTCATAAAAAATAAGGGATGATACATATTATACATGACTAATATGTATCATCCCTTTTACTTTTTGTTTCATAATCGCGCCCGTTTGTTGAATAAGAAAATACGTTTCTACTTAATGTAGGAACGTACCTGCTAGAAAAAAAGCCTAATAAAATCA
>NZ_NUQE01000079.1 GCF_002582035.1 Bacillus pseudomycoides
ATGCGGGATAAAATGAAAACCGGGCTTCCTAAAGAAGTCCGGTTTTTTTATGCTGCCACTTTTTTATGTGTATGCTGCCTTGTGGATCGTTCGCGTATTTTATATGCAATTTGAGGAATTGTAATTCCGATAAGGATAAGTGCAACTCCAAGCCATTGTGAAGTCATTACAGCTTCTTTTAAAAACAACACGGACATAATTGTTGTAACTGGTAGTTCAGCGGCGCCTAAAATTGTTGCTAAACCAGAGCCGATTTTTGGAATCCCAATTGTAAATGTAATGGTAGGAATCACGATACTAAATGTCCCTAATGCTAACCCGTATTTCCATAATCCGTTTGTAAGTGTACCATTGTATATAAACGTTGGTGGGAAAGCAATCATTACTAAGGTTAATGCNNCCTGCCATAAGCAATACGCCGCGAGGTAATGCTGGAACTTCTACTGCCACTCTTCCGCTCACGAAAATATAAAAAGCAAATGCAATTGCCGCTAATAATCCAAAGAAGATACCTTTCATATCAAAGCTTCCTGCTGATTGTTCGAGTAATCCGCTTGAAAGAAACGTTCCAGTTATTAAGAACAGTACAGAAATCATTTTCTCTCTAGAAGGGAATGTTTTTGTTGCGACTGCTTCAATAATAATTCCAATCCAAACGAATTGAAATAGTAAAACAATAGCGATAGAAGCTGGTACAGTTTGTAATGAACCGTAATAAAAAATACCTGTTAAGCTGGCTGATGTGCCTGCGATAAATAAAATAATCATTTGCTTCAATGGTACACGATGCCTAGAGATTAATAATGTAATCGCAAGTAAAATGAGCCATCCGAACAAATATTGACTTCCGATTACTTCTCCTAGCGTAAATCCTTCACTGTACGCAAATTTAACAAAGATTGCTAAAATACCGTAACTGCATGCTCCTAATAAAACGAGTAATGAATAACGAAGCACTCTATATTCCTCCAATCTATTTTATTAGTAACTATGTTCCAAAACGAACAAATATAGCTAGATGGAAGTATACAAAATTAAAAATGTAGGGTCAACTGAAAGAAAAGTTTGACATTTTATAGAATAATAATAAAAGTATGATATTTATGCATAATGATGAAAAAAAGGGGATATATTGCTTAAGAATATAAGAGGAATATGAATATAATTTTCATTGTAAAAAAATATTGTATAATAATAAATGAAGTGAAATATATAAATCCAAATTAAAGAAACGACCTAAAAATCTCTTTCTTTTTAGGTGGGCAAGAGCGTCTGATGCATAGCAGCGACTTATATNNAAGTTTCACTTTATTATGAACAAAGCAAATATCAATATTACGAATAGAATTTTACGATATTCATAGTGATAATAGTAAGTTCATGAATTTTTCATGGTATTCGCTGTGAATTTTGCTACAATAAATGAGAAGAGAGGAGGCGGAATATGCAAGACATTAATATCTTTTTAGCGTTTGGGGCAGGTTTTTTATCATTTATTTCTCCATGTTGTTTACCGCTCTATCCAGCATTTTTATCGTACATAACAGGGATGTCTATTTCTGATTTAAAAGAGGAGAATGCCATGCTTCGTAAACGAAGTATGTTGCATACAGCATTTTTCTTACTTGGGTTTTCAATTATTTTTATTGCAATCGGTTTTGGAACAAGCTTTGTAGGGACATTTTTTGTAGATTATCAAAATCTAATTCGCCAATTAGGAGCTATTTTTATTGTTGTTTTCGGTCTTATTATAACAGGAGTGTTTAAACCAACATTCTTAATGCAAGATAAAAAAATTACATTTAAAAGTAGACCGAGTGGTTACTTTGGCTCTACTTTAATTGGAATCGCATTTGCAGCGGGATGGACACCTTGTACGGGACCGATTTTAGTGTCAGTTATTGCACTTGCTGCGACAAATCCACAATCAGCGATGTTATATATGATTGCTTACATACTTGGTTTTGCAATTCCATTCTTTATTTTGTCGTTCTTTATTACAAAAATGACTTGGATTAAAAAGCATAGTGCATCGTTCGTTAAAATTGGCGGTTATATTATGATTGCAATGGGTGTATTACTTTATTTTAATGGTCTTACAAAAATTACAATATTCTTTTCAAATTTATTTGGCGGATTTAAAGGATTTTAGTTTTTTTTATAGAAAAATTGGCAATACTAAAAGAAAAGCATATACTGAGTCTATATTTCCAAAATAAAGGGTGAGTACGAATGAATTTAGCTCTTTTATCAAGTATTATGGCGGTTTGTATGGCTGTCGGAGTCATGGTTATTCGTTTGAAGGCGGCAAAGAAACCAGCTACTTTGAAAAAAATTGTACTTCCACCAATCTTTATGAGTACGGGAGCAACTATGTATCTTCTCCCACAATTTCGTCTAACAGCTCCAGAAATATTAGAAGCAATTGCTGTAGGGTTAATTTTTTCTATTTTTCTTATTAAAACGTCAAAATTTGAAATACGTGAACAAGAGATTTATTTGAAACGTTCTAAAGCGTTTATCTTTATTTTAATCGGTTTACTTGTTGTTCGCATTGCGTTTAAATCATATTTAAGTCAGACAGTTGATGTAGGACAATTAAGTGGAATGTTTTTCTTACTTGCGTTTGCGATGATTGTATCATGGCGCGTCGCAATGTTTCGTGCATTTACGAAATTGCAAAAGGAAATGGAAAAACAATCTGATTTTTATAATGAGAAAGATATAAAATTAACGTAAAAACCTCAAGAATTCTTGAGGTTTTTTATTTTGCTAGCAATGATTGATAACGTGAGTAGTCAATTTGCTTTTCTCTTAATTTTTTTATTAAAAATTTATGATCCCGTTTTGGGGTTGCTAAAATATATCCTTTAATAATTAAATCTTCTGTTATCTGTGATGCTTGTTCTTCTAAAGCGAGTGCGCCGATTTTACCAGCTATTTTAGAACGAGCGACGTCGCGAAATAGTTCTGGAACAGGGCTGACAAGTTCTTCTAATAAAGCTTTTTGCTCAGTTTTCCATAAATGTTTCGTTTCATCGATATAATGTTGTTCCCAATCTAAAATGGACATGCCATCTTCTTTTGGTAGTCGTTTTAAGAATTTTCGGAACATAAAATATCCACCAATGGACATGAGTCCTAGTAAAATAACTGTCCATATGACAATAAACCAACTGAACCATCCTTCAAGCAATATAATTCCCCCTTTATTATGCTATTAGAAACTGATTCTTTTCTTTTTATTATAAGCAGTGAGATTCATAGAAAGCAAGAAAGCTTGGCCTATTGGCCAAGCTTTCTTATACAAAGTATAATTGTTCAATTCGGAATGTTTCTATATCATCTTCGAAATATTCGATGATTAGCGTGCCAACTTTGCGATTTTTATCCTCTGTAGTGAAAATGGAATAAGAAGTAAAGCGTGCTGTTGATAAGCCGCTAATATGTGTAGGAAGGGCAATATATTCGTTGTTTTGAAAGAAAGTCATAAGTTCAATGTCTTCAAACTGCTTGCGATTTTCAATCACTTCTCCAGTATAACGCTTTTGTAATTGTTTTAATGTTTCGTTCCATGATCGTACCTTTGTGTCGTATACCATTGTTCAAGCTCCTTACTGTATGTAGTGAAAAGAACATATGTTCCTATATAGTATACTCCTTTTAAAAGAAAAGGAAAAGCAAAAAATAATGTAAGCTTGGTTTTTCAAGCTTACATAGCGGAAAAATACGTTCAATTTAATCTCTGTTTTTTATTATAAGACAGATGGAAAAAGGAAACAAGGTGAGATGTATTATGTTGATTGTTTTGAAAATTTTGTGTACCTTAATGGTAAAATATTCATTGGGAAATTGGAAAGAAAACCCGATCTTCAAAACGAGCAGGGCATAGTTCAGTTTAAGGTGGGGATGAA
>NZ_NUQE01000080.1 GCF_002582035.1 Bacillus pseudomycoides
TGTTATCTTTTCACCTTGTTTTAAGTTCCCAAGAATTGTACTGCTTGTGTTTGCTGCACTTCTTCCTCGTAGGCTTGTTGCCGTTACTGTTCCTGTCTCTTGAGTACCCGTTGCGATATTTTCCGGTGGCTTTTCTGCTGGTTTTTCTGCTGGCTTCCCTTCTAATTTCACAAATTCTAGGGAAACGTAGCCTTCTTTTCCGTTGTACGCGATCTTCGCCCAGCCGTTTTCTTTTCCTAATACTGTTATCTTTTCACCTTGTTTTAAGTTTCCAAGAACGGTACTGCTTGTATTTGCTGCACTTCTTACTCGTAGGCTTGTTGCCGTTATCGTTCCTGTCTCTTGAGTACCCGTTGCGATATTTTCCGGTGGCTTTTCTGCTGGCTTTCCTTC
>NZ_NUQE01000081.1 GCF_002582035.1 Bacillus pseudomycoides
TCTTTCGTACCAATATGCAGATTCGTTATTTTTTTCGTATGGTCATACGTGAATTGGGCCGCTGTATCATTGCCAGCTTGGTAACGAACGACATTGCCAAATTCATCGTAATCAAAATAAAATGTTTTTCCGTTATCGGTTACTTTCGTATTTTGATTTAAGGCGTTATATTCATAGTTTGTTGTGTTGTTGTAGGAACCGTGATTGATTGTCGTATCTTTTAATTTATAAGATTTTGATTGATACGACCATTTTACGCTGCCGCCGCGGTCTGTCATGCTGATGATGCGATTGCCTTCATCATACGCTTTTTCACGTGCGATTCCGTTTATATGATCG
>NZ_NUQE01000082.1 GCF_002582035.1 Bacillus pseudomycoides
CCTAAACGAGAACGAAGTGTTTGAATACGCACATTTAAATATTCATGCTCAAATTGATAGGCATGATAGTAAATATCCGTTCTCTTTTTAAATTGCACAACAAAATATCGTCCCATTTGTTGTTCTTTGGACGTTTTATTGAACTTTGGCTTCCCTTTGATAAAAGATGTTTTCATTTTATTCAACACTGTCAAATCTGACTTGGTTTTCTTAATCTTCTTTTTTACAGCTTTAATCTGTTCAT
>NZ_NUQE01000083.1 GCF_002582035.1 Bacillus pseudomycoides
CTTCAAATCCAAGAACCTAAGAAGAAAAGCTAATAAGAATAATTACTTATGAGTAATTAACCGATATAAACTGTATTCATTTTTAGCTAACACAATTTTATTTTTAAGAAGTCCATATTGAACACCCCCCCCTTGAGCTCCAAGGGAGTTCAGCTTTTTCATTTTTATTTGTTATAAATGATTGATGAATCAACGTTTTCGACTTCTGAAAAAGCCTGGTGACTGCTTAAAAAGTAGCGTTTAAGCAACCCCTTATTCAATATAATGGCCC
>NZ_NUQE01000084.1 GCF_002582035.1 Bacillus pseudomycoides
TGATTCCCTCTATTTTCCATAAATATCCTCCGTTCATTTAAGTTTACTAGTAATGTCAGTACCTCTTCCTTTCTGTCATTGAGCCAAGTCTATCATAGAGTATAAGGAAACGGACTTTTTTATGCGAAATTTCTGTATAGAGATGAGTTTTATAATACGTCCTGTCTAGTCAAATATTATATTTAGCAATTGGCTGATTCTATGAGAAAAAGTGTGATTTTTTTGCGTTTTGTTTAGACCTCTTGTTGCTATTATTTTTCTTTCATCTTCATGAGACAAATAATAATCAATCTTGTGCATCAGTTCATTAGGGGTAGTATAGG
>NZ_NUQE01000085.1 GCF_002582035.1 Bacillus pseudomycoides
GTAAAGGATAGTGCCGGAAACTATAGCCCATACACAACAGTAACGGTACAAGATAAGACAGCGCCATTGGCTCCAAAGGTGAATGCCATTACGGATAAGAATACAGAAGTAACAGGAACAGCGGAAGCGAATACGCTTGTGTATGTGAAGGTAGGATCAACGATTATCGGCAGAGGAAAGACAGATGCAACAGGAAAGTTTTC
>NZ_NUQE01000086.1 GCF_002582035.1 Bacillus pseudomycoides
GTGCAGCTTCTTGCCCAAATCGCCGACCTTCTCGATCAGCTTCTGCTCCACCCAGCTGTGGATGTCTTCGGCATCGCTTTGGACGATCGCCAAAGGATCGGCCTGGACTTCCGTCAGTAGTGCATTCAGCGCCTGCTCCAGCTGCTGTTGCTCCGTTGCCGTCAACACGTTAACGGTCACCAGCGCCTTCGACCAGGCCA
>NZ_NUQE01000002.1 GCF_002582035.1 Bacillus pseudomycoides
TCTACAACGATAACGGAATAATCTTTCGCTAGATTGTAACTGAGTTTATGAAGAAAATCTCTGCGTTGGTTTGCTATTTTTCCATGTAGCTTGCGAACACGCTCGACTTGTTTTATGAAGTTAGCAGAACCTTTTTTCTTCTTAGAAAGTTTCCGCTGTGCTCTCTTTAGTTGCTTTTCTTTTTCGCGGAGAAACCTAGGGTTTTCAAACTCTGAACCATTAGAAAGAACGGCATACTTATGTAATCCCACGTCAATTCCTATCGCACGATTGGTATCGATATCAGACGGTGCCACTTGTCTTTCGACACAGAAAATAGCGTACCATCTGTTCCCTTGACGTTTGAGGATTAGTTGCTTGATTGTTCCTTCGAGTGGTCTATGAAGTAGGATATCTATTTCTCCCAATTTTTTATTGTATAACTTACTGTTATCAGAAAAAGACATCGCATAGCGATGCTTTCCATTNNTTCTGTTTTGGATACTTTGCATCTTTGCGAAAGAAATTTTCAAACGCTTTTTTCAGACGTACAAAAACTTCTTGTAGCGGCTGAGAAGGAATTTCCTTTAGAAAAGGGTACGTATTCTTGTCCAATGTAAGTTGTCTTTGCATATCATAACGATCGTAATTTTCTTTATTTTGCTTATATTTCCGTTCTTTGTCTAGCAAGGCAGAATTATAGGTTTGACGACAATATTGTAGCCAACGGTCTAACACTTCTTTTTGCGTTTCTGTTGGAAAGATTTCATATTTTTGATTCAACAACATCGTCATCACCTCCTATTCGTTTTGTCCTTGTGTTTCGGTATTGTTTTAGAATTTCTAATGGTGCACCACCTACAGTCAGCAAACAATAACTTTAAGATCAAAAGTATTCTTTACTATAATTTCTGTTTCATTTGAGGAAATTCCTTTTTCATTCCTTTGGCTTACACCAACCAAAATTCATCCCCTCCCTACTCATTGGGCTTCCCCCTTCTCATTCCTTGAGGAGGGGGAATTCTTTTGGAAACATGTTAAATTATGATAAAGAAGATAATAAAAAACCAAAGCGCATAGCATGCTCTATTTCATCTGTCATCGCCCGAAAGAAAACATCTCGAACTGCTAAGTTTTGTGTTAATAAATAAGCATTTCGATAATCTTCATACGCTTCTAGTTCATCTTCATAAGCACGTTCTAATCCTTCTTTATAAGAAGAATATTGAGTTTGCACCACTTGATACGTTGGCTGCTGTCCAGTTAGCGTTGTAAACAATTGTATAAATTGTTGTAAATGTATTTTTTCGTCTTCTAATGCATGTAAAATATCTTTTTTATGTCTCGCATTTGGCGCTTCTTTTACAAGCCGACTATAAAAATCAATCGCAGCAGCTTCGCCTTTAATAGCTTCTAAAATAGCTTGTGACACTTGATTATACGTTCCCTCATATACCCGATATAGATGATTATACGAATTAGGGGTTACATAGTACATACCTGCTCCTCCTCGAAATAATGCATTACTCTATTGTATGTAGACGCATTCATTTCGTTCAGTTCAGTTTATCTTCGCTTATTAAAAAAGAATATCTTATACTATTACATATATAGTGAAAGGAGATTTAGATATATGCGTTATGTAATATTAACAGGAGCTTCTCGAGGATTAGGTGAAGCAATTGCTTCACAATTATTAGAACCAGGAACAAAGCTCATTTCTATATCACGTAAACAAAACGAACAACTTATTGAAAAAGCACAAAACCTTAATATTCCATTTGATTTTTATTCGTTTGATCTACAAGAAATTCATCAAATTGAATCATTAATGGAAAATATTTTTTCAACCATCGATGTAAAAACTGTTTCTTCTATTCACCTTATTAATAACGCTGGTATGGTAGCACCAATGAAACCAATTGAGCGATCAGAAAGTGAGCAATTAATTACAAATGTCCAAGTAAATTTAGTAGCTCCCATGTTACTTTCTTCAGCCTTTATGAAACATACGAAAGACTGGAATTTAAACAAACGTATCATTAACATTTCTTCTGGCGCTGGACAAAAACCATACTATGGCTGGGGAGCATACTGCACCGCTAAAGCTGGTATTAATATGTTTACACAATGTATTGCAGCAGAAGAAAGTGATAAAGAATATCCTGTAAAAATTATTTCTTTTGCGCCAGGTGTTGTAGATACAGCGATGCAAACAGAAATAAGACAAACATCGAAAGAAGACTTTATTCATGTAGACCGTTTCTTAGCCTTGAAAGAAGATGACCATTTACTTTCACCAAATTATGTAGCAAAAGCCGTTATTGATTTATTAGAAACAGATAAATTTCAGCAAGGTGGCATTGTACGCATTGATGAAATTTAAAAAACTCGCTAGTAGCGAGTTTTTCTATTGTTAAGATTTTAAAAATAATAGAACTGACTCCATAATTAGTTCATAACCAATTTCTTGATAGATTTTGTTAGATGTAGGATTAGCTAGATCAGTATATAATGAAGTCGTCGCATACCCATTGTCTAACATATATTGACTGAGTGCAGATACACAGTTTAAAGCATAACCTTTTTTCCGTTCTGTATTCGGAGTATATACAAAATTAATTGTGACGTTACGTTTCGTCGGTCTCGTAATAGCTGCCATCGAAACTAACTGTCCTTTCGCTTCCCACCCGAACAGGCGTTGACTTTCAATTAATTCAGCAGCAGTATGCACCGCTTCTTCCTTTGTAATTGATAAATTTACTTCTTCACAAAAGCAATATACCCAATCTTCAATCAAACCTTGTTCTTTTAATTCTATTCGGCGAAAAATCCCATTATTTCCGGCTTTCTTCTTTACCTGTTTTAGCCCATATACCCCTTGCTTCATTTTAATTTGAATCGATTTTTTTTGAAAATCCGCAAGTTGTTCTGCTAAACACTCTACCATCTGTTTTTCTCCAATTAATCCGGGCACATCAGGATATGCAATCGCTAGTTGCTGTGCAATTTCTCTTATATCATCCTTTTCTAAAGGTTCAGACTTTGCTACAATGGCTTGCTGATGATGCGTTTGAAGCATAACGAATACAAGCTCCCCCTCTTTTGTAGCCGTTGCCATAAATAAAGGAAACTGCGAAGACCGTAACACACCTAATATTAAATTATTCTCTTGTTCATATGCTTCTAAAAAAGGAAGAATATCATTTTTAAATTGTACAAAATTCGTATATACATTTAGTTGTATCACTATAATCTCTTCTTTCTTTCCTAATCTATAGTGATATATTGGCGATTTACAAGTTAAATCCTTCTTTTATTTTATGAATGAATGATAGTTGCAATAAGTTTATTGACTTGTTCTTCAGCTTCAGCAAGTTGTTCCTTCACATTCTCAAGAAACTCTTCCTGCTTTGAAACATTCTCTTTTCTCTCTTTAATCATTCGCTGCATTTGTTGTGGGCTCGGTCCACCGTATACATTTCGCTTTGCAACAAACGAATGCGGTGAAATTATTTCACTCCACTCCTCTTTTGTTAATTCAACCTGTAATTCCTTTTGTAAATACATATTAATATCGACAATATTTAGTTCGTGTAAATCTTTTTTCTGTTCCTCTGAAAGTTTAGCTATATAGCTTGCTGTATAATGAGCACGGCGAAATGGAACATCATACTGCCGAGTTAGTGTATCAGCTAATTCAGTTATCGTAATTGCATGCTTTTTTGCACGACTTTGTAATATTTCCTTTTCAATTGTCATCGTACGCACTACCGAATTCATTACACAAATAACCCGAATCGCTTTCTCAAACCCTTCATATAAATGAGGCTGTAAATCATCTTCTGTATCGACAATATCTCCAAACGGTGTATTATGAATCATTTGAAAAACAGTAAATGCTTCTCCCCAGGCGCTACTTGCAAGAGACCTTGCATGTTCAATTGATACTGGATTACGTTTTTGCGGCATAATACTACTAATTTGTACATAGGGATTTGCAACTGTAATACCGTTATACTCTTTCGTAGCTAATAATAAAAAGT
Source organism: Bacillus pseudomycoides (assembly GCF_002582035.1). Classification (GTDB taxonomy): domain Bacteria; phylum Bacillota; class Bacilli; order Bacillales; family Bacillaceae_G; genus Bacillus_A; species Bacillus_A pseudomycoides_B. The sequence continues at coordinate 4,026 of NZ_NUQE01000002.1, forward strand.
CTTGAAGCCATCTACTTATATTTGTCATCATTATCATAAGCGCGCTGCTTGTTTCTAATAAATAATCTGTACTTGCAATTGCGTCGTATGAATTTTCAATTATCTTCGAAAAGCCAAGAAGATCCGCAACACGCTTTCGATTAATCGGAAAACTAGTTGTAGCCAACGCGGCTGCTCCTAAGGGAGATTGGTTTACAATATGATAAGCGTTCCATAAACGCTCCGTATCACGTTGCATCACATCATAAATAGCAAGCAGATAATGACCAAATGTTGTTGGCTGCGCTGGTTGTGTATGTGTATATGCCGGCATTATCGTTTCCATATGCTCCTCAGCTCGCTCTAAAACACTCTCTTGCAGTAGCATAAAATGCTCGATGTATTGTAGGAGATAACTTCGTAAGCGCATACGATACATCGCCACCCCCATATCATTTCGACTTCGCCCAATGTGCATATTGCTAACAATATCACTGTCTGCCTCTTGTTGAATCAAATGCTCAACTAAAAAAAAGAGATCTTCATACTCTTTGCTGTATACTAGCTCGTCTAATGGGACAGCTTTTACTTTTTCTACCGCCACTACAATCTGCTTAGCATTTTGTTTTTTTAGTAAACCTTCCTCTTGCAACATAATGACATGTGCATGGTGAATGCGAAACATGTCATCCAATAAATAATTCCGCTGAAAACGGAATATATGTTGTAATATATAATCAGCATATGTTCTCCCTGGAAAGACTTCACCTTCTCGCTGTAAAAATTCCTCGCTTCCCTCCCGCATTTCAAATAGCTCCCCTCGCTTATTGATTATTAATCATCATACCCAGCTACTAAAAAAATGTGTTTATCCAAAGAAAAAAACCGATGCATACACATCGGTTTTACTTAATAACAGTCGCTTTATATTTATCACTTTGTAATACTTGAAAATGCAAATTAAGTAAATGTTTACGTAATTCAACACTGTCTTCCTCATTTACATTATTCGCCAAAAAGACAATTTCTGTGCAGTTTCCATGTTTGTCTGTTGCATATACAGCTTTAGACAAAGACCATGGTGTATACCCATTTTTTTGACCTGCATGTCGAAAATGTTGACGATACTTTTTCCCTTGCATATCTGATTCCACAAGTTGTGACCATTCTTTTTCTTCCTCTTTTGTGAAACCTTTTTGATGGTTTGCTTTCTCTAATAAAATCATATAATCATTTGCAGAAGCAGCCGGAAGTCTATCTGACCAAATTTTCTCGTACTTTTCTCCCAAGAAAAGCGGAATTTCATTTTGCAACTGCGGACCTTTTTGCTTTAAGCGCTCATGTATTAACATCGCATAACGACAATATTCTTCTTGCGGCATCGTTTTTAACGTATGTGCTAATTGTTGCTTTGGAACATGCAATTCTTTATATAAATAGCCCGGAATATACAAAGATGAAACAATTGGGAATAACGGCTGATGTGATGGTAATCCTAATTTATTTATATTTCTATTAATATTCTCTATACCAAGACGCTCCATTAAATACTCTGTATTTGCATTTGAACTAAATTTCATCATTCCTCTTGCTACTTGCTCTAACGTAACTGCATTTTCTTCTATAAGTCCTTTTTTCATTAAAACATTTTGCCATCTCTCATGAGCACCGCCATCCGTATTTGGAACGTAATAACGATTAATATCATCCATCGACACAAGCTCATTTGGATCAATCTTGCCTTCCCCTACTTGTTTTGTAAACTCCAACGCTACAATGAGCTTCATCGTACTCGCTACAGGTAATACAACATTAGGGTTTATAGAATACACCAATTTATCATTTCGTTTCACTAGCAGTGCGCTGTTTTTTTGTTCTTTATTTTCTTCTACATATGACGCAACATATTGTGCATCATCATTATTTGAACTCCATACTTTTTTCGCGAAAAAATTACCTAAGAAAATAAATACGAATAAACAAAGTATCCCTATACATAATCCAATTGTCCTCAAATGGAATTCCTCTCCTAAACTTTGTCTTGTAATCTATTATATATAATTCATACACAAAACAATAGAGGCGATCTTTAAAAAGATCGCCTCTATTGTATCTTGTAAACTTGCATACTGTCTACGTCATAACCTGAATAAAGTCTTCAAGAAATTTTTTATAATTTAATTTCCAACCAATCCTCACCCAATTTTTCATTGCTTCTGCCCTTGGCTGCTGTCTAAAGTCAGCAATACTTTCACCTTTTGCAAGACCATCAGTATCAACTTGAACACGGCGGTATACAAATTCCATCAAAGAAGAATCTGCGACAGCCATCATTGTTACAACATCGTGAATTGGACTCCCCCCTATTTTAGGATGTAACTTTTTATAAGCGGTGTAATAATAATTAAAAATCGGTTCAATTAATTCACTAAAATTTATTTTTGCCTTTTTGGCAATATATGTAACAGTATTAGGAGTAATGATCGCTTCATTTGTGACATTTAGCGGGATTAATGTCACATGTTGAGCATATTGCATTACTAAATTTGAAGCAATTGCATCTCCGTGAAAATTTGCTTCTGCAACAGGAGTAACATTGCCTGGAACAAGAAATCCTCCACCCATTATGTAATACTCTTTTACACTTTTCATCAATTCTTTCTCTAAAATAAAAGCCGTTGCTAAGCTTGTTGAACGACCCGCATCAACAATAATAAGCTCTCCTTTATATCTTTTAATAATCTCAAATATCTCACAAAACGGTTTCACATTCGCTTTAATCGTTTCAGGTGGACGAATAGGACCTAATCCTTCTGGTCCATGTATTTCTGGATAATATGTTATAAATCCTCCTGAAAAAGGAATCTTTGCTCCATTAATAATCGGAATATCTTCTCTTCCAGCTATTTGTAATAAATACGCTGCATTATTCGTCGCTTGTTCTTGAGTAACGTTCCCATATCCCGTTACAATACCAACAATTTCAATATCAGGATGTAATAACCCATACATGATTGCTAACGAATCATCGATACCGGGATCTCCAAGAAACAGAACTTTTTTCAAGGCGTTCAACTCCATCCTATCAATTGCTATTACTATATGAATGAAAAAAAGTGTACAGAAGTAAAATATAGACATTTTTTATCTCATATAAAAAAATTATAAACAAATTATGAATTATCTACAAAATAATCCATTCATATAAATTGTTCACACTTTATACATTGTACTTTTTTTCACAAAAATACATTATAAATATATAAAGAAATTTCACATACGAATCTGGAGGGATATTCATGTTTATTAATTTTTTAAGAACTGATAAAAGAGCTTCCTTCGTATTACTATTTTTACGCTTGTATATAGGCTTTACATGGTTAGCTGCTGGAATAGGAAAACTTACTGGACAATCTTTTGATGCAAGCGGCTTTTTAAAAGGGGCAATCGCTCAAGCATCTGGCGATCATCCTGCTGTACAAGGCTGGTGGGCTGATTTCCTTCAACATTTTGCTCTTCCTCATGCGGAACTATTCAGCTTCCTTGTACAATGGGGAGAAATTTTAGTAGGACTTGGTCTTATTTTAGGCGGCTTAACAAAAACAGCTGCATTTTTTGGAATTATGATGAATCTATCTTTCTTATTAAGCGGAACTGTAAGTACAAATCCAAATATGATTATTTTAGCTATGTTTATTTTAGTGTCAGGTTATAATGCTGGACGTATTGGATTAGACGGTTATGTCTTTCCAAAACTATTTCATAAAAACGACCGTTTTACATATAGAACACATAAAATTGCATAATAAAAAGAGCAGGAGATTTTATTCTCTTGCTCTTTTTACGTAGAGATTTCAAGCTCGTTGTAACTTACGTGAAAATAACATACTTCCTATAATATAAGCAATAAGTGCTAAACATACTGGAAATACGACTGTATGAACACCTAAAGGATTAGGGAGAAACAAATGAAATCCCATATAAGAACCAACTCCAACAATAATAGAAGCAAGTGCTCCGGCAGCATTCCCCCTTCTCCAATACAACCCGAGCACAAGCGGCCAAAGGAACGCTGCCTCTAAACCACCAAAGGAAAATAAATTTAACCAAATTAAGAAATCAGGCGGTTTAATCGCTGCAGCATAAACAAGTAATCCAACAATCGCTGTAATCCATAGCGTTCCTCTTTTTACTGTTTGAGCAGCAGCATTTTCGTTTATGTAATTTACATAAATATCTTTAATAATGGAAGAACTCACAAGCAATAACAATGAGTTAACTGTCGACATAATAGCCGCCATTGGAGCTGCTAAGAAAATACCAGCAAGCCAAGGCGGTAATACTTTCATCGCAAGCAACGGCATTACTTTATCAGGTACATCCACTCCTGGTAAAACAACACGGGCAAAGACACCAGTTAAATGCATACCAATCATAATTGTACCGACGACAACAGTACCGATAATTAAAGCTTGATGCATCGCTTTTGAATTTTTGTAAGACATGGCACGAACACTAATTTGCGGCAAACCTACCACTCCAACGCCAATCAAAATCCAATATGAAGACACATATGCCTTTGTTAAACTACCATCTGCTCCAAATGGCGTAATTAAATTCGGATTAATCTGTACAAGCTCATGCATAATATTCGAAATACCACCGCCTGCAATTATTGTACCAATTAAAATAATCGCCGTACCGAGCAGCATAATAAGACCCAGTATTGTATCTGAAAGCGCAACAGCACGAAATCCGCCAATCAAAACATAAACAAGTACAAAAAACGTAAAAAGAAATAAAGACGTTGTATAAGAAAGACCTGTTAACGATTCAATTAATCTTCCACCGCCAACCCACTGCGCAACAGTTGCCGAAAACAAGAAAATAATAATACATAATGCTGATAAAATAACAACAGCTTTATTGTTATATCTTCCTTTCAAGTAATCAATTAACGTAATAGCTTCCATTTTTCTTGCAATAATCGCAAATTTCTTTCCAAGTACAGTTAGTACAATGTAACCCGTTACAACTTGAATAGCCGACAACAATACCCAGCCAAGCCCCATATTGTATGCAATTCCAGGCCCACCGATAAAGCTACTTGCGCTACCATACGTCGCAATCATCGTCATTGCTAATAACAATCCGCCAAGTTCGCGTCCACCCAGAAAATATTCTTGCAAAAATTTGTTATGCGCGGTCGTTTGAACACGTCTCGACGCATATACACCAATTAAAAACACAACAATAAAACATAAAATCATTGGAATAATTACATACCAGTTCATTTTCATTCCTCACTCTTTTCTTCCTCATCAAACGAAACATCTTGAAATACGAAACGGACAACAAATACAATAAGTAAAACCATTACAATAAATCCTACTATACAACTATAAAAGAACCAGGCCGGGAACCCTAGTATATATGTATATTCTTTGGGATTGCCACTACCTAATCCATATGCAAAAACGTACCATAATAAAAAGTTGATAACAGCAAGTCCAATTCCGATCCACGCTTCACGATGTGCAATGCGAAAACGCGGATCATCATGATGTTGATTCATTTCTTTCCCCTCCTTTCACGATGTATTATTGTACCATTGTTTGTATCGTTTTTCCTACAAAAAAAGCAAAATGAATATCTCTTGTGAATAATATTAAGCTATATCACAAAATTACATATTTTTAACAATTGTAACATAAATAAGATTGAAATTTCTGATTTTTTAAGTTACGATTGAAATTGGATGTCCTTCACCTAGTCTATCCCACACTAACGAGCAGTAAAACTCCCCTCTCCAAATTTTAAGAAAATAAAAAAAGATAGATGGGAGATAACCGCTGGCATGTGCTCGATTGGTGAGAGCTTACCATTAGTGGGTAATAAAAAAAACCTACTGATAGAAGTTTCGCTTTATCCGGCAACTCCTCTTTTATTTGGAATAAATGCAGTATTTTGCTGCGTTTACATTATATATTTTTAAGGGGGTTATATAATGAGTCAACTAGCTGTGAATCTCCATGAAAAAGTAGAGAAATTTTTACAAGGGACAAAGAAACTATATGTAAATGGAGCCTTTATTGAAAGCGCTTCCGGAAAAACGTTTAAAACTCCAAACCCAGCAACTGGCGATACGTTAGCCGTTGTATATGAAGGCGGCCGTGAAGATATTCATAAAGCTGTCATGGCAGCACGTCAAGCATTTGACGAAGGAACATGGTCACGTATGAGCGGTGCTGATCGTAGCCGTTGCATGTACAAGCTTGCTGATTTAATGGAAAAACATAAAGATGAGCTTGCACAGCTTGAAACATTAGACAATGGAAAACCAATTCAAGAAACAACAACTGCAGATATTCCTCTTGCAATTGAACATATGCGTTATTATGCTGGATGGGCAACAAAATTAGTCGGTCAAACAATTCCTGTTTCAGGAGATTATTTTAATTATACACGCCATGAACCCGTTGGTGTTGTTGGCCAAATTATCCCATGGAACTTCCCGCTTCTAATGGCGATGTGGAAGCTAGGAGCAGCACTAGCAACCGGATGTACCGTCATACTAAAACCAGCAGAACAAACTCCTCTTTCCGCACTATATTTAGCTGAACTGATAGAAGAAGCTGGATTCCCAAAAGGTGTTATTAACATAGTACCTGGATACGGTGAAACAGCTGGTCAAGCTCTTGTCAGTCATCCTCTCGTTGACAAAATTGCTTTCACAGGCTCAACTGAAGTTGGGAAACACATTATGAAAGAAGCATCCCAATCATTAAAACGTGTAACATTAGAGCTTGGTGGTAAATCACCAAATATTATTTTACCTGATGCTGATTTATCTCGTGCAATTCCAGCGGCACTTTCTGGTGTTATGTTTAACCAAGGACAAGTGTGTTGTGCTGGATCCCGTTTATTCATTCCAAAGAAAATGTATGATAATGTTGTTGCAGATCTTGCCTTATATTCAAAGAGCTTAACCCAAGGAGCTGGATTAGATCCACAAACAAACATTGGTCCTCTCGTATCAGAAGAACAACAAAATCGAGTGATGGGCTATATTGAAAAAGGAAAAAATGAAGGAGCAGAAATATTAGTTGGCGGAAATAAACCTTACGAACACGGTTATTATGTTGCTCCAACAATTTTCGCAGCTGTACAAGATGAAATGACGATTGCGAAAGAAGAAATTTTTGGTCCTGTCGTTGCTGCAATGCCATTTGATGACATTGATGAAGTTATTGAACGCGCTAACAAATCAGCATATGGATTAGCTGCCGGTTTATGGACAGAAAACTTGAAGAATGCGCATTATGTTGCAAGTAAATTACGAGCTGGAACAGTATGGGTAAACTGTTATAACGTCTTCGATGCAGCCTCTCCGTTTGGAGGTTATAAACAGTCAGGCCTTGGACGTGAAATGGGATCTTACGCATTAAATAACTATACAGAAGTAAAAAGCGTTTGGATTAACTTAAACTAAAAAAAGGTCTTGCCAATTTGGCAAGACCTTTTCCCTACCCTAGACCTTACTCCTTTTTACACTTGTAACCCACCGCTTACATTTAACACTTCTCCAGTAATATAAGAAGCAAAGTCTGATGCTAGAAAAGCAGCTGCATGTGCAATGTCTTGCGGTGCTCCGATCCGCCCCGCCGGAATTGCAGCAATCATTTTTCCCTTTACTTCATCCGGTATTGTTTGTGTCATATCAGTATCCATAAAACCCGGACAAATTGCATTACATGTAACACCAAATCCAGCTGCTTCTTTTGATGCTGTTTTTGTAAGTCCAATTACACCCGCTTTCGCAGCCGCATAGTTTGCTTGACCGATATTTCCTTGCCAGCTAATTGAAGAAATATTAATAATACGTCCATATTGTTGTTTACGCATATGCAAAAGCGCTGGTTGCATACAGTTAAATACACCCGTTACATTTACTTGCAATACTTGCTCCCATGCTGTTTTCTCCATTTTATGCAACATTGCATCTCGTGTAATCCCAGCATTATTTACTAAAATATGCAATGCACCGTATGTTTGAATCGCATACTCAATTAGCGATTTTGCATCTGTATGACTGCTTACATCACAAACACACGCCCTTACATCATATCCTTCTTGCAATAATTGTGTTGTCGTACTGTTTAAAGCTTCTTGGTTAATATCGCTTAGTAATACTTTCGCTCCTAAAGTGGCAAATACATGTGCAATTTCTTTCCCAATCCCTTGTGCTGCACCTGTAACAACAGCTGTTTTCCCCTCTAAAAAATTCATCCTTCTCCCTCGCTTTTCTATGTATTTTCTATATATTTCGTCTTATGTATTTCATTCTCCTTTTTTGCATAAAAAAGTCTATTTGTGTCACACTATAATTGCAACCTAGCATAACACAAGGAGATTGTGTGAGATGAAAAAAAAGAATTTACAGCAAAGCAAGGTGTCCGATGGCATTGATGTTGAATTTTCTCAAGAACTTGCTGATCAAGATGATTTAGAAGCACAAGCACGTGCAGATGCAGCAGATGCACGTCAAAAACGTCAACCAAACAAAAAATAAACCGAGAACATACTCTCGGTTTATTTTTTGTACTTTTTTACATAATGTGAAAAAGTAAGTAATGGAAATAAGTGATGATAACTATGATAACGAATATAAAATTCCCCAGGCAATCCTGCTCCAGTCGGATATTCAATATGTTCTAAAGAATGCTCCAGCAAATAATTGATTCCCTTTTGAATACTTGCTGTTTCCTTATCATGTACAGCAATTAGGGCATCTAAAGCCCATGCCGTTTGAGAAGGTGTACTAAAAGGTATTGAAATAAACCGCTTTTCTTTACTACTTCTACACGATTCTCCCCAGCCTCCATCACGATGTTGAATCGTTTCTAACCACCGCACTGCTTTTTCTAACGTTGGATGATTTGCTGGCAATCCGTTTGCTCGCAGACCTGTTACAGCAGCCCACGTACCATATATATAACAAACTCCCCATTTCCCATACCAAGAACCATTTTGTTCTTGAGTATGGATGAGCCATTGCATTGCCCGTTGCAAATCATATGCACTTATTTTATTTGGCGCATAAGTTCCAAAAAACTCAAGCACCCTCCCTGTTAAATCTGCTGTAGACGGATCAAGAATCATATCTTCTGCACTATCGAGAGGAACATGCGCAAACATATGCTTATCAACATCCTTCTCAAACGCTCCCCAGCCTCCATCTTTATTCTGCATCCCAAGAATCCACTGTATCCCTTTATTCCAAGCTTGTTTTACTTTCTTATCTTTCTTCGCAATGGAAGTAAGTGAACGTAGCACCGCTGATGTATCATCACAATCTGGCGCAAGTGTATTCGTATCGGTAAATCCCCATCCGCTAGGAGGTAAAGAAGGTGCATGAACATGCCAATCTCCATAAGAGGTATGCTGCTTCGTTAATAAATAACGATTTGCTTGTTCAATCATAGCGTCGTGTGGTGACACATCTGCTTCTTGCAGAGCATAACTTAAAAGAGCAGTATCCCATATTGTCGACGGGGAATTTTGCAGATGAACCCCATTTTTTGTATCCCATATGTATGACTGTAATCCTGATACAGCTTTCTCAATAATAGAAGAATGAATAGAATGACCGAGAGCACGCAGGGCATAAATCATATAAAAAGTAGCACTCGCATAACTATAAAGTGTCCCATTTCCTTCTATACGTTCTAGCATAAAACGTTCAGCTGCTTTATATCCTTTTTGATGAAGAGAATATGGATAAGAAATCAGCTTTTTTCCTTCTGATAAAATTGTTTGTAAAACTGAAGAGCGTTTATTATGAAACCAATTTGATTTATTCGCACCCATTATGTAACTAAGATTAGGAATAATATTTTCTTCTATTACAAATTTCTTATTCATACAAATAAGCGTAGGAACGAAATGAATACGTGCAGTATTACTCAATTCATACATACTAAACGGGGAATGATCTGGTAGAAAGAAAAAAGGCATGGGAAAATAAAACAATGCAGGGTAATCGTATTGACCATGTAAGGCTAACATAAACTTCGTCATAAAGTGAGTGTTTGTAATGCCACCTTGTTCAAGAATAAATTGTTCTGCACGGCGCATCACACGGTCTTCTTTCTTAAATTTCCTAGAAGCTAACAATGCAGTATACACTTGAATGGTAGCTGAAAGATTTCCATTCAGCTCATCTTCATACAACTTCCATGTCCCTTCATTTGATTGTAAAGAAATAAGTCTTGTCACAAATGGCTCTATTTCTTTTTCTCTTCGTAACGTACGTAATAATAGAATCATATGACAATCAGTTAATGGGGATCCCTCAAAGCAAAAACGCCATGTTCCATCTTTTTGCTGCATCGAACGTAACGCTGTAATTTGTCTCTCCATTTCCTGTTTTACTTTGTCATACAGCAGCATAGATGTTCCCCCCTCTTCATTGAATCCATATACAATATTCAATAACATACGTAAATATGTGCAAAACAAAAAAGCAAAGTGAAATTCATTCTTCACTTTGCTTACGAACAGTACCAAATCGCAACAACAATTCCTAAAATTGCTCCGACAATGACTTGATATGGCGTATGACCAACAAGTTCATTCAATTTTTTATACTCCGTTTGTCTGCCATGAAAAAAGTCATTTAAAATTTTCGCTTGTTTACTTACAGCAAGTCTCACTCCGGATGCGTCATACATGACAATAATCGCAAAAATCACTGCAATTGCAAATAAGGAGCTCGTAATTCCTTCTTCAATCCCGATTGCTATTGCTAATGCTGTGACAGTGGAAGAATGAGAACTCGGCATTCCACCAGAAGCAAAAAACTGTGCAAAATCAAATTCTCCCTTTTTTACTAAAGTGATTATAACTTTTGTAAGTTGTGCTAAGAACCAAGCAATCACTGCTGACATTAATGGATTGTTATGTAAAATTGTCTCCATAATTCGCACCTCACCGCTTATAATGGAATATTCTTACTTACATTATAAAGAAAACGGCATACATAATACTATGCCGTTTTACGAAACTTTTGCAGATTTATTTTTTATAAATTTCGGCTGCTTATTTAACATAAATTTCGTTTTCGCTATCGAAAATACAAATAACGCAATCCAAATAAAGAAAAATGCTAACATATGAGTCCCTGTAAAATGTTCATGAAAGACGAAAATTCCTAATACAAGACTGATTGTCGGTGCAATATATTGCAAAAATCCAACCATTGATAACGGAATAAGCTTTGTACCTTTCGCAAAATATAAAAGTGGTAATGCGGTAACAACACCAGCACCAGCTAAAAGTAACGTCGACGTAATTGAAACTGATCCAAACGAACCAATTCCTCGAACACCTAACATTCCTAAATATACAAGCGCAATCGGCATTACAATCATCGTTTCCATCGTGAGTCCAATCATTGAATCATAATCTAATAATTTCTTTGATAAACCATATAAACCAAATGTACATGCTAACGAAATCGCAATCCACGGAATTGATCCATAGTGAACTGTTAAAATTGCAACCCCAAATGCCGCTAGCCCTACGGCAATATATTGCCAAAAATTAAGTTTTTCTTTTAAAACGAGCGTGCCGAGTAAAATACTAACAAGCGGATTAATATAATAACCTAGACTTGCTTCAATGACATGATTATGATTAACAGCCCATATGTATACAAACCAGTTTCCGCTAATCAATATAGAAGCGACAGTTAATGACATGAATAATTTAGGCCGTTTAAAAAGTTGCACAAATTCATTCGTAAATTGACCAAAACGTTTGCAAATCAATAAAACAAGTAGCATAAAAACAAATGCCCAAACGATGCGATGAGCTAAAATTTCTTCCGCTGGAACTTCATCTATCAATTTCCAATAAAGCGGCAGAACTCCCCACATTATATATGCACTTGCCGCATATATAATCCCCCTTTTTTGCGCTTCCATTTGGCTCCCCCCTTTTCTTTTTTTCTACATTATATAGTGTTCTTCTATCTTTTTACAATTTTCCACTACATAACTTTTTCACACTGACTACCTTACTATAATATCCAAAAGATATATGCCCCCACAGCCGCAAGAAATGGAATACCAAACACAAATTTATTTTTATGTGTCTTATGATGAAATGTATACATTCCAATCCATGCTCCAATTCCTCCCCCTGCTACTGCGACTAAAAACAACGTACTCTCCGGCGTACGCCACTGTTTCTTCTTTGCTTTTCTTTTATCTAGCCCCATCATCATAAAAGCAAGAACATTGATAAATACAAAATAACTCCATTTCAACATAGTATTAAAACCTCTTCCATACATTTTTCCAATCATTTATTTATCCCGCACTAACGGGCAGTAAGCCCCAACTGATGGGAGTTTCAATTCATTATACACTCATTTTATTTTTTAGTTTTATAAATATGTAACAATGATTTTATCTAATCAAATAAAAAATATTGACTATGATAATCACTTTGTGATAATATAAATAATTTTACTTATTATCTTATATGTGATAGACTTAGAAGGGTTATCATATATGGAGGTGGATTATTTGTTTCAAATTGGCGATAAAATTGTCTATCCAATGCACGGAGCAGGTGTGATTGAAGCCATAGAAGAAAAAGAAATCCTAGGAGAAAAACAAAAATATTATATAATAAGAATACCAATTAGTAATATGGAAGTAATGATTCCGATGAAAAAAATGATACAATCACGTATACGATTAATTGCCGATATGCTTACATTAGAAAATGTATTACTTATTTTTCAGTACGGCGAATCAGACGATTCACTCTCATGGAAGCAAAGATATACCCAAAACATGGAGAAAATGAAGACGGGTGAAATACAAGAAGGTGCTGAAGTAGTTCGCGACTTAATACGTAGGAATAAAGTAAGGGCGCTTAATGCAAGTGAAAAACAAATGTTAGACAACGCACAAAAAATTTTAATTAGTGAATTGAGTTTAATTAAAGGAATTACTGAAAATCAGGCAATTGATTTGTTAAATACGAAAGTCGGCTAGGTAAAGAAATCCTTGTAAAACCGTTTTGGACTTGATTTTAAATTATATAAGATACCTAAAACGACAAAATAGCCTAACATCTATTTTGTTTTTTTTTTGCTTTATGTACCTCAATATGATATGATTACAAATACGATTTGATTATAGGAACATTACCCTCTAAGAAAAAATTCTTTTTCCTCTAAATGAATTATTCTCACCACTTTTTATTCCCATACTTCTAAGTATACGATGAGGTTCATTTATCCAAGCATTGTTTTTGGATATCCCGATTCATACTGGCACGGTCATCGGAGCCGTAAGGACGAAAGAGAGGTAGGGCTTTCGTTGTTTTGAGGTTTCAAAAACGATAATGAACATTTACTGTTCTTATCTTCCATTTTAGCGTAAAAACGATAACAGATTTAAATATATGCTTATATTTGCTCGATTCATATAAATAGGAAACACATCTTTAGTAATATTTTAAAAGTTTTTTATATGAAAACAATTAGGACAGTAAAATGGTTTAATAGTGAAAAAGGATTTGAATGTACGAAGTACCAAATGATAGTAATGTTACAGTAAATTGCATTCAAACAAGTTAACAGAGGTCAAAACCTAAGAATGTTGTAAAACTATAAGAAAACGAAAAGAACATGCAACAGTTTGCTGCATGTTCTTTATTATTCTTCTACGGTTTCTCTTTCATCTCTACTGATACATTCATGAATTGATGGGCTGTCTTTCTCCTCCATACAAATCATCGCATGATAAATTTCTGAATATAATCCAAATACTTGGTACACACTTCCTAGAAATGGCATAAGAATCCCTCTTTTCAAAATAATAAATTCCAAAGTTAAGGATTCCCTATCTTGTCTTAAACATTCGCATTTGTATCTTCCTCTTCTATTTGAACGTTAAGAAGATGTAACCATTTTTTATACGGTGCACTGTTTGGATCTACAAATTCTTTTGCATATGAGCGATTCCAAAGTTGCTTTACAAATAAAGTCGCTTCTTTTTTTGCCGCTACTTCCGCTCCAGTTCCGTAATAAGATTTAAAATATTGTTCAATTTCATCAACAAGTAATCGTAACAATTCATCAGATGTTTCCTCTAACGTCGGATCATATTTCGCTTCCTTATCGTACATCAAGATAATATCTAAAATATTATGAACATGTTCTTTTCGAAGCCACCTTACGTCTTGTGCACCTAATACAAATGAATGTGTATATAAATGTCCTCCATGTTGCAAGGCTTTTTCCTGTTCTTCTTCAAAACGAGAAATGATATTTTCATATATAAATGGGTTATGAAGCAGTGCACGGTGCAGTTTATACCCTTCGTTTGTTACGTTTTTCCCCATCGATTGAATAAGAGAGCTTCGGCCCACTCCATTATATTGGTAAACAAACTGACCATCCACAGCAGCAAGGCTAATCCAGCGATATATATATGCATACAGTAAAGCACGATTACACTTATCATAATCCAGCTTCGTTTGCGTTACATTTAAATCTGGCATAAAAGCTGGTAAATGCCAATACTTATCGAGATGCGGTGTTAAATTCGACTTACGAATGTTCAATTTATTTACGCGGCGATAATATGCTTGAAAATAGTCCCCTTTTTCGTTTACATAGCCATTTGCAATATGCCCAGACGACAATTTTGGAAAATCCTGCAACGACAATCCGTAATGCGCGCGGTAACATACAATTTCATATGGTGAAAAAGCTTCATCAACCGTCTCTTTTTCCTGGAACATCTCTTGCAACGTTTCTTCATTTAACTCTTGATGAACAAGTGGATGAATTCCCCAATATTGCAATTCACGATGATGGGCAACTTTCGGTATAAATGGACTTGCAAGATGCAGCAAATCTTCAATTTTCTCACTTACATACTCTGACATATCACGCCTTTGAATAGCCGCCTCTTTACGAAGTGCTTCAATAATATTCAATTCTAATTTATCTCGATAACGATCTTGCAATTCCTGCTCACAGTACGTTAAAATGTGCTTCCGATAAAAATCTTCTACTTTTTGTGATTGCCCTTCCTCTGTTTGGGCTCCTCTACAATATTCACGATATAAGCTCATATAAATTTCAGCAGATATCTCTTTTGGCAGCACACCATTGTTTACATGGTGATGAATATCGTTCCATATCTCTTCCTGCATTCGCTCATCTGCTAATACATATACATTGGTTGGGTTTGTTTTTCCCTCAAATTCTTTACTACGTTTTTGAATGTCTAATAATAAATTTTCACGTGTTTCTTGTAAATTATCAAAGAAACGCTCCCAATATTGAATCATTTTATCTACAGCTTGATATAAAGATTGATAAACAAGCTCTAATAACATTTCTTTCCGATATTCATTTAACTTGTGTACATATTGAGTTGCAATATCTTGAAATTCTTTTCGAAATACACGCTGTTCGTTGTGAAACATTTTGCCAAACCAACCTTGCTGCTGCACCAATTCAACACGTCTAACAGCTGTTACCGTTCCTTCAATATTACTTACATTAAACTTTTTATCATAATTTTGGATAAGATTACGCTTTTGCTCATTATTTTCATGCAAACGATTCATTTTCTCAGTTAACAATTTACGAATTTCATATAACATGTAACGTGCAGCCACAGGATGAACAGCATCTGTTTTCCTTAAAAACCATGTATTTAACTGATATGACTGTCCTTCTGAACCACCTGGGGTAAAACGATCCGCTTCAATTATGTCATATATTAATGTTGTTACATGCTCATGTACACGGCTTGGTATTGCATATGCATATAAGCGCACAGCGTGGTCTACCCGTGCCACTTCACCTTTCATTTGTTCAGCAATTTTCAGCTTTGCCGCTGAAATTTTACACTCTCTCTGCAAGCGATTTAACTCTTCATCTTTTTGTACCGTACGCTGTACATAGCTTTCTACTGCTTCTAAAAATAATTTTGATTTTGATACACCAATTTTTCCGCCTTCTGCTCCTTCACGCGTTTCATAATACATTTGCTTATAAAACACATGTGCCTGTTCTGGACGGGTCGCCAAATGTTCTAAATCTTCTAAGAAACTTTTTCCCCGTTCAGGTTTTTCGCGCTGCATACCACGGCGAACATCTTGCTCATACCGGTTTTTCTTCTCTTGAAAAAGTCGATCTAAATGAAGCCACGACTCATCTAGTCCTTGTACCGCCCATTTTAAAGCACAATAACGTAGAACATTTTCATATGGATAAATAAGTTTTGCGGCTCCTGCTCCGCAATAACGAGCTTTACCATTCGAATCAGCAAGTTGTTGAATTTGATTATCTTCTTGTGCAAAATGACTCGTTGACATTGGACTAAATAATTGTAAATAAATTGTATTTGTCATTTGTTCCATATAATCAGACAAACTATGCAAATGATGACCGTGTAAATTTTCATAATCATATAAAAAACAATAATTGTATGGTAAATGATGCTGCATAATCGTATGATTTGTGCGTCCGTCTTCATCCACTTGATCCGGACGATATTCTAACTCAATTGTAACGCCCCCGCGACGTGACAATTCTCCTGTGGATCCTAAAGTAATTGCATGCAATTCTTTTAATGATGCATACCCGTTTGCCTGCACCGTTTCAAATTCTTTACCGCTTATTGTACGTGTTTTGACGAGAATATCGGGAAGTAAAAAAGCGCCGCGGATTAAAATATTATGATGTTGCAACTTTTTACGAAGCATTTCTCGCAAATATAGAGCAATTTGCAAAAACATACCGGATCCTGTGCCACCAGCTAATGACGTAACAATAATAACGCGCACACCATATTCAGTTGTATCACTTGTTACCGGGAAAATCTTCTCAATTTCTTGCCAAAATGCAGTTAATTTATCTTCCTTCATCGCTGCGCGAAGTGCCAATCGAGAAATAACCCGAAGTTGACCAGCACCTTCTGTTAATGGTTTATCTAGTACGGTCGGATCAATCGGAAACCAATCTGGAATCGTTGGATCTTCCGCCATATATTCGCGCGGTGTTTTACTAGAGCTCGTTTGTGTTACAAATTTACGAATATGCTGAAAGTGACTTAATGTATTAATATCTGTATCAAATACGTGCATCGCTACTTTTTTACGCCGTTCTTTCGGAAGTTGTCGGTAAATATCATGTGTAACGGTACTTCCAATCCCTCCAAGTCCAATTAAAATTGTTGGCACTTGAAAATCCATGTCAACCACCTTCCTATTTATTCCGCTATTTGCGAGCAGTCCCCCCACCTTAAGATTCAAAGAAAAGCGAAGAAAATAGATAGCGGATAACTGCCCGTAAAAGTCCGATTGGTGAGAACTTTCCATCAGCGGCAGATTCATCCCCCCTGATGGGAGCTTCACTTTATTCACATTCATATCTATATACTTCTTTTCCATAACCGCGATCAATAACAACCATTTCGTTCGGATATAACGTTTTATGCTCACATCCTGCTTCTTCATCTGTTAGAAACATACCATCAATCAACATGCCTGGTACTTGAGAATCTTTTGTTACAAATATAGATTTTGAGCCTTTTTTTGCAATAAACGTAACAGACTGCACTGTTTTCCGCTCTGCTCGAAATGGAATACCAAAATAATGATTCCACCATTTCGTTCGCAGTGGCTCTGGTTCAGATTTATATAGCCAATCTTCCGCAATAGATTGATCCCATTCATAATACATAAGCGCCTTCCTATGAAAACGCGGGCGAACGATCCATCCAACAATAAGAATTGTAATAATGAATAAGATTATACTAAGTGGTAAAACGAACTGAAAAATGGTCGCATAACGCTCTAAAAAAGGAACGTTAATAATAGACAACGAAACTTGTTTACTAACTTTTTGCGATTGTGAATCTCGTAATGTGATGGTAGCTTCTATGATGCCAGTGTCTGTAAAATTAAATGTGTTGGAGTAATAAGGACGAGGATATACATATATTTGATTTCTATTTTGTTTTAACTCATAGTTGATAGATTGATGAAATGTAATAGTTGTTGTTTTCAACAATTCCTTTACTTTTGCTTCTGACATGGATTCTCCATTTAGCAGTGGCTGTATAATAAATGGTACGCTATGCTCTAAATTTGTTACTTTTTCTTTATAATTCGTTGTAACAACTTTTAATGATAAATTTTGTCTTGGAACAGATTGAATGCGAAATTCTTTCGTTTGGCGATAAAACCCTTTTATATTCATATGCACATTTCCATGCACCGCATCTTTCCCTATCTTTATTTCATAGTAGAAAGCTTTTCGCTTCTCATCCCATTTCATCGAATACATTTGACCATTTATTTCTATTTGAGCAGTAAAATATGAAGCATCTACTGGTACATTTGTTGGTTTTGCTTCTATAATTGCTGTTTGATCTTCATAGATTTGTTCTGTTTCTTTTTTCTGGTCCTCTCCTTTTTCATATATAGAAACAGTATAATCTAATGCTGGTTCTACTAATACTTTCATATTTTCCTTTGTCACTGCTTGATTCATTTCTACCATATATCTTCCTGGTTCCATTACAGTATTGTTTTTAGGTGTAATATGTGTAATTCCACCATATAATCCCATTATCGCCGGTGCTTGAATCGAAAATCTCGATTGTAAATTGAGTGTTCCTTGTATATTCTGGACACGATACGGTATGTTCTGAGAAGATTGACCAACAAGTGTAATTCGTTTTAACGGAAATGGTGTTATAATTTCAATCTTGTTTCCTATTATATTTGTTTTCACGGCTTCTTCTACTGATGAAAATGGGTCACGATTTGCTATTAAAGCAGCTGCTTGATTGACGCTGTTGATAACACCGTCTTCTCCACTTGTAGGGAGCATGATTCCATTTATCTGTTGTTTCCAAATATCTTTAAAAACGTTCATTTGTGCTTGTTCTTGCACCCCTAGATTTTCTTCCATTGTAATTAATACTGCATGTAAAGAAATGTTTTTTTCTTCCATTTCTTTTTTAAAAGTGCTGAGCGTTTCTGAAATCCGTTTTTTCTCACTATCACCTTGTTTTTCTAGCTCATTAAACGCTCCATCTGTTAGAATAATAAGCCAAAATTCACGATTGGCATTTACCTGAGCTTGCTTTTTAATAGATTGGATTGCCGTTTCTACGGATTGAAAAGGTGTATTAGCATGCTCATTCCAGTTTTGAATCTTCCCAATTTCCTCTTGCCGCTTTTTATTCGCTAGAGAAACTGCTATTTCTTGCGCTGGATGACTCATTGGTACGTAGAAAAACGTATCTTTTTCATCTAACAATGCAATCAAACTTTGTAATGCATAATTTGCATACTTCCAACGATCATTATTACGCATACTACCAGAATCATCATACACAAGTGAAACAACACGCTGCCTTGCTTCTTCTCCTTTCGCTAAACTAGAAAAAGGACTAATACATATAAATAGTAAAAACAAAATAGATGTGGCTATGATTCGAATATGCATGTTGAAGCTTCGCCACCTTTGTAGACAAATTCCTATGTTTAAACTTATGAAAAGAAATACAAGATATGACTTGTATTTCGAAAAACAAACAGAAATATAATATTATTATGTAAACTAAATTTAATAAAAAACTGCTCATATGCAGTTTTTTATTTTTTCTAAATTCCATCTTAAATTACTTTCTCATCCAATATTTCTGCCACTTCTTATTGAAGTACACTTCAACTTCCTATGTTTTATACAATATGTCACTTTCCGGTTTAGATTATATTCGTTTCTGTATAGTAATGGAAAAACTGACATTTATACCTTGAAGTTTATATGTAATAGTAAAACTCCACTCTATAACCCAATGTAGTTTACATAATTAAATTACTTTAGACTTCAATATACCTTTTAGATTTTCATAAGATATCGCCTCTAATTTTCTTTCCCCTCTACCTTCTATCGTTTCTGCCATACATAAAGTGCAGCTGTAGATTTGAAATAAAGTTTGATCAAAAATACCTCTCAATCCCAAATTTTACGATAAATAAAAAGAATCCATTTTGAAAATAGATTGATCAAAATGGATTCTTCTTCAGCAGATTTAAGTTTGGTTTTTATAAAAAAGTTTGATCATTTCTATCTATGTTGTTCCACAATCGCACCCTTTAATTGAATAACTAATAAGTTTTTTATTAGCTATAATTGGAGATTTTTATTTATTAATCCTCATCAATCTCATCTTCAAATTCAGAATTCAATACAATAAATTCTTTTAAGTTAGAAGCTAATTCTTTACAGTTTCTGTTTCAAGGACGCTAATTTCCGCAGCCGATGCCCAGCCATTAACACCCGCCGTTGCTTCGAGCTTGACATATGATACATCTGTCGAATCAAAAGTTGCTACTTTCTCCGCATTGTCGTTTGCCCAAGTTCCGCTTGCAACTTTAGTAAAGGTCACTCCATCTGTACTTACATAAACATTATATCCTGTAATATTTCCGTTGCTGCCTGATAGCCTTGGTAAATACGCGACCTTATCGATTCGGTAAGGTCCTCCAAGATTTAAGGTGATCGATTGAGGAAGTACATCAGATTTATCCCACTTTGTATGCCAAAAAGTTTGTGAATTTCCGTCAATCGCCATGGATGCTGAATTATTTTCACCAACCGTTTCCTGACTTGTCGCCGTTGCCGTCATTTGAGACTGAGGGATCTTATTAACCGTTACTTTAATGCTTGTTGTCAAAGGGACGTTATTGGGATTTTCCACCCCATTTGGCAAAGTGACAGTTCCATTTACAGTAAAGGTCTGTACAGTCTTTACCGTAGGATCATAGTCTGAAGCATCTACATTCCATGTCACCTTGGCCACCCCATTCAAGCTGCCTGAATCAGTAACCAAGTCTACTGTCGTTGGTAATCCTAGGGCGTCCGCTGTCTTCGCCGTTCCGATTGCCACCCCTGTTTTGTCAGGAGGCGCTGTGAAGCTGTTTAATTTAACACCGTCAGTTATGATATCAATGTCCTGCGACGAACGGTTATACATGGAATCCGCGGCAAATACCCTGAGTGTATATGGAGTTTTCGGCAATAAACCTGTAATCTTATATTCCCTGTATTCATTGTATGGCTTGTCTAGCGGCAGCGATAGGCTGTTGAACGACTTGTCCACTTCACCGGTTAGCTTGTTAATCAGCTGAATATTATATTCCAAATCGCGTACATTGTCATTTGCTTGCTTTATTGTAAAAGAAACTTCATTGCTTTTTAAGGAATTGACCGTAATACCTTCATCAAACTGCGGAGCGATGAGGTCTCTTGTATCGCTCTTGCTATACGTAAAGGCATCTTTGCCTTCGCCAACGTTGACTACAGAAGGTATGCCTACAAATTCTTCTGTACTTAAATTATAGTGTTTGATGATAATTTTTGTACCATAAACCTCTATGAAATTCGCGATGCGAGGTGTGGTATTGTATTTGATATACGCACCTTCAATATATCCGCCGTACGGACCGCTATCAATATAACTAGAATAATTCGTCGAACCGGCATCGAAATACGAAGCCGCACCTTGATAGAGAGAACGTTCGTCGGTCGGGTCGTAATGCGTATGACCTGACAGATATACCACCTGCGACAAATTATTGTCAGCAATATATTTACCTACATTATTACTTGCCGCAGTGCTCCATGCCGATCCCCACACAGTTCCGCTTATAGGGAAGTGAGAAGTTACAAATATCGGTTTTGTTGGATCGTAATCCGGTTCTTTTGTAATTTGATCAAGGAAATTTTTGGTTTTTCCAGACGTGTTGCTATTGTCGTAATTCCCGTCAAAAACTACAAGATTATATCCTTTTACCTTGACCCGATAAGCATCGTTAAAGAAATTGTTATCGTACGAGTTCGTAGATTCGTTCCACGCGCCCGCCGAACCTACAGGAATTAATTTTTCGGCGCCGCCCATATCATGGTTGCCTCTTACCAAATAAAACGCCGTATTGTCAAATAAGCCTTCACCTTTAAGTTTATTGTAGACGTTTGTCAGCTCATTCATCCACACATATTCGTTGGCATTGTTACCGCCGGTAACGTCGCCAGGAATCAGCATGACGTCGGCTTGCGAGAATATTTTCAGGCTTTTTCTAAAATCATCTTCCACGCGCGCGATTGCAGCAGGATTACCACTGATTTCCGTATCGCTGTTCACAATCATATTTAAATCGGCAGGCGTTGCTGTTTTATTACTTTTTTGATAGATGAAGATGGCATTGGTTAGTTCACGTTCGTAATAATTGATCGTTTCCTGTGTAAATAATTTTTCTTTTTGCGTTGTTGCAACCGTATTTGCCGTATTCAAAACCTTTTTCAAATAATCAAAATCGGTTTCGCTGAAACCGTTGCCGAGACCGCCTGCTATTATTTTATTTGCTTCTGATATTGCATCGTTAAGTGCTTTCATATCTACTTTATTTACAGCGTAACTATTATAATTAGCTTGAACTACATCGCTGCTAAATACGCCTTTCCAAATCATCAGATCAGCGATATCGAATGAATTGCCGCCGAGGTTCCCCAATCCGTCGGAACCTATATTTAATGGACTTGATGTATCTAACGTTCCGAGCTTCAGCGTAGATTCAGCCATTTCGTAACCATCAATATACAACGATGCGAGCATTTTATCTCTGTCTACAACATATGTCACGTAACGCCAATCGGAAGCATCAAACGTGTTGCGCCCAAAGGAAATGTTCTTTTCTTTTGCGGTCGGGAATCCTAAATTCATTTTGACCGAATTGGTTGATGTGTAAATCGCCCAACCTGCGTTAGAGCCGTTACTAAAGTCCTTGTTTGATAATATTACCTGATTATTGTTAGTGTCGCCCTTATACCAGAAAGATACGGTAAAACTGTCTTTACCAAAATTCAAGCTATGCGTCGTACCGACATAATTGCCGCTTCCGCTTTCTAAGTGCAGAGCTTTGGTCCCGGGTAACACACCGTCTACATAACTATAATTTCCATTCGCTTTCAAATTCTCTTGATTTGCATCGTCCTTTAAATTATTATCGAATTTAATCGATGCAATAAGTGGGTTGGCATTTAATACTGCGTTCGTGGGCAATGAAGTTTTACTGTCACCATTTGGTTGTGAAACTACAACACGCAATTTTTTACCAATATCATTTAACGTTACAGTGTAGCTGTTGGATGTACCACTCGATAGTACATTAATATATTTATCGCTTATACGTGATTCCTGTACTTGCCATTGAAATGTTAGATTTTTGCCCATTGTACCATTAACACTGGCGGTGATCGTTTGACCGTAAACTGGCTGCATATTATCGATTACGACCGATTGTTTGGGAATAAAATTGTCAATGAACACCATATTGATGTTTTTATTATTATGTACTTTAGGGATAAAGAAAACATAACTGCCGTCATTTGTCATCTTCTGACCGTCTTGCACCTCAATCTTGAAATCCCAATATGTGTTTGATTCTTTCGATGTAAGTACGAAGCTATCATATTTCTTGAATACCTCGGCGGAAACCTTCAGATAACCATTGTCTTTTTGCTTGGAGTCCCAAATAAAGTATATGCCCGGGAAGTCCGTACTATTAGCGTTAGAAGAGATTTTGTTGCCCGATGCGTCTGTACGTGTGCTCGCTTTAAAACCAATCTCTCTAGCTACGTCTTTATCTGATGTATTCCATGTTATTGCGCTGGCAGTATCTTTTTCTGCGTCTGCGGTAGTCGATAACATAACGAATATCATCGTTAATACGAGGGTAATGGATAAAATTCTTTTCATTACAGAAAACCTCCATATTTTTAGTATTTTACGAGCCTGTTCAAAAAGCTCGTAAAATTAAATGAAAAAACGTGCTGTAGCAAGACTTTGATGGGGAACTCATTGATTATATCAATCATGTCGACGACTCCATTGTGCTGGAGAAGGTCGCCCCGCTTTACAAGGATGGCGGGTATCCTCCCATCGATCGGGATGAGAGGAGATTTTTCGTCACGGAAATCCCCCTTTCGGTTCCAATATTGGAACCTTGATTTTCTCCTTCTGCTGCTCTCATTAAACTGAAATGGTGCTTTTTGAATGGGCTCTTTTTGAATTGTAAAGTAAAAATATTATATTGATATTTTCTCAGAGTAAATTTATTGTAAAGTATGAAAATTTCGATTTATATAAAATAATAGGATTATAGATAAAAGTATCTAGTATACTCAAGAAAAACTTAATAGTTCATCAACCAAATATCTTATTTAAGGGGGTAATACCACATCGCCATCAAGCTAAGAAATCAAGTCGCCCCCAAAACAAAAAATCTCACTTCTTATNNATAAGAAGTGAGATTTTTTGGGATACTACCAATAATGATAGCTTATGTTAACTAGACATTAGTTGGACAGGTTAGTTGAACAACCATTATAAAAGTCAGTCTGAATGGATTCTTAATTTCGTCTGGACCTGAGAAAAAATGAAATGTGTTACAGTATGGGCATATGGATTTACAGCTTCAATGAATTCTTCTGCTTTAGCAAAAGTGTCGAATTGCATTTTAAGCATATAACAAGCGTTTCCAGCAATTCGATAACAAAACTCTACATTTGGTAGACCCTCAATATATTTCTTAAAAGAATTATAGTCTCCGTTTTTAACTGTTGCTTCTATTATACATTGGATAGGAAGTCCTAATTTTTCATAATCGACTTCTAAGGTGTACTTCTTTATTATTCCGAATGACTCCATTTGTCTTACCCGTTCTGTTATAGATGGAGAAGACAAATTGATTCTTCTTCCCAGTTCACTCATTGATAATCGACTATTTTTGCTTAATTCTTCTAATATTTTTTTATCAATATCATCTATTTTCATTTTTAAGGAAAATCCTCCTATTTCCATTAATTTGTTGAAGAATTAATGGAAAACTAGTTTTAAATTTAATGTGATGGAATAAATTTATTTGATATTATAAAAATTACCAGGAGGTATTAACTATGACAAGAATTAATGAATCTAAATTCGGAGAGACCCCTTTTCAAAAACTTTTAGGACATAACAAAGATGTATTGAATGGATGGACTCAATTGGGGGAAGTTTTGGAGAAAGATGGGAATTTATCCTCTCAGTTAAAAGAACAAGTAAGGAGAACTTTAGCACAAAGTAATGGTTGTGAGTATTGTAAAACAAAAGGAAAACCTGAACCCCATTTATTCAATAATAAAATCTCTATTGCAGTTGGTTTTGCAGAGGTGTTTTTAAAGCAACAAGGGGATATATCAGACGCTACGTTTAATGTTTTAAAAGAGTATCTTTCTGACGTAGAAATTAGTGAGCTTTGTGCGTTTATTACGTTTACTACTGCTTCACAGTATTTTGGCGCAATGTTAGCTTTAAAACCGCCTCAGGAAGAGGCTTAGAAATGGAGAAATACTCTACATGGAAAGAATATTTTTATGATATAGTTAGAGCTATTATACTATATAAGTAAGATTAAACTATTTATTGTACTACCATGCAAGAACGGTAAATGGGGTATGGCAACGATTCGTTTCTGTTGAAGCCATTGGTGGGTATGTCCGCATGCCCTACGCCTTACTACACGAATTTGGGGAGATAATCTCTGTTATGATTAATGCACTACAGATGGCATATCCCGGATTTCCCAAAAGTACAGACCTTCCCAATACTTCCTTCATTTATCTGATTAATGTCGAATTCTGTTTCCTTTACCGTAGTTAAAGGGAGCATCAGTTACTGATGCTCCCTTTTATGTGATGAACACTATTTAACATCTTTATAATTCTCACGGGGGGTTCTTGGTGACATCTTGTTTGTGGTACACAGCTCCGTTTTACTAAAGATTAGCGTCCTTTTATATATTATCCGTTATGATTGATTAACAATTGGCTGTGTTTCTTTGACAGTGTCCACACTATTATTACTTGTCAATTTTAATGTAATTAATGTGAAAAGGCCGATTATTAGTAATCCTGATAAAATAAACATTCCAAGGGTAAATGCTACAGATCCAAGAATCATCGGTCCTACAAATCCGCCTAATGCCGCAAATGAATTGACTAAAGCAATACCAACAGGTGCAGTAGACTCGGTGAAGAAAAATGTCATGTAGGCAAAGAAACATCCAGTAAATCCATATAATCCGGCAGATGTAATTGTTAACATAAGTACCATCATAAAGACGCTTTCTGAAAAACCACATCCGATAAAGCCCAATACTGAGATAATAAAGCAAACAATTAAATGTTGTTTGTACGCATTCGTTCGATCCGAATACCATCCGACAAATATAATAGCCGGAATACCTACTAATGAAGGAATCATGGCTAACCAGCCTATTTCTAAGTTGGTCGTGGCATTTTCTGATAAGGATTTAATGATGGTTGGCATCCAGAATGACAAGCCATAGATACCTGTATAAACAGCAAAATATAGCATAGATAACTTCCAAACCTTTGAATCCTTCAGCATGTCTAGTTTTGAGACTTTATTTACTTTTAAACTTGCTTGCCGTTCAGCACTCAATTCGCTCTCCAACCAATCTCTTTCTTCCTTCGATAACCATTTTGCTTTTGCAGGTCTATTTGTTAAGAAGAAAATAGTAAGAACACCTAAGATAATGGCCGGGATGCCCTCAAGGATAAACATCCATCTCCATCCTGACATATTGAGCCAAGATATGTTATCAATAATCCACGTTGACACTGGTGCGCCGATTAGGCCGCCTATCGGTAAAGCCAGCAGTAATGCAGCTGTTGCTCGTCCTCTTTCACGGGCTCTGAACCAATAAGTTAAATACAAAACAATTCCAGGAAAAAATCCGGCTTCAGCAATACCTAATAGAAAACGCAGGGTGTATAAATGTGTCGTCGTTTGCGCGAAACCAGTTAAGATTACTATAATTCCCCATGAAAGCATAATCCGGGCAATCCAAATGCGCGCCCCAACTTTATGCATAATCATGTTACTTGGGACTTCAAAAAAGAAGTAGCCAATAAAGAAAATACCGGAAAGAAGACCAAAAACTTCAGCAGATAAAGCTAATTCTGCATTCATTTGTAAAGCAGCATAGCCTAAGTTTACCCGGTCTAAGTAAGCAACAACATATAGAATTAATATAGTTGGAAGAATGCGTTTCATCGTTTTACGGATTGTACTTTTTTCTATAGCCTTAATATTCTGATTCATCAACTTCCCCCCTATCTGTTTCATCAGCTTTGTACATTTTCTAAAATAATGGCAATGCCTTGTCCGCCGCCAATACAAAGCGAAGCTAATCCATATTTAACGTTTCTTTTCCTCATTTCAAGTGCTAAAGAATAGGTGATTCTAGCACCGCTTGCGCCTACAGGATGGCCTAATGCAACAGCACCTCCGTTCACATTCACCTTTTCCTTATCGACACCTAACTCTTTAATTACAGCAATAGATTGTGAAGCAAATGCCTCATTAAATTCGAACAAACCAATATCCTCTAAGCCTAAACCAGCCTTTTCTAATGCTTTTTTGCTTGCTGGTACGGGGCCAATACCCATAATGCTCGGGTCAACTCCTGCAACGCCCCATGATACAATTTTCGCAAGCGGCTTTAAGTTATGTTCACTCACATACTCCTCAGATGCGACTAACACAGCAGCTGCACCATCATTAATGCCGCTCGCGTTCCCTGGTGTAACAGTCCCATCCTTTTTAAAAGCGGACCTCAATTTTGCTAAACCTTCTACAGATGCACCTTCACGAATATGCTCATCTGTATCAAAAATGACTTCCTTGCCTTTTCTGCCTTTTAACTTAATCGGAACAATTTCCTCTGCAAAACGGCCGCTATTTCTTGCTGCAATGGCCTTTTCTTGTGATTCCACAGAAAACTGATCCTGCTCTTCGCGGGAAATTGAATATTTTTCAGCTAAGTTTTCAGCTGTCATCCCCATTCCACAGCCAACGTAATTATCTGTTAATGTTTCCCATAACATATCATCAACTTTTGGTGCTTTATTTGGTGAGCCGAAGCGCGTGCCTCTTAATACATGCGGTGATAAGCTCATATTTTCGGTTCCTCCAGCGACAACTACTTTTGCATCCCCAGAAGCAATGGACTGTGCGGCAGATACGATAGACTGCATGCCCGAACCGCATAGTCTATTAAGTGTAAGCGCAGATGATGACTCTGCCATGCCACTTTTTAAACCGATATGTCTGGCTAAATAAGCAGAGCTGCTGCTTGTATGAATAATATTTCCAAATATGATTTCATCTACATTAGAAGCTTGAATTCCGCTTCTTTTCAATGCCTCTTCCGTTGCTGCTACACCCAAATCGATATCGGTCACATCTTTTAATGCCCCGCCAAAAGTACCAAAGGCTGTTCTTGCTCCGTCAACAATATAAGTTGCCATTCTTTTTCCTCCTCTTTTTTTATTACATACCGCCTGCGACTTTAATATGTTCTCCTGTAATACCGCCTGCTGCATCTGATGCTAAATAAGCGACGCCAGAAGCAACCTCTTCTGGTTCGATAAAACGATTCATCGCTTGCCTTGGGTACATAATAGCCTCAAGCGCTTCTTTATCCGTCATTCCTTTTTCTGTTAAGCTATTAAGCTGCTTAACTAGCAATTCTGTTTTCACTGGACCAGGTAAAA
Source organism: Bacillus pseudomycoides (assembly GCF_002582035.1). GTDB lineage: Bacteria > Bacillota > Bacilli > Bacillales > Bacillaceae_G > Bacillus_A > Bacillus_A pseudomycoides_B. The sequence goes on from NZ_NUQE01000002.1 coordinate 32,746, forward strand.
TCGAGTTAGCCGTTATTTTATATGGCGCTCCCTCTAGGGCAGTAACACCCGTTACGCCTATCACGCCATGCTTGGCAGCAACATAGGCAACTTTTTCCGGTGTGGCCATCTTCCCATGAACAGATGAAATATTCACAATTCTGCCGTACTCTTCTTTCTTCATATGCAGAAAAACATGCTTTGTCATTAGGAATACACCTGTCAGCATGACATCCATAAGCAAGTTCCATTTTTCTAAAGGGAATGACTCTAATGGCGCACGATATTGAATTCCGGCATTATTTACTAAAACCTCAATCGATCCCCTCTCCTTCAAAATGTCTGCAATGGTTGATTGAATAACAGCTTCATCTGTAACATCTAAATAAATTCCTTTTGCATTTTTCCCTAGCGAAAATGCGGTCTCCTCTGCAGCCCCTTTATTAAGATCCGCTACATAAACAAAGTCATTTTGTTTAATAAATTCCTTTGCGATTGCTTTACCCAAACCGCCTGCCGCACCTGTCACAATAACTGTTCTTTGCTTGTCCATGTGTTGCCCTCCATACTTCACTTATTACTTACAAGTGTTAAATCATTCAAATACTCTAAATCAAAACCAACCTTTTCACTTAATTCTTGTATTGAAATCTCTTCCATCATTTCTACAACTTTTACGCCTTTATCCGTAAATTTAAAAATAGCGTAATCGGAAACAAATAAATCTACTTTTCGAATCCCGCTAGTTTTATATGATAATTCCTTGACTAATTTAGACGTTCCATCCTTTGCAAACAAGGTAGCTGCGACAATAACCTTTTTTGCTCCTGTCACCAAATCCATCGCTCCACCAATGCCTAAAATCGGCTGATTCGGAACGGCCCAGTTTGCAATTTCACCATGAACATCCACCTGAAGTATGCCTAAAACCGCCACGTCAACATGACCACCTCTAATCAAAGCAAAAGAATCAGCACTATTAAAAAATGATGCACCTTTCAAATAGGTAACCGGTTCTTTTCCTGCATTAATTAAATCAATATCTAAATTTTCCTCTGCCGGAGAAGGTCCCATACCTAACAATCCATTCTCAGATTGTAAATAAACCTCTTTATCACCTAAATAGGAAGCAACCAATGTAGGAATTCCAACTCCTAAGTTAACAATCTGCCCATCTTCTAATTCTTCAGCAATTCTCTTAGCAATAATTTGTCTTTTATCTTGACTCAACATAATCACTCCCTATCTTTGAATATTTGCTTTGGATGACATAATCCACATACGCATGAGGCGTCACAACAAATTCTGGGTCCAGCTCACCAACTTCAACAATTTCATTAACTTCGGCAATGACTATTTTTCCAGCTGTAGCCATCATAGGGTTAAAGTTTCTAGCTGTCGTATGGTACACTAAATTTCCAATTCGATCTGCTTTATCCGCCTTTATAATAGCGACATCACCTTTAATAGCCTTTTCAAAAATGTATCTCTCTCCATCAATTTCTCTTTCCTCTTTGCCCTTGCTTAATTCAGTACCAACGGCGGTTCTTGTGTAAAAACCACCTATTCCGGCACCGCCGCAGCGAATTGCTTCAGCTAATGTACCTTGAGGCAGCAAATCGATTTCAAGCTCGCCTTTAGACCAGGCTATTACCGCTTCTTTATTAATGGAAAAAAAGGAGCCAATTGCTTTTTTGATTTTTCCCTGCATGAATACTTTATGTAATCCTTGTCCAAGATCCCCTAAATTATTACTAACAATCGTTAAATCACGAATATCTGTTTCTAATAGTTCATCAATAATCGTTAAAGGTGTACCTGATAAGCCAAAGCCTCCTGTTAAAATTACATCGCCACTCTTGAAATACTTTCTTATTTCACTAGACCCAATGACTTTATCCATTATTTCCCCTCCATTTCTTTATAAAGCGCTTTCTTTTTCGGTTAGAATAAAATAAAATAAGAAATCGTTGTGATAGTCGAAATCTATGAGGTAGACTTGAATAAAATATCAACTTGTTAACTAGACTGCAGTCTGTTTATAATTAGACCGTAGTCTGATTTTATAAAAATATAAATATTCTGTCAATTTATTTCCGGAGGATTTTTTATGCTAGAACCAAAAAAAAAGCAGCGCAGAGGAGAAGTAACACGCGATAAAATTTTAAAAACAGCTTTAAAACTTTTTAGCCAAAAGGGTTATGACAAAGTAACGGTTGACGAAATCGTGAAAAAAACCGGCACTTCAAAAGGTTCATTTTACCAACACTTTTCGGCTAAATCGGACATATTTTTAGAGAGATTCACAGAAGTCGACAATTATTATTTAGAAGTTTTCCATTCTTTCCCGAAAGATATGGACCCATTTGAAAAACTATTTATTTTCACTCAGAAATTATTGCGCTTTCTAGAAGAAGAAATGGGTAAAGATCTTATGAAAGTCATTTATAGTTCCGCTCTAAATTCAAAAGAACACACTTACTTTTTAAATTCAAACCGTTCACTCTTTCAAATCATCCTTACACTACTTGAAGAAGCTAAGGACCAAGGATCCATTGGCACTGACCAATGTGTAGAAGTCATTTCTACAATGGTCACACAAAGCCTAATGGGAATCATCTATCACTGGGGTATACACGACTCTGACCAAAGTCTAGAGTCATTATCACTGCCGCTGATTAAAACAATCCTTGAGGGATTGAAAATGAAGAACTAAAACAAATTTAGAGGCTATCCGCGAGAAGATCTTTGTAGTGTAGATTTAAAATAAAGTTCGATAATTTATAAAAAAGTCTGATCATTTATAATAAAGATTGATAATGTAGTGTAGTGCTATCCTAAGGGGAAGTAAAAAATCCCTCTTAGTAAGAGTACTATTTTTATACCGTAAACAGTTGTTTTTTATCTTTTAAAACACTTACAGGAAATTAGTTTTTTAAGTCTTAATGGGGTCCCGCCCCATTACTATCAACCTAAGAAAATAGGTCACCCCAAAAACGACAAATAAGCTTTTTCATTTTGGGGGTGCAATAAAACTTTAGCTTGATGGGCATGGGGTAGCACCAGGATTTTGACAATTTACAGCGTTAAGGAAATTACAATGCTAAAAAGCCCAATTTCTCAATTTAAGGTTCTGGTGCAAGAAATCTAGTAAACTTGGACATACTGGTACTATGACTCTAAAAAGGGTGTGATCAGTATAGAAAAGCAAAATTTGTTTAAGTGGAAACATTATCAACCTGACATTATTTTATTAACAGTGAGATGGTACCTACGGTACAACCTTAGTTTTCGCAACTTGATAGAAATGATGGAAGAACGCGGCTTATCGATGGCTCACACAACAATTATGCGTTGGGTTCATCAATATGGACCGGAATTAGATGAAAGGGTAAGGCCTCATCTTAATCTAACAAATGATTCCTGGAGAGTCGATGAAACGTATATCAAAGTAAAAGGTCAATGGATGTATCTATATCGTGCAGTGGACTCCGAAGGAAACACCATTGATTTTTATCTTAGCAAAAATAGAAATACCCAATCAGCCAAGTGCTTTTTCAAAAAAGCCTTGGCTTCTTCGCATGTGTCCTCCCCCCGCGTGATCACAGTCGATAAGAATCCAGCGTATCCTGTAGCGATTCAAGAATTACAAGAAGAAAAAAGCATGCCTTCTGGCACGCAAATAAGACAACAGAAGTACCTAAATAATATCATTGAGCAAGACCATCGCTTTATAAAGAAGCGAGTTCGTTCTATGCTAGGATTAAAATCGTTCCAAACTGCCAAAAAGATATTAAGTGGTATAGAAGCAATGCATATGCTTCGAAAAAAGCAAATTTTCTTACGGGAGAGATCTGTCCAAAATCAGACAGAGTTTATACATCTATTGTTTGGACTTACAGCATAGGATAGGATTCCGAAGGAATCTATTCGTTTTTTTAAAATGTTGTTATATTTGCACCAGAACCATAAATAACATCCTTAATGTCACCCATACAATTGTGTAGAAACAATAAACTAATATCGACTTCACGGAATTTCCTTTTTCACTAAACTGGCCGTTAACTTAATACGGCATAAATGAACTAATAAAGAGTGACCATTAGAAGTCAATCTATCTAAAAAAATTAGGAGATTCCCTTATTGTGTGCTACACGTTGCTTACCATTTGATTTACTGTTTTCATATTCCCTACTCATTTATGAGTGGGGTTTTTTGTTTTTTAAGAAAAATAAAAAACAGACTCTAATATAAGAGCCTGTTTAAAGGATTCTATAATTAAGCTTTGTGCACGTTAGTTGCTTGAGGTCCACGTTGGCCCTTTTCAACTTCAAAAGTCACTTCTTGACCTTCTTCTAATGTTTTGTACCCTTCGCCTTGAATCGCTGAGAAATGAACGAAAACATCTTCTCCACCTTCACGTTCGATGAATCCGAAGCCTTTTTCGCCGTTAAACCATTTTACTTTACCTTTTTCCATTTTTGTTGCCTCCTAGTGTGTAAATACACACAATGTATTACTATCCTTGCTCTCAGTGATCATCAAGACGAAAAGTTGAAACTTATAATCCTTTACACCGAACAAAAATAATTCAATATTTATAATAACATTTTTTGTAAGTATTTGCAAGGAACCCTAATTCTTTAACTATAGCACCCGTTAGTTAAACAACAGAAGGTTTCTTAATCAAGAACCGCTCCAATCGTATTACGGTATTAAATTACCTATCATAAGGTTCGAGCTTCAAAATAAATTCTTCAACATCCTTGCCTCTTGCGTTGGAAAAACCCTTATCTTCAGAGATGATTTTAAACCTGCATTTTTCCAATACCCTAATGGAGGCGAGGTTATCTTTAGCGGCACGAGCATAGAGCGGGCGTACCTTAATATACTCCAGAAACTCTGACAACGCTTTAGTTGCAATACCATGACCCCAATATTCCTTCCCAATCCAGTAGCTTACTTCGGGTTCGCCGAACTGTTCAAAGTTCGAGACGTGTCCAGTGACAATGCCATTGAATAATATAGTCTTAATTGTGATAGTCTCGTCAGCGATAATTTTTTTCCAATGGTCAAAAAATGCGTCCTTATCAGTGGGGTCTTTAGCTGTAAAGGCAGCCATATAGTTCGCCGTTGAATCTAGTTGTTGTTCGAAAAAGATAGGAAGATCTTCCTCTGTGATATCTCGTAGCTTCACTTCGCTTTTGCTAATGGATTCCATATAATTCACAAGCTCCTTAACATATTTTTGAATATAAATTCTTCCAAGTTTAGAGAAATTCCTTCTTCAACTAACCTGCCCTTTAGTTTAAGTGCAATCCTTCACAAATCCCATAATGATGTTAACACAAATATTAAATTTTGCTTGGGATTCTTATTCCATTAAATGATCCAATACAAAAGAAAGAGCACAATTCTTATTAGAGAATTGCGCCCAATTGTTGAAGATCAATTAATTCATTTTTTAAAAAATCCCCCCCTATTAAATTTCAATAAGTATAGGAACAATCATTGGTTTTTTCTTAGTATTTGTATATACATATTGTCGTATTGATTTTTTTATTTGTTTTTTCATTACATTCCATTGGTTTCTATTTGCTTCTTGTAGCTCGTTAACAGTTTTTGTAGTAAGTCGATTAACGTCTCTTCGGAGTTCCGAGAAATCTCTATCCACAAATCCACGAGAAATGGTATCGGGTTCAGAAATCAGTTTTCCTTCCGCTTTGCTCATAGTTAAAACAATCACGAGCATCCCATCCTCTGAAAGTTGTTTGCGGTCTCGTAACACAAATTCCCCAATATTATCGAAATTCCCCCCGTCTACGTAGGTATTCCCAACCGGTATTTTCCGGGTCTGACGGGCAATGGTATGTTCAATATCGACGACATCGCCATTATTGATGATAAACGTGTTTCCTTGCTCTACTCCAACGGATTCACCTAACAAACGGTGATGGTGTAGCATTCTAAATTCGCCGTGAATGGGAATAAAATATTTTGGTTTCATTAATGTAAGCATTAGTTTTAAATCTTCTTGATAACCATGGCCAGAAACATGCATTCCGGATGTACTTCCAGATCCATAAATCACTTTGGCTCCAAGTGCAAATAAGTTGTCTACGATATTCGTGACATTTCGTTCATTCCCGGGTATTGGACCTGCTGCAAAGATAACCGTATCTTCAGGTAAAATGTCGACACCGCGAAAGTTTCCAGTGGACAGGCGAGCAAGAGCAGCCAATGGTTCTCCTTGACTCCCTGTGCATAAAATAGCCACCCTTTCAGGAGCCATTTCATTGATTTCATGTGGGTCAATTAACATTCCATCTGGAACTATTAAATAACCACGTTCCATAGCAACCGCTACGACCTTAACCATACTTCGTCCAAGCAACGCAAGTTTTCGATTTGTTTTTTGCGCTGCATTCACGACTTGCTGAATGCGACTAATATTTGAAGCAAAGGTAGAAAGAATAACTTTGCGTTCGGCTTTCATGAAAGTTGCTTCCACATGTTCACCTACCATTTGTTCCGATGGGGTCAAACCAGGACGTTCTGCATTGGTACTCTCAGACAATAGAAGCAAGACCCCTTCTTTGCCGATTTCAGCCATTTTATGAATATCCGAGTTCTCATTATTCGCAGGGGTTAAATCGAACTTGAAGTCCCCAGTATGTACAATATTACCCTCTGGTGTGTGAAAGACCATTCCCAAGCAATCAGGAATACTATGGGTCACTTTGAAAAAGCTTACACTCATTTCTCCGATTGTCAAGTTTGAGTTTGAGTTGATTTCAACAAGTTCGCTTTCTCTTAGAAGTTTATGTTCTTTTAATTTGATTTCAATTAATCCTAGTGTGAAGCGTGTGGCATAAACGGGTACATTCAATTTTTTTAAGAAGAACGGGATCCCCCCGATATGATCTTCATGTCCATGTGTGACAATTAAAGCCCTGACTTTATCTTTATTTTCTACTAAGTAAGCTATGTCAGGGATAATCAAATCAATTCCTAATAAACTTTCATCTGGAAACTTATTGCCACAGTCGATAATCACGATATCGTTTGAATATTCGATTGCATACATATTTTTCCCGATTTCATTCAAGCCGCCTAAGGCGAAGATAGATAATGCATTCTCTATTGTACTCAAATTTATATCCTCCCACTTTAAATATAATCTTAGTATGCCCTTTGGGTTTCCCTTTATCAGTGGGTTGAATGCTCGAGCTTCCTATAAAAAAGGGAACTCTAGACTTGTTTTTTTCCTAAAAATACTGAGTACAACATTGATGTCTTAGTTTCCCACATCGTTATCGAGGTCTTTCCTCCCGTGGAGACAGCTGCTATTGAAATCACTCATGGTTTTCGATTCTTAATAGGGGTAGCACCACATCGCTATCAAGCTAAGGAAAACGAGATACCCCCAAAACGAAAAAGATAAGAAGTTAGCTTTTTTAGATACTACCGATGAATGTGATATTCATATTATCTCTGGGATTCTCTTCTGATAAAAT
>NZ_NUQE01000003.1 GCF_002582035.1 Bacillus pseudomycoides
CTCAGGGAAGGATTTATTGAACCATAATTACCTGCGTTATCACTTAAGTACATATAGCTAGACTTCCATGTCCCAGGTTCATCTGTCGATTTAACTTGGTATGTTCCTTCCCATAAACCTGAAGAGCTATTAAAGTTCAACCAAACATCTCTGTTAAATCCTGAAGGTGTTTTAAATTCCACCTTCGACGATTTCACACCAGAACTATCGGTTATCTTAGCTTTTATCGTAATCACATCTCCTACATTTGCCTCTTTTGGAGTAACTTCTATACTTTCTACTTTTGGAATCTGATTATCTATTTCTGCACTTGCATAAGAACATAGAAAACCATTTATAAATAAGATAAAACACCCCAAAAACACTAGTGTCCTTTTTATCATTCTGTTGTTCTCCAATCATTACATTATGTTTTTTTATCTAATACTTCTTTAATTACTTATCATTTTAATTGTCACTCTCCTTCATATTTTCCCGCTATTACATTCCACTATATTAATATTATATTATTTAAAATCCATAAAATCGAGTATCCTATGTAATATTTTCATTTGTTTATTCATTCTAATCGTTCCGTCGTTAGTTTTGCACCATTTACTTACCACTATCACTGTGTACAAACTATAATTACCTGCACGATCCTTTACTGCTATCCAATTCTAGTTCCTGCTTTTTGTACGGGAATTATAACAGAAAAGTTCCCTACCACATCTGTTTTTTTCTTCCTATAATCATTGAATCTACCCTGACGAGGACTTCCACCTTATTTTTTGTGTTTGAGATGTTCGATTTGCACAGGTGATTACTTATACATTGCCCAACCAGATGCTTTAGAGAATTTGATAACTGATTCCTAGCAACCGTAAGTGCCATAACGTTTTTGTATTGGGGAAAAGCATTTCCTGAATCGGACAAACACTTCTTTAAAGGAGCACTAAAAGCTAAGTGTGTAACTGAATGTAAACTTCTTGATAGAAGTGGCGTCCATTTTGAATAAAGCATAACAAGAGGACTATCAATAGACAGTCCTCTTGTTGTAATCATTTAATTAAAGTGAAACTACCACTCTTTCTTCACCGTTCAGGTTGTCTATCACTCACAACTCCACCTTAGTCCCCACCCCATTCTCAACAGCCTTCTCATAAAAATACTTCGCCACCACAATATCCACAACGGCCAGCCCGACTGATTTAAATACGGTAATTTCTTGATCGCTTTCCCGGCCAGTTCGTTCGCCGCTAATAATTTGTCCGAGTTCTGCGTGAATGTCGCTTTCTTTGAAAAGTCCTTCTTGTATTGGGATTTGAAGGTCACCGGTTTCTTCTAGTGCTGCTTCTTTTGACTCTACTACTACTTTATTAGCTGAGGAAATGACATGAGATGGTAGTTCTTGCATTGTAGGTCTAAATGAGCCAACAGCATTTACGTGAACACCAGGTTTTAATGTTTCTGTGAAAACTGGTGTTAAGGAGTTCGTTGTTGTGACAACAATATCTGCTTCGCGTACTGCTTCATTCGCATCTGTGTATATGTAAACAGGTTTATTATATTTCTCTTTTATATACTCCGCGAACTCGGCAGCTTTTTGTTCTGTTCGGTTATAAAGCATAATGTTTTCAATGTCTCGCACAGCGAGCATAGCCTGGGCAAGTCCTTTTGCTTGTTCTCCTGTACCGATGATGCATAAGTTTTTTGCATTTTGGCGGGCTAGGTATTTTGTCGCTACACCTGATAAGGCCCCTGTTCGAATCATCGTTAAATATGATCCTTCTAAAAGAGCGAGTGGTTCTCCTGTTTGAAAATCTGATAGCATGACAACCCCGTTTATTGTTTTCTTTCCTATTTTCGGATTATTGGGAGCTACTGTTACTACTTTTAATCCAAGCGCACCGAGTTCCTCCGCTACTGAAGGCATCATTAATGCGGTATTTTGCGAATTAGAAAATGGCAAAGAATAGCGAATCGGAGTGATCGTTCTGTCTGCAGAAAACTCTTGTAAAGCAATCGCCGCGTATTCCATTACTTCATTCATATCTACTAAACTTCTTTGTTCAGCTGCATTTATGACTAACATATTATCTCGTCCTTTCCTGAGGCTCTCTCCAATGCTTGTCGCCCATATAGCAGTTATTCCACCACTTTATCTTCATTCCCTCCTTACAAGAAGAGTTGTTTTCTAAATAGAAAACAACTCCAAACATTACGCTAATAAAAAGCCTTGTTTTAATGGATCTCTTGGGTCCATTAAAAATTGGTGGAATCCTGTAATAAATGCCTGACCAGTAACTTTCGGAATGATTGCCTCGTATTCACCTACTTTTGTCGATGACAACACTTCTCCAACAAATTGTCCGTCAGTAATGCATTCATGGACGAAACTTCCACCTTCTTGTAGAACTCCATTTTCAACAAGCGTTGCAAGTCTAGCTGAAGTACCCGTGCCGCAAGGAGAGCGATCTACTTGCCCATCAGCAAAAATAGTTACATTTCGTAAAGTCGCATCTTTTCCATTTGGTTCATCTGAAAAGATAACGCCGTATATCCCCTTTAAATCTTCTTCGAGAGGATGTTTTACTTCCATTTGACTTTCAATGTAGTGTTTAATTTTCCCGCCCCATGTTTGAATAGCAGGTAAATCTTTAAAATTCACTTTCAAACCAAGTTCTTTACTATCTACAACAGCATAGAAAGCTCCTCCAAAAGCAATGTCTACTTTAAATTCATAGCCATCAATTTTTACAGGAACATCCTTCTTGTAAACAAAAGAAGGAACATTTTCAAATGTCACGGATTCCACTTGGTTGCCACTGTATTTTGCATACGCGATAACCTCTCCTGCCGGGCTATCAATAATAAACTTCTGTTCTTCTCCGGTCACTTCGAACATGCCAGTTTCAATTCCTACCGTGATTACAGCAACAATTCCATGGCCGCACATTGTACTCCAGCCTTCATTATGCATAAACAATACCCCAAAATCAGCATGGGGACTTGCAGGAGGCGTAATAATACAACCGTACATACCATGATGTCCTCTCGGCTCATACATCAAAACTTCGCGAAGATGACCCAAATGCTCCATGCAATAAGCTCGTCTTTCTAATTGTGTATTTCCTTTTATCGCTGGTAATCCGCCTGTAATAATACGTAACGGTTCTCCCGCTACATGTGCATCGATTGTTGTGTACATTTTGCTAATATTCATTTCTTGTCCCTCCGATATTTGTATTCTCATATGAGACGCTTGTTATTTTAAAAGTTTCCTATATTTTTATTAGCAAATATTGTGCCGGAATTTAGGGACTGAATATTATCAGTAACCAGTCAATTGTATTTGCATTTTTTCTAAAAATTTATACCCTTTTCATAACAATTTTTTATACATGTGTATACTTTCTTTTACACTATTTCATCCTCTCGTTTTGAATTTATATTGAAAGAATAGCGTTTTTTCATTTTTGGAATATGATTTTGTCTTACCTTGATAGGTATATTGCGATAACCCAGTTAGAACAAATGGTGACGCTGGAAAGTAAAAAACAGTATAATTGTTAGCAAATATACTTTCTAACAACCATATCCAGTTTTCGAGATATGAAAGGTGGAGATATAATTTGGCTCAAGAATACAAGCTAATGGAACTGCAGGCAGATGTACTATTTAAATATGATAGTTCGGGCAGAATGACAGAACTAAATGCGCCTGGAGGTCTTGTTGCTCCTTTATTTTTCCTTGGTCGTACCAGAGAAGGAAATGTCATTCGTTTCAATAAGATTTCCCCAAATCCAAAGATGGATAAAGTGTTGCAAGTTATTAATAACAATGAGCATATCGTTGACCTTAGCAGCTTAATTGTTATTTTAAATGAGATAAGACCGATAAGTAGCATATGGATTGGTCCAGCTTACGTTTTTCCCGAAAATTTTAACATGACTTCAGTCGCAGTTAGAGTAACAAATGAAAATAAGGAATTACTAAAAGTGGGTTTCCCAGATCTATTCGAGGAGTTTGAATGGAGGCATCCTTGTTTCGCTATTATTCAAGACAGCAATGCGGTTTCTGTATGTTGTAGTGCGAGAAAGAGTACAAAAGCAGCAGAGGCTAGTGTGGAAACTTTGGAAGCCTATAAAGGAAACGGATATGGAACAAAAAGTGTTATCGCTTGGGCAAACGAAGTTAAAAAAGAAGGGTTACATCCTCTTTATAGTACAGCGTGGGATAATTTCTCTTCACAAGCAATAGCTAAAAAGTTGGGTCTTTATAAATATGGAGTAGACTTTCATATAAGTTAAGTTTTTTGTAATTAGCATCTAATTATCTTATTGTGTTCTTGACGCATGCCCCTCAAGTTAAAGACTTGAAATTACACTAAAACAAGGGTTTTGTGCATTTAAGTATTCAAAATGACCACCATAATGAATAAACCATGCCCCCAACAAAAAACATCAAACCTAAAGCTAAAACAATAAAAGCGAGTATTGCATTTTTATTATTTTCCATAAAATTGTCTCCTTGTAATTTTTTATACTAAAAAACCTTTAGTTATAATTATGGCTAAAGGTTGCGATCATCATACTTCTCAATTTATAAAATTTCATATTAATAATTATAATGATATTGTTAGTATATACCTTATCAATTCAATGAGAGGAATAGTAGTATCATCTACTAGTTTTAAGAAGTCTTCAACACTATCATAGCCTTTAGGGACAATTGATCGATTAATCAAATTCCCATCTTTATCGTAATTATTTTTAATTACTTCGTCAATTTCAGACTTATGAACAGTGTTACCCGTACCCTTAGCAAGCGAACCCTCTACACTCTTTATCTTATCATCTATAATCTTACTACTCTCTGTATGATGCTTATTAACCCAGCCATGGAGATCTGTACCACCTTGCTTGGATTTCAAAATAGTATCGTTCCCTCTAATAGACAAAGGCACTCTTACGAGTGCCTTTGTCTATATATTATGGTTCAATTAATTATTTTTTGAGTTATCGGCATTTTCTTCTTTAATTTTCTCAGCTTCTGCCTTTATATCATTAGAAACTGCGATGTAGATGTTTGCTTTTGCCTTTTTATATTCCTGAATTAATGAGTTAACGTTTTGATTAAATGAAATTAAACTACCGCTAGGCGATTCAACCTGTTCCTTAAGAGCAGTTACAATTCCATATATTGTTTTATATTCTTCATATACTTCTTTGTATGTTCCAGGCTGCTCTTTAGCTGCTTCAGAAACTGTTTTTAATCGTTTCCCCATTTCTTCATATAACCAAGTAACATTGTCAATCATCGTACTAGATTCTGTTTTCTTTGTAGCAATTGCTACGTTAAAATCTTCATGATTATCAATAGCTTCTGACCATGTTGTCGAATATCCAGATAGCACCGTTTGAGAGAAAAACTCAAAATAATCAATATCGTTATAAAAATGAGCCGCTGCTGTTAAATACTCGTTGTCTTTTTTCTGTTGAGCAGCCGCTTCTTCAGTGTTATTTTTCAAAACAAATGCACTAATGCATACAATTAAAATCGTTAAGCCAATTAGTGCACCAAAAATCTTTTTCTTATTCATTTTTGTCCTCCTGAAATGTAAGATTACTAATATATAATAACAGATTATCCTAATAACACCATAAATAAAAAAGACTTAAATAAGGCATTTATTTTACAATCCCTCTAAAACAAAAAAATCAACCAGTTTATTTATTTGACGGAGCATATTATCTTTCCGCACGACGATAGTGTGAATTCCCATGAATAGGTTAGAGTTAAAAATTATCCGTACCCTATGTTGTAATCTTAAAATAAAAAACACTTGTTGCCTTTAGTTGACAATCAAGTGCTTTAAGTTCATGTATTTTTAGATGGCTTCAAGTTTATGAAAACTCCCACCACTTATCTCCTCCGGATCTTGAAGTGGGGTTTCTCGTGTATCACCTTCAAGAGATGCTTAACACGAGTGGAGTTGACACAGCTGCCTGATGGCACAACCCCTCTATTCCATCGGCAAACGCCTTTGGAACTGCTTTTTTTAAGATGTTATAGGAACCATTCACATCTGCGTTTAGTAGTTTGTTTTCCTTCGTACGATACAAGCCACGTTTGATCCGTTTTCCACTGAATACAGGAATGTCTTCCTCACCGTAAGTGGGGATTGCATCATTGTCTAGAAAGGATGCCTTGCTTGTATACGATTCTTCTACAACTTGTACAGGAATGCCTTTTCGTTTTGCTTTATAGGTGATCATTTCAATGAGGAGATTGTGTGGGATATGGCAGAACGATTGATTCTGTCGTTTTCCCATCTCACTGTTTTGTTTCCATGATGTATTTCTCCCAATCACAATCATAGAGATTTCATGTTGAACTGCGAAATGAACAATGTGGTAACTGATTTTGTGAAAGAAATCTTTTATCTTGAGAAACCGTTTCTCATGAAGCCTCTCTAAACGCTTGGATGTATGTGGTCCTTCTTTGGGTTCTTTTCCATGACGAAGAATACCCAGTAAACGCGCCTTTTGTTTGTTGTAGTATTGATTGATGCTTTTAATCACATTGCCCTTTACTAACACAGGTATGGTTCCTGTATTCGTTGTGATAGTTGCAATGTTATTGATCCCTAAATCAATACTCATATAGCGATTATTGTCGACATACTCAGGTGCTAGCTCAGATTGTTCTGTCACAATTTCAACTTTAAACTTCCCGTAAGCAGGAGAGACACGTACCTCTTTCAGATGTTCGATATGCCCAAACAATTTACCGATATTTAATTTTATGCTTGTTTTTGGAAAACGAATGTACTTATCTTGAAGTTTACATACTTGATTCGTGAATACAATTTCTTTCATAGATGATTTGATATATTTGGGAATACGAGGTCTGCCCATAAAAGTGGAAGGATGTTTCTGATATGCTTTCATGGAGGCGAAGAATGATTTCCAGTTTTGATATAGCTTCTTCATAACCGCTTGATTCGTTTGCGCTGGCAAATTCATATAATCTTGTTGTTTCATTGTTTTAAACAAACAATCTAGAAAATTATAGGATAGAAACGATTTTTCTTTTGTCGGGAATGTAAACAAGTTACATTTCATTTCTTTTTGTTCTTTCACAGGCTTTTCTTTCTGTTTTTGTACGCGTTTTTGATACGCACGAAGTTGATTTTCATTCATCGTTTCAATATACGTTTGTAATGTATGGAGAACTTCTTGTTGAAGTGGCTGTAATGGTTTCTCAGTACGTAAGGCCGTATACGCTTGGCGAATATAGAAATTCGTTGTATTGTAGAGATTTTTTGCATTTTGACACATTTCCATGAAGTAGGCGTGCAATTTATGACCTTTCTTGATCCAAATTTGATAGGTTACATATTCTTTTTCTTTTGTCATCATGTTCACCTCCTTCTTTTCTTCATGATACTACAAAACAACCAAAAAGAACATACATTCGTAATACCACAAAAATATTTTTACAAATGCGATGGCAATTCATCTCCACCTTAGACTGGGCTATGCCCTGCACGTTTTGAAGATGGAGTTTTCTTGCCAATTCTTCGATAAATTTTATCGCCTTAGAGTGACCGTATGACATCTTTTTTTCTCGTAAATATCAATCATATTTTATCCCCTTCATCACATAATTCGTACAATGTACCATATGTTGATTTTGGATGAATAAAAGCAATTTGCGCGCCTTGTGCACCAGTTCGAGGTAATTCATCAATCATCTGTATTCCATTTTGCTTTATATACTGAATTCTTTGTTTAATCGATTGGACTCCAAATGCTATATGATGAATACCCTCACCACGTTTTTGAATAAATTGTGCAATTGCACTTTTGTTACTTAGTGGCTCTAACAATTCTAGTTTACTTTCCCCTACTACTAAAAAAGCTACTTTTACTTGTTGTGATTGTACTTCTTCTATTCCTAAAAGTTTCAATTTTAATATCTCTGTATAAAATGGCAAAACTGATTCTATAGATTGTACCGCAATTCCGATATGGTCAATTTTCTCAATCACTTACTATCCTCCTTGTGAATAACTCCTTCTTATCCACCTTCCGGTCTGATTGAAGAAGGGGCTTCCTGTTTCATAGACTGTTGCATAGTGGGGTGTCCCACTGCGTCTTACACAGTCTCCACAGGCGAAGATTATACTGTTCGGACATAACCTTGCCCTACAGTTTGTAGACTTTAGTTTGTGGCAAACAATTCTTCTAATCCTTTTTGTAAGATATTCCGGCTCGCGTTATAGTCTCTATCCAATACCGTTCCACACTTTGTACAAATATGAGTACGAATAGAGAGAGACTTCTTCACACGATTCCCACAAAAAGAACAGTCTTGTGAAGTATACTTTGGTTCTACTTTGATGAGTACGCCGCCATGATTTTCGCATTTATAAGCAAGCATGTTTCGAAACATTCCCCACCCTGCATCAGAAATAGACTTTGATAATTTTCTGTTTCTAACCATATTTCGAATGTTTAGATTTTCTACAACGATAACGGAATAATCTTTCGTTAGGTTGTAACTTAGTTTATGAAGAAAATCTCTGCGCTGGTTCGCTACTTTTTCATGAAGCTTGCGAACACGCTCGACTTGTTTGATGAAGTTAGCAGAACCTTTTTTCTTCTTAGAAAGTTTTCGCTGTGCTTTCTTTAGTTGTTTTTCTTTTTCATGGATAAATCTAGGGTTTTCAAACT
>NZ_NUQE01000004.1 GCF_002582035.1 Bacillus pseudomycoides
GAACAGTCTTGTGAAGTATATTTTGGTTCTACTTTGATGAGTACACCGCCATGATTTTCGCATTTGTAAGCAAGCATATTTCGAAACATTCCCCACCCTGCATCAGAAATAGACTTTGATAATTTTCTGTTTCTAACCATGCTACGAATGTTCAGATTTTCTACAACGATAACGGCATACTCTTTCGCTAGATTGTAACTGAGTTTATGAAGAAAATCTCTGCGCTGGTTTGCTACTTTTTCATGCAGCTTGCGAACACGCTCGACTTGTTTGATGAAGTTTGCAGAGCCCTTTTTCTTCTTAGAAAG
>NZ_NUQE01000005.1 GCF_002582035.1 Bacillus pseudomycoides
ATTATATATTTATAATATCAACTAATTGATAAGGAGGGTTGAATATTGAAAACGGGAATAGAATTAAAGATAAAAAGAATTGAATTAGGACTACAAGCAAGAGAAATTGCTGAAATATTAGATGTAAGTAAATCCTACATAAGTAAAATGGAAAGGGAAGCACAAGGAATACCGGAACATATTTATGATAAGTGGATAAAGGTATTAGAAATTAAATAAAATAATAATATATAAAGGTGGTTGATCAAGTGAGCGAACAGATTGAATTAAAAGTAAAAGTAGACAAACGTGTGTATTACAATCATGAATCTTCATTTGGTGTATTTGGTTTAAAACCATTAACTAATGCAGATAAAATTGAAACATTAAACAAAATATACAATAACTTTAGTGTATCTGGAGTAGTACAAGAGCTATTAGAGGGAAACGAATACGATATTGTAATTGAACCATCTGCGCATCCTAAATACGGGAAAGGATACACTTTCGTAATAGTTAAATATAAAAAAGCAAATTCAATTGAAGAGCAACAAGCATACATAAGAGTCATGTTAAAGGAAAACCAAGCCAATGCAATTCTTACTGCTTATCCAAATCATAGAGTATTAGACATGATGAAGGATGGAACATTTGATTACAGTAAGGTAATAGGGATTGGTTCTAAAAACTATGAAAAGATTAAAAATTACTTATTAACCAATATTAATATTCAAGAAGCACTTGTTGAATTACAGGAGTTAAACATTACGTTTGCAGCTATGAAAAAACTAGTTGATCATTTTGGAAGTCCAGAGCTAGTTGTAAAAAATGTGAAGCAAAATATCTATTCATTATGTAGAGTGTCATCTTTTGGATTCTTGAAGGTTGATGCCTATGCTATGAATAGAGGAGATGACAAAACAAATAAAAACAGAATTAGAAGTGCAGTTGAATATATTCTGCATCAAGAAGAGCAAAGTGGTCATTCTTGGATGAGTATAAAAGATTTAACTAACCAAGCATCAGAATTATTACAGATTAAAAAAGAATACGTTAATGACTTTATCAATGAATTACAAAATACTAAGCAAACTGATATATACATAAATGATAATCAAATAGCTCTATATAAAAATTACTATTATGAAAATGAAATCAAAAGAAAATTAAATAGACTTCAACAATCAGAATCTCCGCTTAAAGTGAGTGATATAGAATTAAAGATTAAAGAGATTGAAGACATTAATGGCTTTACTTATACAGAAGAACAGAGAAATGCAATTCGTTCAGTAGCAGAAAATAACGTATTTATATTGAATGGAAAGGCTGGAACAGGGAAAACAACTGCTTTAAAAGGAATCCTACACGCTCTTTCTCAATATACTCATGCATGTTGTGCGCTATCAGGAAAAGCATCTAAAATTATGTCTTCTCATGGACTAAATGCAATGACTATCCACCGCATGTTAGGTGTTGATAATGAAAAAGCATTTGCTTACAATGAGCTAAATAAACTACCTTATCCAATTGTTGTGTTAGATGAAGCAAGTATGTGTTCTAATTATATGATGCATAGTGTAATTACAGCTATTAAAGAAGGATCAAAATTAATTATATTAGGTGATTCTGGTCAATTAGCTCCAATAGGGTGTGGTGCGGTATTTGCAGATGTATTAAAATCAAAAGCTTTCCCTATGCAAGAATTAACTATTGTTCAACGACAAGCTTCTAAATCAGGTATCTTAAGTTGTGCAAATGAAATTAGAGAAGGTAAACAGATTGTTAGTAAAGATATGTACAATCAACATATATTTGGAGAATTAAAAGATTTTGTAGTATTTCCAATGCAAAATAAAGAAAACATTAAAGACCTGATATTATCCATATGCGAAAGATATAAACATAAAGATATAAATGAATTCCAAGTAATTTGTGGTTTAAAATCAAAAGGAGAATTGTCTGTAAAGAATTTGAATGTAGAATTGCAGAAAATATTCAATGATATATCTACTCCTTTTGTAAAGCATGGAGCATATCAATACCATGTAAATGATAAAATTATCCATAATGGAAATAACTATGAAGCCGGAGAAGATGGAGAGATTAGTATATTTAATGGTACATTGGGTAAGATTGTAGATATCCATTTTGCAAAGGATAAAAATGAGCAAGATAAATTATTCATTCAATTTGAAGGCATAGATGAAATTATAGAGTATACAAACAGTCAATTAGGAATGATTGAGTTAGCATATGCAATTAGCTGCCATAGATCACAAGGAAGTACCATTCAACATGTAATATTTGCATTTGATTATGGCTCATATATGCTTTTATCAAGACAATTTGTTTATACAGGGATTACTCGTGCAAGCAAAGGTTGTGTAATGATATGTGAAAACAAGGCATTAAGACATGCTATCAAAACTGATCACAGTGAAATACGCAGGACTTTTCTTTATGATTTATTAAGTAAGTAAATTATATAATGTTAAATTAGTAAATGAGTAGCTTAATGGCTACTCATTTTTATTTGTGTAAATGTACGCCCCCTATAGTTATCGAGGGGGTAAAAATGAGGTATCGTGTGAAATTTAAAATAGGTTGATATTATGGGATATTTTATGAATTTGAGGGAGTTGTGAGAGTGAGAGGGGTGTAGGTATCGTTAAAGTGTAGATAATATAAGGAGAAATTGATCATTAGAGGGCAGATTGAGTGAAAAATAGGGTGATTTGAAGGGATGGAGAGGAGACAGGGAAGATGAAAAAGTGTTGGTATTATTGGAAAAGTTATCGTGTGGGACGATAGCGAAAACGATAGATAGGAGGGTGAAATGAGTGGAGAGTTTGAATAAAAAGCAGGAATCCAAAAAATATTTATGGTGTGGAAATGGAAGTGATAGCGGCTTATTTCCATCTAAGAATCTAATTTTTCCAATTTAATACCCCCCTATGCCCTAAAATAGGTGTTTTAATTCCACTGATAATATACATTATAGTGTTTTGCTTTCCTTTTCATTAATTATTTTCTTTTTGATCCACTCAATAGCACCAGCAGCACAACAATTTTACAACTACTACCAATTAAAACCTATACATTCAACGTTTGCGATTTAAATTTTAACAATACCACTAACACCATTAGCAGTTTGCTGTATATCGCACTATAACAATGGACACGTTTCATAACACTTATCATCATTAATATTAACTATCAATCACTTAGTTATCACTTGTTATGCGTTCATTGTTTATGCTTATATGTCATCACACTACTGCACACTATACACTAAACGCTCATACACATGCACTCTATACTTACTATCTATCATATATGTTATCTATCTCATGTCTATGTAGTATACAATCTATAAGCATATACCTCATGCTATTAATCTAATAAATAAAATAAATATTTATAACAATTATACATCTACTTATGGTATAATAGAAGTGTCATACATTTATATACGTATGGCTATCACATAACACAAAGGAGGAATAAGTATTGGATATTAATCAATTAGAAGTAGGAGCAACATATAAGAACTACAAACAATTATGCACATTGCTAAATGAACAAATAAAATCTGGTGCTGCAAAGAGAG
Organism: Bacillus pseudomycoides; assembly: GCF_002582035.1. Taxonomy (GTDB): domain Bacteria; phylum Bacillota; class Bacilli; order Bacillales; family Bacillaceae_G; genus Bacillus_A; species Bacillus_A pseudomycoides_B. Next base: position 3,590 of record NZ_NUQE01000005.1, read on the forward strand.
CACAACTCAAAGATTGGGAACGTTATTTTAAATATGATAAGTCTGGTCATAGTTTTATTATTACTCATATATACGATGTACCATTACCTGAGAATAAGAATAGAACTAAATATATAACTACAATACAAAGATTGATACTTGATAAGGTTGTACAGTTTGGGAATAATGGATACTTATTCATATCTAAGAATGAACTTATGAAAGAATTGCAAATGATCAATCAAAATTACACATATGCAAAATATAAACAATTACGTTTGTCTAAGCATATGAATATCACACTTGAAGAAATAGAAGAGTTTTATCTTACATCAGATGATTTACTTAAACGTAACATTGAAGCAGCATTAAACAGTTTACGTAAGCAAGCTCTAATATTCTGGTCACATTCTATTACGCTTTGTTTTATTAATACTCATGCTGAAGTAAATGACAATTATGATATTAGAGCAGTTAAAGAGGAACATACAAACGAGTACAATGAGCATGTTGTAAATTTTACAGCTCATACTCCAACTGTAAATAAAATTTATAGAAAAGCTACAAAAGAAGAAATAGAACTCATTTTGAAAGTAGAAAGAGAAGTTTTATTGAAGTATAATTGTGAATCAATCAATGAGATATTTAAAAAGAATATGGCTAATAAATATTACAAAGAAGTAAGAGAAATACTGTTTGACAAAGCTAATATATACTTTTATTTTAATTCTTATGAAATCGTATGTAATGAGGAACACATTTTGTCAAAGTGGACTGAACTAATAGACTTAGAACTGGAAGAAGAGGAGAGAGAAAAGTCTATGAATGAGTTAAACAACGAAATAATAAATAAAATAAATGAAAATGCAACAAATAGACATGATAAGTCATTGAATGATAAGTCATTGAATGATAAGCAAACAGAAAAGAACATGAAAAGAATTTCCATGAGAAAAGAAAAATCATATATAACAAATAGTTATAAACTAACAGATACGCTGATAAACAAAGATGCAGAATCATTGAGAAAAGTGTTATATAAATAAAATTATAAAATTTGGCTATACATACCAACTTATAATAAGTTATATAATATGTTTGAAGATGTAGCCAAATTTTTATCTAAGAACATCAAAGGTTCTAGAAAGTTCTAAACGTGTTAAAAATACATTGATATTATTAGGTTTTTTGTACATAACCCTTAGACAGAAATATGAATAAATTATATAGTAATTAAACTATACATAAACAACGGATTCCCAAACTACAGGGAATCCTTTTTCACTTTCAAAGCAAAGCTTTTCAGTGAATTATAATTAACTTTTCTCTCAAATAAATAAAATAATCATTTACAAATAACTTAAACGATAGTATAATTTAAGTATGGAAAACAAATAAAGATACGGGAGGGAATAACATGTTAACAGTTTCTAAAGTAACAAATTATGAAAATGTGCGCTTTGAACAAGATCAAGAAAGACCTAACATTTTAAATATTATCCAATTAGATCAATGGTACAACGATACTATTATTGGACGTTTCAATTTCTATAATAAAGAAGGTTTCCTTTTCCTACTAAACGGTAAACGTAAAGAATACTCACGCTTTCAATCATTATTAAATAACTTCTTTAAATATAATGAGTCTTTCGGTTGGAATGCTAAAGTAGTTGAGGAGGCAAAGACAGCAGGGAATAAAATGATTAAAGAAGAAAAGAAAGCAGCAGAACAAGAACGAAAAGAGTTATACACAAACAAAGCTATTGATTTCTTAAATAAAGTAATTAATAAAGATGAAACAACTTTAAACGGTTTGCAATCCATTAAAGATAAAACAGACAACGAACTAATTGAAATCATTAATAACACTTTTAGAAATGAAATAAACAAAGAACTTGCAACTGAAATCCTAAACGCTATTAAAGAAGTATTCACTGTAGTATCTGAAGTTGTAGAAGAAAGTAATACAACAGAAACAAAGCAACCTGAAGTATTCCACCTTTATAATAACACTTTCAATACATATAACGAGGCATACAATTATGCATGTGCTAACAGTATAACAACGTCAATGATACTATCCAGCAAACATCCTACAATGACAAATGAACGCTTGCAAGAATTAGAAAAGGATTACATCTTTAGTAAGCATAAAATGGACTATGAAAGCATGAAAGAGTATTTCAACTTTATTAAAGAGCAACAGGAAACACTTGATCAGCAAGAACGATACTACAAATTAAGAGATATAATCAAACGCTATGAAGATAAACAAGAACGAATACAACAAAAGGTAGAGGAAAGTAAACGTAAAGCCATTACAATTGATAACATGCTGAAGGATTTATATTCCATTGGAATGGATAAGAAAGAATATACTTCTCTTACAGTGTACTATCTAAACGATGAAAAGATTTATTCCTGGTCATCTGGTATAGCTACAGATAAGATGTATGATGAACTAACACTCGTACATGATAAGTATTACAAACAAACTCAACTTAATAGCGGCATTATTTAAAGTGTCGCTATTAAATAAAATAATTAATTATAATCAAAATTAAAACAAATCTGGAGGCGTTCAAAAATGAAAAAAGTAATCAAAAATTTATTAAAACTTGCCGTAGTTGTAGGTATCTTTACAGGTGGTTATTTAACAAACGAACTAACAAAAGACAACTCGTCTAAACTTTCTTCACCAGTACACGCACAAGATACAAAACAAAAACAATCTCACAACCTTTCCACAGTTCCAAACAACAAAGACAACATTTTCAGTCAATACTTCACAATTACAAATGTAGACACAAAAGGTGCAACAGCTAAAAACACTTACTTCTCAGAAGATGAAATTTTCATTGATCAAGAATACATCAAAAGTCTTAAATTACAATCCGGTACAAAAGTTATTGTAACTTGGAATCATGATGACATTATTAAGGTTAGCTATGACATACGTAATGTAGTAATCTATAACATTACTGATCCTAATGATCACAGCATGGATGTTAAAGACAATGAAGTATTAGGAGTCAATCCGTACAACTATACAGACATTCTCCTAATTGATAAAAAAGATTACAAAATAGGTGACATTGTAGAAGTTACATTCCAAGATGATAAACATCAACAAATCCAATCTGATAAAAAACTAGGTCAATGGAAACAAGATGAGCCTAAAGTTGTTGAAAAGGTTGTAAGCAAACCAATTTTCATCGAAAAAGGGTATAAACAGCCAGAAAACAATAAGAAAGAAACTATAAGCAGCAATGAAGTCAAAAATACTGAGATTGTACAGAATGCAAGTAAGAATGATAATAGCGCATCTACAAATAAGCCTGAAGCACAAAACGACACTAAACAAGATTATAAATTCGAAGAGAAAAGCGACAGTTATGTAAATTCAGTTCGTCAATACATCATTACAGAGAACACAACAGATAAACTAATTCATGCTGTAAATGCTAATAATGGTCAAGATAAGGTTTTATTAGAAAACGCCAACTACAAAGAAGGGGACGCAATAGAAGTAACATATGGAGCTTCTGGTTATCATGATGATATTGTGAAATGTGTTAAGTTAAATAAATGATTATATAAGTAAATTTGTAAAGACTCATATTAAAATGAGTCTTTTTTCTTTTCCTAAACTTTTATAAATAAAATTATAATTTATTCTTTACATCAATAGTATTATCATTTATAATTAAATCATGGATAACAACGGAGCAGTTTAAACACAATTACATAAATAAAATAATTAATAAAATGGAGGTTTTACATTATGTCAAACTACTACAGCAATCAAGAAGCAAAAGTAAATATCATGGGTGAATTAGTAAATAGAGGCTGGAAAGTTTTCGGTTTCCGTCCAGATCAATCTGATTCAATGACTGACTATTGGCATCCAGCTCACTGGGAAGGAATCGCAACTAAAGACGGTTATACACTTCTTATTGATGTACATAGTTTACATTATTCCGGTTACAAGAAAACTGAAAAAGGTTACACTCCTAACTATGCACGTATCAAAAAACTTGAAACGTTAAGAGATAACCATGCAGCAACAGAAGGCGAAAAAATAAACTGTCAAATTCAAATTGATAAGATTATGAAAAAGGCGGAAAGTTCTGTAAGGGTTATTGAAGAATATCCAACTTTTAAAAATGCAAATCCTAAACGTAACAACTGGCACATTGAAGATGCACAAGGAAATATCATTGCTAAAGGTAACGGAGCTTTTCAATGTTATGTATCTAATGATCACAAAGGTGAAAAGACACAAGAAGCAGTTAATAAGTTTGTTGCACGTATTGAAAAAGCTATTTCTGAAGGTAAAAAAGTTGTATCTAAAACTGTAGAAGAAGTTATCACAGTTATAAAGCCTGTTGAAGTAAACACTTCTATTTCTAATTTCTCAACTGAAACAACTTTTATTAAATTAAATACAGCTTTTACACATGGGTTTTATTCTGGTACTCTTTTAAAACTTGTTAGAACTTATAACAATAGCACAAGTTTTACATTTGTACGTTTAGGGAAAAATAACAAAGTATTAAAAGAAACAGAAAAAAACTTATTCGGAATGAGTGCAAGCAGATTAGAAAAGTTTATCAATGAAGGTTCTATTTCTATAATTGAATTTAAAGAAGTTCAAGAAACAATTGAAAAAACAGTATTTGTAAAAGTTAACAACAATGTAAAAGAAAACACTGAAGAGTCTATGAAAATTGAATCTGTAGAAGTTCCAGCAACAGAACAGCCCACACAAGTACAAGAAAGCACTGTAGAAGCTTCTTATACACTCAACGATGAAAAGCAAGGTATTGAAGTTATATTCAATTCTAAGCCACCTGAAGAGGTTAGAACTCAATTAAAATCATTAGGTTTCCGCTGGTCAAAGAAAGGCTCTTATTGGTTCGCAAAACAAACTTCTGAACGTTTAGCATTTGTTAAATCATTAGTAGGCGAACAGATAGCAGAACCAACACAAGAAAATGAATTAGAATTAACTTGTGAACGCCTTATTGATCAATCTACATCAATTTACGCTGAATTACTTATCAAAAATGGTGAAATGACCGCAGAGCAGCAAGAACAATATGTAAATAAATTAAATAATTACATATCATTAAATGATATTAATGTAGATGACAACGTTCTAAACTACATCAAAGAACAAGGATACATAAAACTTTACACGACACTTGAGGACATTTTTTCTCAAGTGTCACAAGCTGAAGAATTAGAAAATGATATTCCTAGTTTTATAGCAGATCAAGTTTTAAATAATGCAACATTAGATTTACAATTTTTCGCTAGTTCATCAAGTATATTAGATAAGTTTAGTAACATCACAATTGAAAATGAAGCTCGTATTTCTGAAGGTGATCAAAAATATTGCGAAGCTCAAGAAGAAATGTATAAAAGCGCTTTAGATGCTATGGAAACGGCTTTAAATACATTTAAAAATATCTTTAATTCAATTGATGCTAACGCTTATGACAGTGACTATCGAAGAGGGTATATAGATAAATATGACGACATCCAGCGACTAGAAGAAAGGATAAAGAAAACAAAGAATAATTTTATCACTAGTATAATAGGGCATTTCACAAAAACTTATAATATTACAATTGATGTTTTTGAATTACACGAAAAATACGAATCAATTGACACATACCAAACTCTTATTAATGAAATTTTTGACCAGCTCGGAGGATTTAGTTTCTCAGAAAAAGCAGTACAAGAAATTAAAGAAAATATTTCAAACGATGTACACTATGACAAAGTAGAAGTTAAGAAAAATAAATTGATAATTCCTAGTTTTGTATACATTGATCACTTCGATAAGAAATGGGGACATATTAAAATAAGCTACTCCAGCAAAGATAAAGTAAGTCGATTATTTAAGGCATTATCACATTTTGAGACAGGAGAAGCAAAAATAAATTGTTATTATGAAGACATTCAACAGAGCTTAAACAAAGAAAATTCACTATATAAATACGAATTAGGATATGAAAAAGTACAATCATTTAAACCGTTTCAAAATGGTAAAGTAGAAATTGTTTTTCAAACTATGCAGCAAGCAGAGGAATTTAAAAGGGAGTATCTTTCAAAATAAATTTATATAACAGGTGTGAGGAATAAAACTTGCACCTGTTAAAAAGGAGGTTTAAACAATGAAATACAATATTTCTAATCAAGCTATTCCACAAGAAGCACGTAAAGAAATTAATGATAAAATTCTCTATTTGATTGATAACAATTTAACTGCTAAATTTAATATCAATAATGAGGATGTTTTCAACAGTTACACCGGAGATGGCGGTCTTCATAATTTACAATTTAAAAATTACAATTCTTTTCATGCTTACACAGAGGCAAAGAAGGAAATAGAACAAGGTCAATTCTTTACGCCTCATATATTATCTAAATTCCTTGTGGATTGTTTAAAGCCCACTGAACATGATTTAGTCATTGATCTCACTTGTGGTATGGGCAACTTTTTTAACTATCTTCCGAATGAAATAAACGTATACGGAAACGAACTAGATATAAAGGCATACAAAGTAGCAAAACATTTATATCCTAATGCTAATATAACTAATCAAGATATAAGATCATATAAGACAGATGTTTCATTTGATATAGTTCTAGGTAATCCGCCATTTAATCTAAAATGGAAAGTAAATAACAATGAATATTTGTCACAACTCTATTATTGTATGAAATCCTATGAGGTTCTTAAACCCGCTGGAATTATGGCTTTAATTGTACCAAAATCATTTTTAAATGATACATTCATAGACAGTGGAATGATTAAAGAAATTAACAATATGTTTAATTTCATATGTCAATTTGAGCTACCTTCTAACGCTTTTAAAAATCTAGGAGTTGAAAATTTTAATACTAAAATTATGATATTCCAAAAGAAAAGCGAACATGTACAAGATAAACCATATACAAACGAATACATACAAACCAGTTTTAATGATTGTGGATCACAATTTATATATAACAATTTGATTTCTCCATTACTACAAGAAAAACAAGAAATAAAAAATAAAATTATTCTTGAATCAATGCAGCAAACAAATGAAGAAAAAGAGTTTCAATATAAAGTTAACAAATTATTATTTGATATCAAACGCAACAATAAAATAAATAAACACTACTCTAAAGCATATAATTATTATCAAAAATTGTACACACAAAAACAACCGGACGGAATGCCGTATGAGGAATGGCAAAAAGTAAGAATCACTAAAAATAAAGTAATAAGATATTTAAAAGACATGCTAAACAAACAACATAAAAAAGAAATTGATAAAACTGCACTTGTTAAAACTCGTTATGGTTTAAGGTTAAAAGCGTATAGTCATAAAGAAAAGCTAAAACTTTCTAAAGTGAAGAATGTAAAAGAAATATCATTCAATGACATGATCATTAAAAATGACTATCCTTTTTCAGACAATCAATATAAAAAACTACTCAATAAAAAGATACGACATCACGAAAAACAAGACATTCCATTCTCTGAAATTGCTTGCAATGACACAATAAAAACATTCTTGGATGACTTAATTATTAAGAACTTACAAACACATGAACAAATCACATTGAACGATATCCAAAAACAAGATACAGCTAAAATGCTTTCTAAAAGTTACGGTTATTTACAATGGGGAACAGGTGCAGGAAAATCAATTTCTGCTATTGCTCAAATGCTATATAGGCAACAACATAATAACATTAGAAACATATTCCTAGTAGCTCCAGCGATTGCAATTAATAACAACTGGGACGATATTTTAGAAGCTTATGGAATAGATTATATTAGAATCAATTCATTAAAAGATATTCATTCAATTAAACGTGGTCAAATTGTAATTATGACGTTTGGGATGCTTACCAAGTATCAAAAACAAATTAAAAAATATATCAGAATGCAAAGTCAAAAAGTAATGTTGGTATTAGATGAAGCAGACAATATAAGTAACCCTTCATCTAAGCGCACAAAAGCCGTTTTAAATTGTTTCAGAAGAGTTAAATACAAATTGCTCATGAGTGCTACAAGTACACGTAATAACATTCCTGAATCGTTTACAGCGTTTGAATTGCTTTATAACAATTCAATTAATATGTTATCTAAAAATGATTCCATATATAAAGAGGATCAAAAGTCTAAGCAGCTAATAGAGAAACAAAATGACAACTACATGAAACCTTTTCCAGCATATAAAAAAGGGTATACACTTTTCAAACGTTCATTTTCTCCAGAAAAGGCTACAGTCTTCGGAGTAGGAAAACAGAATCAAGATATTTATAATAGTGAAGAATTAAAAGAATTAATTGATAAAACAATGATTACAAGAACATTTCAAGAAGTAAGCGGAAAAAATATATATAAAATTATTCAAGACACTTGCACTTTCAATAAATCTGAAGAAGAATTATATAGAATTGTTATAGAAGAATTTTATAGATTAACTTATTTACACAAAACAACAGGAAACAGCCGAAAAGATACATTATTACGTATTATACAGCAACTGAATAGCCTCCTTAAAGCCTGTGTAATTCCTAATACATTTAAAGAATATGTCAGCAGTATAGCACCATCTAAAGCGGCTAAAACATTAGAAATGCTTAATAAATGGAATAATGACCAAGTTGTAATAGGATGCACTCATATTAAAACAGTAGATATGTATGCTAATTACATTAGAAATCATTTCTCAGATCGTGAACTATTTATTATTACTGGAGATAGTACAACATTAAATAAACGTAAAGACATCATAAATAAACTAAAGAAAACTAAAAATGGCATTCTTATTTGTACTCAACAATCTTTATCAAGCAGTATGAACATTGATTTCGTAAATAAAGTTTTACTTATTGAATTACAATGGAATTTTGCAGCAATGCATCAATTTTTTGCTCGTTTTGTTCGCTACACTTCTATGGAACAAAAAGAGATACATTTTCTAACAATCGAAAACAGCATAGAATCTAATTTATTAAAATTAATTATGAACAAAGAAAAGCTAAATAATTTTATGAAAAACGATACTATAAATGATGCAGAATTATCTGAACGGTTTGGAATTGATTTTGATATTTTAAATATGCTATTGAGTAAAGAAATAGATCAAGAGGGGAAAAGTTATATTTCTTGGGGAAAACAGAAGATAGTATAAAATAAGCCTTTTACGGATTATATAGAATGTATTGACCAGTTATTATTGAGCTTGTTTTCTTTTTGCAAAATTAATAAATAAAATTATAATTTACACTATGAAACAAACTAAAATAATGCTATAATTTAAACATAGATAACGAACAATAAATACATACCCTTTAAGGGTTTAGGAGGAATTTAAATGTCATTAGCTAAAGTTGTAAATCGTAAACAATCAAAAGCTCTTTCAGTTTCTCAAATCAAAACAAAGCGTCTTGAAGTTATTGAATCTTTTCGCCAATATGTTTTATCTCAAGTTGATGAATTAAATAAAATTTTCCCTAGCGTTGTTATTGGTGAAGGTGAATTTGATAATAATGTTGTAGGTGTTACTTATAGCCCTTCTATCTGGACTGGATCAAAAAGACATACTATTTCTAGTACTACTTGCAATATTTGTTTAGATTCTGTTTATCCTGAGTTTCATATTGGTTACGGTGCTAATACTGCAAGTGGCAGACCTTTCAAATTTGATTGGAATATGACTAAGCCACAATTAAAAAGATTTTATAAACAAATGTTAGAATACTTAGTAAGCGAATCTTATCGGGTAGGATATGAAAATAATCGTGCTCATCAAGTATGGAAAGGTAATGAAAGATTAATCTAAACAGCTCTTAATGGAGCTGTTTTTCTTTTCTCTAAAAGTATAATTTTATACAAATAAATAAAATAAACATTTACAATAACTTTATAAGAACTCATAATATAGGTAGGTGCGTATTGACGTATCTACCTATATTTTTTAAGAGGGAGCGATTAAATGGAAAATAATAGCCAAGAAAGTAAAAAGAAAGTCATGTTGCAAATACCAGATGAAATAATAAGAAATTCATGGTTCTACTTAGATGATCAATCTTTCTGTACATATGGTCTACTTAAACACAGTCTATTCCGTTCGTTTAATGAGGGAAATGAATTGCAAATTGACCATAACAAGTTAAAACATAAGATACATATAGGAGATAACAGAACATTAAAGAAGATATTTAAAACATTACATCAAAATCAAATTGTAATGGAACATATCACAGCATTTCCTAGAAAGGGTTCTATTGCTTTAACACTTGATCCCTTTACGGATAAATCAAATACATTCACGCAGCTTCCTATTAGCCTATTTGGAAAGATTGAGCATATAGGAGTAACCGGAATACGTTTGCTATATTATTATGAATCATACATAAACAGAAAAGATACATTAACACGTCAATATGCTTTCCCATCTATTGAAACGACTTCAGCCGATCTGAAATTAAATCATAATACAATCATTACATATAACAAATTGCTGAAGAAACATAAGCTATTAAAAATTGTTAAACATGTTCTTCAAGAAGATGCATATGATGAAGAGTATAATGTACAATACATAAAATATAACAATCACTACTTTGTACGGACAGAGAATATGTAGATTAAGTTTTTTCATTCAGCGGCAAATTTTTTTGGCGCTGTAAAATACTGATTATTAATCTGATTCTTATATGATTCTTATATGATTATTAATTATTAAGTATTTCTTATTAGGGTCTGTTTTATGCCAGCACAAAACGGAATCTAGTCTTGCATATTTTATTTTTTATCTGGTAATAAATTTTAATTATCTGGGAGAAAAATAAATTATCTTGCATTAAACGGAACTAGGAAAATACATAAAATAATTTAAAATACCCATTTACATAAATAAAATTATAATTTATAATTACATCATAAGGTTATAGGAGGTTAAAACAATGAATGAGGTTTTTCAACTATTATTCTTAACATGTCCAGTCTGGATTACAGTTTTAATTGCTTACATAATCAAGAAATTCCGTCGCAGTGAGTTCTTAAATTAGAAATACATAAGTAAAATAATATTAAGAGGTGTTGTCCATGTTTAAGAAGATGATAAAAAAATTGAAACAACTTTCTAAACGTGTAAAGCAGCATGACAAAACAGTAAATCAATTATGTTCTAAATTGGATCAAATGAATAGTAAGGCTGATCGTGAATTGTTGGTATTATTTGAAAGAATGAATAGTAATTAAATTAAATAATTAAAATAAAAGGAGTGACTTAAATGAAAAAGATTAACACTTGGGTATGGACTGAATTAACAGAGAGATTAAAATCTGAAAGAAAAGCAGGTGATAGCGTTCCACTGGGATATTTAACAGAAGGAGCAACAGAGTATTTTCCTTATGTGTCATGGATTAAAAAAGGATACGTAAAAAGAAAAGATACAGCTAATTAAATAAATTAATTCTTTTATTAAATGGAGGAGGAGATTGAGATGGGAGCAAATAAAGATAAACAGAATTTGAGGTTTAAGAAAATATCAGAAAGAATGAATAGGAAAGTCAGATATGATGGTTTCACAAGAGAAGAGATATCTTTAATTAAAACGCAAAAGAAACTTGAACAATATGAAAAAGAAATTAGTTTATTTTGGGCTGAAGCACCTAGAAAAAATAATGGGATTGTTGATTGGGAAATAATGAGTGAAAAAACGTTAGATTATTTTGAATATATTACTAAAGAAAAAGATAAACTTATCGATAAAATTAATAAATTAGAAGAAATGGGATTAAACATGGAAAAAATAATGAATTTATTTATGAAGCTAAATACTAGAAGTGCGAGTTTTTAAGTAAAAAGTGTATTTTACAAACCGAGGGGAGAAATAAAATGCCAACTGAAATGAACTATTATCTTGTTACATATGTTAATTTACAAACCGGACAATTCAACGAAAAAGAAATGAGCGATTTTCAACTGGATGCTTTTGAGCTAGTGGGGAATGTAGCAACTGGAGTAATACAGATTCTAAATAAACAATACATAAAAACAAAAGACCTAATGACAGGAAATGTTTATAAATTAGTTTATTAAATAAAATAATAAAGGGAGATGATTTGAATGCAAGTAGTTGAAAATAATGTTGTTAATTTCTTTGGTAATATCAACGAAAATAAATTACAAAACAACGACATATCTGTTAGCATTACGAATACAAAGGTTTTTGATTTTTCATTGAAAATTAAACAAAAATCACGTACAGAGTATGAAAATAATCTCTACAAAGTATATAGAACCATGATAGCAGGATTTACACCGGAACAACGAGAACAAGCAGTTGAGCTGTTCATGGAAGGTGAAGAAGCTATAAGAGACTTTTTAAATGAAACGTTACTTAATCAGAAGTTTAAGGAATTATTACATACACTATAATAAATTTTAAATTTATTTCACTAGACACGCATTTTTTCCAATATGTGCGCATAAGCTTTAGCATAGCTCGCAAGCTTCGCTAAGAGCGCAAAAGCGTCCGTGGGGATAATATACCCTACGGACTTTTTTCGTTTTCCTCATCTAAAATCCATACTTCCTCAATTCTTTTACCAAGTTCCTTACAGATCAAATATGCAGTATCAAAACGAGGCTTAGTACGATTTCTTACAATTGCACTTAATGTAGAATCATCTATTCCTATTCGTTTTGCAAAATCCCCTTGTTTTATATCCATTTCCGCAAATATTATTTTTAATCGACATTTAAATTCCATTGGGAGTCACCTCTATATTTTGATTTCTACAAGCATTTTTGAATCCCTTTATAAAAAGTACGGGCTTTATGCAAAAAATTTTAAGTGTACGTGCAAAACACATAGGCATATGTCATACACTTTACTAACAACGGTAATACCACTGTAAGACGGTATGACGATTGTAATACAAAATCACTACAGATGTAATACAGGGAGGGATTTCCTTGGAGATTATGGTTATTGATCCCGGAAACAAAGAAGTAAAAGGGGCAACTAAGGAAGGAGTATTTTCGTTTAACTCATTCTTAGGTGAGGCAAGGGAAAGGAGGTTGGAAACTCAATATAATGATGAAATGACCGGAATTTATAAAGGGATGCCGTTCTTTGCTGGAGAATTGGCACAAAAAGAATCCGAGTTCCCAAGAAATTCAATGGGGCTTTCAAAAGCTCATGAAGATGCTAAATTAAGAATTTTGATTGCTTTACATCGTTTTAGTAAAAGTCATGAAGTATCAATTATTGTAGGGCAACCGATTGAAACGCACAATCCAACTGAAAAACAACAGATAAAGAATATGCTAATTGGTGAACATAAACTCTTATTAAATGGACTCGAAAAGAAATTATATATAAAACGAGTAGAAGTTGCAGCAGAAGGAGCATCAGCGTATTGGTGTTGCAAAGATGATGAAGATTTTGTTCGCATTATTGATGTGGGAAGTGGAACTGTCAATGTTGCTACAGTACGAGAAGGACAATTCATTGATAGAGAAAGTTTTACTTTACCATTTGGAGCAGAGTCAACTAAAACAAGAGATATGCAAGCTATGAGCTACGGTATAGTTTCAGCCTTGAATAGATTTAATAAAAATGATCCTTTTCGATTGGTTGGAGGTGCAGCGGAAAAAGTAAAACTATATCTAGAATCTCACTTTACAGATTGTAAAGTTATTCACCCAAAATTCAAAGTGAAAAGCAAAGTAACTTCAGTGCATTCGAAATTTGCAAATGCAATAGGAATGTACAATATTGCTCAAATGGTGTATGGTCATGAGTAAAAATAGAAATATACTAAGTGTATCTTTTAGTAAAAAAGATCGTTTTGAAATGCAGCTTTTAAAACATGCGGAAACTTATGGAATATTTTCTAAATATGTAAAGAGACTTATTCAACGTGATATGGAAAATTCAAGCCCTATAATGATTCCAGTTGAAAAAGAAACAGTTCCAATCCAAAAAGAAATAGAAAAACCTCCTGTTAGAAAACAAGTGCAAAAGCAACAAGAGGTGTCAAAATCTATATCTAATCGAAAAGCAACATCATTTATATAGGCTTATGAAACCGCATCAACGATAAGCTTTATGATTAGTAATCCAGTACCAGAGTACACTAATGCTTTTCCTACAGCAACTAATACTGGCATACAGTCAGCTCCTTTCTTACTCCTATGCGATTAGTATCCACATTTAAAGGGGAGATAACGCATGGCAAAAACTGTGACGTATAGCTTTCATGAGTTTATGAGTGGAGATTATAAGAAGAAAGAAAAGGCTACTCTATATGCAGCAGGATTAGGAACAGCTTTACTTCTTGGTAATTCACATTATGCTCAAGCTGGTGGATGGATTGAAGATAAAATAATCAGTGCATTTGATCCTTTAATTCAATTGGTTCAAGGAATTTCATATCCATTATGCTTCTTAACATTGAGTTGTGGTTTTATTTTAATAATGCTTGGTCAAAAAAATAAAGGGGTTAGCTTATTAAAGTGGAGTTGTTTAGGATATATCGGTTTGCAGTTTGCCCCAGCTATTATGCAGATCCTAGTACAAATAGGAAAGGCGATGGTGACAAAATGATGAAAAATGAGCGTACAATTACTGTATCTAATGATGTTTTGGACGATTTTTTATCACTTGTTTCTTTAGCAGCGGTAGAATCTTCAGAGCGATACAATGAGTTAAAGGAAATAAAAGAAGATGAATCTTGTGAGATAACTAAAATAATGATGGATGATTACATTCGAATTATGAAATTAGCAGCTATTTTAGCTGATGAGATATGTAAAGAGGATGAGGAAATTGAGGTTATTGTAAAATGAAACATTTGCAAATTATTCCACATTCAAAACTGGAAAATAATCGTGTGGATCATTTTGCACAACAATTATGTATGTATCGTTCTATATTTGAAAGATGGAATAAAAAAGAGAAGAAACTCGACAAGAATTTTTTATCATGGGAAATGGTGTTGCAACCAAAGAACACTAAATTTGTTATAACCGTTCCTAAAGACCTTAGAAAGACAACCGAAAAAGCTATTCTTGCTACTTGGGAGAATGTAACAACAAAAGAAGTGTCTGATCCATTTGAAAAATTCACTCCAACATATGCCTCTACAATGGAATTACGTTATCACTATTTTCTTTCATTAAAAGTAGACCGCAGAATAAATTGGCTTAATTCATTACTAGAAACACTCAATATTATGAAAGATGAAGATAAAGTAATTATTCAAATGTTATGTTTTCCAGCTCATTATGATTGGTATGAATCAGCAGCAGAAAACTATGAACGATTTAAAATTGAAGGGCACATGCCTTTAAGATTACATTTTAACAAAAGAGATATTGCACACGTTACCGGAAAAGCAATTACAAGTACAGTGATTGGAACAATGAATTTTATTGGCGAGCTTGTAGCTGGAAAGGACGCTGAAAAGATACCAATGACAAGCGATAGAGCAATCATATTAAAAGACGGACAGTTAAGGTCTGAAACGTTACAGAAAACAAAAAATGATGCGTATCATGTGCAAATTCGCATTGCTATTCAGTCAAAGGACGAAAAACAAGCAGTGCTTTTAAATAGAAGCATAAGCACTGCTTTTCGGGAATTGGATGGGGATAATCAGCTTATAAATTATCCATCTAATCAGGAAAGAACATTTAAACAAATGAAAGAGCGTAAAAAGAAAATAAGCATGTACTCTGATTATATGTCTATTCAAGAAACTTCTCGTTTATTCATGTTACCTACTTATCATTTACAGGATAGATATCATATTGAAAGCATAAAGCAATTAGAAACAGATATACCAAAGAGACTATTTGAGGGAGGTCTACTATTAGGAGAACAGACATACAAAGGAGAAACTAAATCGGTATATATGCCCATTACTAATAAAGATGAATTATGTTTACCTACGGCAGTAATTGGCGGCATGGGTCAAGGGAAAACAGACGGATATGGAGCTACACGAATGGTTGAAGCTGTTAGAAATGGATATGGAGCGCTATTTATTGATCCAGCAAAACATCAAGTTACTAATCAACTAAAAGAAGTATTGAATCCATCAGAATATGAAATTATTAATATTGCAAAGTTAAAGCCGTCTTTTGATTGGTGTGAAGCACAATATAGTGAGTACGGAAAAGGATTGCTTGCAGATGCAGTATTATCTTTCTTTGAGGATAGTTTAGAGGATAGCGTACAAACGGAAAGATATTTGAGAGCTTTTATTATTGCCATGAAAACACCACAATTAAAAGAAATATTCGAGATTATGGAGAATAAGGAGTATTTAGAGGAAGTTATAAAAGAAATGCCTGAAGGTATTCATAAACAAACATTAATTCAATACAGCAAAGAAAGCGATAATATGCGAATGAGAATTGTAAAACCAATCTACAACCGGATGGATCTGATTATGGGTGATCCTTTCTTAATGGACTGTTTTAATAGTAATAAATCAATTGATTTTGTAGAGATAATGAGTCAGAAAAAGGCATTTGTATTTGATGTAGCTAAGAAGGACGGATTAACATCAAAACAAATTAATATCATTGGGAATTTATTAATGACAAAAATAAATCTTGCTATGCAAATGAGAAAAGAAGAAAAACAATTTCCATTCTTTGTTGTTATAGATGAACCACATCAATTTAACCGCAGCGCAAAACTTTGGGAGAGCATGGCGGTAGAAAGTCGAAAATGGCGTGTTGGTTTTGTTTGGTTGTTTCACTATTGGGAACAGTTACCGAAGAAGGCGCAGCAAGCAATTAAAAATGCATTACCACATTATCATCTATACCCAACCTCAAAGGAAACATTTAAAGCGTTTTTAGAGGAATTAGCACCATTTGAATTAGCGGATTGTTTGAAATTGAAAAGATATCATGCATTTAACATATTGCGAACAGGTGGAGAGAGTACAAAGCCTTTTATTGCGAAGATGTCGTTACCACCTAGTATGAGGAAGAAGGTGAAACGTCTATGAAATTATTGCAAATTCCAAAAGCGAATCCTATCAATAGGGATGCTGTAATTGATGACTTAAAAAGACGATTAGCAGCAACTGAGTTTCAACGTGATCTTTATGAAAATCTGTATCATGATTTCTATAGAGAAGCGTATAAATATTGGTGTAAATTGAACCCTGAAAAGGTATCTGATTAAACTTGAAATGGAGGCATACCCAGTGAATAAAGGAGAAAAGGTATGTGAATTGCTTCCTAAATTATTAGTTATTTTCGATGAACATGAAATCACTATTTTAGATTTAGCCTTTATAATTAGTAAATATTGTGAGGATTTATTAAGTGAAGAAGGTGATATGCTTATGGAAAATGAACCAGAAACATATGATAAATATACAAACTTAAAAAATGACTTAGATCAATATGCATGGGATTTGCTAACTACTCTAGTTGATAAAGAATAATATAAAACTTGTCTTTTACCGCAAATACCAGTAGAAAAAAGCCGCTAAAACAGTGGCTTTTTTATTTAGACTTAAATAACATACAATTATCAAATTAACAATTGAGAAATAAATAATTTTGTATTTTAGCATTTTGTGAATTTGCAAAATTTTTCTGTTGCATTTGTTAATTATTTCATTTAAGATAAAGATAGATAAAATAAATGTATATAAATTACTCTTTAAGGGAGGAATAAATAATGAGTGCAACAGTTACGAATTTCAATGAGTATAGATACGGTAAATTTGCAAATGAACAAGTTGATCTTCACCAAGACAATACATATAGAAAGCAAAATAAAACGCAATGGACAGAGGAATCATACGCTAAAGCATATATGAAATTACTGACACAACAGGTTAATAAATAAAATAAATATTTATCAAAAAAATTAACAAAAAGTACTTGTCATGTATTTTTGGATATGCTATTATAAGAGTACATCAAATAAATGATTAATTTATTCATTAAATTATAGGAAAGTGAGTTGTGGCTAGTGATTCGTAAGCAGTTGAAGCATAGAATGAAAAATGAATTAAAAATAACTGGTAAAGAAATGGCTGCTCGAATCAATCGAAGCCAATCGGCACTATCTAGTTATTTTAGTGGGAAAGATGAGTTAGATTTTTATAATCTTAGTTTACTAGTTAAAGAACTGTATCCAGATCCATATGAGCATACTGAAGTTGTTAAAAAAGTCGCTTTGTCATTAGAAAGACCGGATAACATTAAGTGCGCTATAGAAGGAGCATCTTTTAGGGAAAATATTGAAGTATTAGAGGAGCTTTTAGTAAATACAGAGAATCATTCAAACAGAGATTTACATGAATGGTCAAGAGTTTATAGAGTGCATTTAAAGTTTTTAAAAAAAGAAATAAGTGCAATTGAAATGGCTAATTTAGCAAGACAGCTTAATATAAAAAAAGATGAAGAAGGCAGCAAAAAAGAAAATAAAAATGAAGAGTTGTTGTTTTTTCAAAAGTGGATGGAAACATATGGATGCTACTTGAATAAAGAGTTCCTAATCATGCCCTCACTATTGAGAGAGCTTGAATTGTTATTGAATAATGTAAATGATCAGTACATAAAAAATACTTATTCTACAAAATTCTATTTACAAAGTGCGAACTACAATCTCTTTAATAATTGCATTGAGAAAGCGAAAAAATACTACAATCTAGCTACTAATACTGTAAATTTACAAAAAGTCGCTCATGCTTATCATGGTTTAGGGTTGTGTTTCATGCTAGAAGATAAAGAAACATCATATAAATATTTTAAAAAAGCAATTAATTTATTTAACGACATAGAAAATAATACATTTGCTGAGAATGCAATGCATGCATTCAACATGGTTAGTAATTTACATAATGATGAAGAATTTTATATTTATAATGATTGTACTGGATTAAGGATTGAGAAAGCACATAGATATATAAGAAAAGGGGACAAACATAAAGCAAGTGAACTATTAAACTCATTAGATTTTGATTCCTTAGATCGTCAAGAGAAGGCTTTCTATAGTCTTTACAAAGGAATTCTTGATGATAACATTGATGAATTATATATGTCATTAATGTACTTTAAACAAAGTGGAAGTAAATTTTATGCAACGCTTCCATGCAAAGAATTAATAAAACGCAACGAAAGAAAGGCAGCAATTTATGCAGCATACGGGGAAATATTTGATATTTAGTAAAGTAACGTTTTTTCACTTGAAAGGAGGTGATAATATGAAGAAAGTATTAGTTATTGCTTGTGCAACTTTAGGTATTTTGACAGGAATTATGGTATCCGCTACTACTCCTGAAACTGTTTCTACTGCTCAATCAGTAAAATTAATGAGTGACCCAAATCCGGGCGGCTGATTTTCAAAGTAATACATATCTCAAAAGAGTCTCTGATATTTTCGGAGGCTCTTTTTCATATTTAAAAAGTGGAAAATAAATGAAAATTATGGTTGATAAATAAAATAAATAATGATAAGATTCAATTATAAGTTATTTTATTTGGTTTTTAATAGTAAGCACAAAGGGGATGATATCTATAATGAATAAAAGGATCACTCAAGCAATAGAGTATTTAAGTAATGTAAGTGAGAAGTATAAGCTGGAGATTGAAGAAAAGGAAATACAGTTGAATGATCCGGCATTATCTGAAGATGCAGTGAATAAGCTACAAATTAAAATTACTCGTTTAAAGTTAGAGAAATTTAGGATAGAAAATGCACTTAGGGAATTGGTATGATTATGTAAATAGAAAGTAAAAACTATATTTTATGTAAAGGAGGATATCATGAAAACACTCCAAGAATATAAATTTTATAAAGAATCCCCACTTTCTCTTCAAAAAAGATTAGAAACGAAAGCGGATTTAGAAGAGAAAGTTACAATGAAAACAGCTTTATTAGAAGCCTTTGATATAATAGATTCATTTTATAATGAAAAAGGAGAGATTCTTGATCAACATAAAGAAGAATACCAATTGTTGTTAAAATATATTAATAAATATACGCATAAAGCTAAATAAAAAGTGGGTAAAGTAAGAGTTTTATACAAAGGAGGTGTGAGAATGGGAAAGAAAATATCAGAGTCTAGTCCAGAGAAGAAATTGACAGACTTCATGAATGATAACAATTTAAGCATAAGAAATGTACGTCAAATATTAGAATGTTTAAATGATGCGGAATTAAAGTATATCGGTGCAGATAAAGAAGATAAGGTTTATGTGTGGGTAAAAGGTGAAGAATAAAATTCTCATTTTACTAAAACTAAGGAGGAACAGTGGTATGAAAACATATATTATTTCATCATTGACTAAAGAAATAGAAATTAAATCTACATTAGATGATGCAAAAAAAGAAGCCGATAAAAAAGCGAAGGAATGGGGAGAAATAACAGCGCTCAAAGAGAAAGGCAGGAAAGTGTTTAGAAATTTTCATCCTTATGAATAAATGTCTAATTTTACCATAAAGAAGGAACTTTAACAAAAAGAGACTTTAAATTATTCTTAGGTAATTTAGCAAGAGGCATAAAGCACCTATATGTGAGATAAAGTAAAAGTCTGAACTTACACGAATTTAAGAGGAGGAATCAAGAATGAGTGTAGAATATTTACGCTATTATGGCGTTAAAGTTGTTAACTTCTTAAGTATTTTGTTTGCTTTGATTTTCATTTTCAATGCAGGCAAGATTTTGACAGGGATTGGTTTTATTATCGGAGGACAAATTATATCATACATCATTAGTGGAGGACGATCTTCTGAGCAGTTGAAACGTGATTATTACGGGTATTAAAACTACAGTCTTGGGATGTTACATCATGACAATTGATTGTAAATATTGTGATTATTGTAGTGGAGAAGGGCATGTATACTATAGAAGGTACATCCAGAACATGCCCGGAATGCGAAGGAAATAGATATGAATGGGTAATTGTGAGAGATGATAAGTAAATAAAAGTTCTATTTTACAAATAACAACTTAGTAGAAACGCAGAGGATGATATTATGAATGCAGTTAACTTCAAAGAAATAGGAAAGATTCTACGTGATAAACGAAAAGAGAAAAATTTAACATTAGAATATATTGCTGATGAATTAGATATTAGCATAAACTACATGTCTCAACTAGAGCGAGGAGATAAAAATAAGAATCCTTCTGATCCCATCATTATTCAATTAAGTGAGATATTAGGGATAGATGAAAAGGTGCTATTTGAGGGATTTGGCAGACTTCCAGCATCTCTTGTTGAAGAGATAAAAAGTAATAGTGTTTTATTAGACACTTTATATAAAATTTCAAACGATAATAATTTAACAAATGATGATCGTAATTCTTTGTATAATCAAATGCATGATTTATACTTAAACTATATAAATAAAAAATGATTTAGATAGTTTGATAGGAGGACAACATGAGTCACAAAATTGGTAGTATAAGTACAAAATATATTATTCGTTTAATCATGCATGACCTAGAAACATATATTAGCAGCGGAGAAAGAAAGTTAAATTTCTGTTCAGATTCCATTGATCCGGTCGATGAGTTGATTGCTGATTGGTTGGAATGGTTTGAAGAGTATCCTAAAGGAATAGTGCAAGAAGAACTGAAAGAAATTGAACAAGAAATAGGCGAATATATGGGTAGTATGAGCATATGGTCGCACGATGAAGAGGAAAGACAAGAATTTATAAGAAAGTTTGGTAAGTATTTTGGAGAGTATAAAGGCTTTTTACAGTTATTTGTAGATGTGTATAAAGAGGAATTGAATGATGAGTTGAGCTATTAATATTTTGACCGTACATGGATTGGCATGGAACGGTATTTCAAGTGATAAATAAATTATATGATTAGTAGTTTTATTTAATTAATAGTGTGTTATAATGAACACAAACATAGCGTGTTAACTTAAGTTAATGCGCTTATTGTTTAAGAAGGGAGAGGAATATATGTCACAAGAGAGAAACATATTACAAGCTCTTAGAAATGAATATGCAGCGGTTGGGATTGATTTATCAAATACATCTGACGGTGAATTACAACAACGTATAGCAGCTAACATAAAGGAGTTTAAATTAGTTCAATTTAATGATGAAATTTGTACCGACATAGATCAATTAGCAAGCGAGTATTCTAATGCATTGAAAAAAGTAGGGAGGGGATGAAATGATTACAGGAGCAATTCCATATCGAAGTTTTAAAGAGCAAGCACATATTATCCGGTCATTGAAGCAAAAACATAAGAAAATTAGAATTAAGATTATGGAAGATGTTGTGTTTTATGAATTGAAAGAAGGCAAGTTAGTTGATGGAACTGTTGTTTATACATAAATTATATAATTGATTGTCAATACATATAAAAACCAATAAAGGGAAGGAGTAAAAAATGACTAGGTTAACGACAGGACAAATGATAGATCGTTTAGGTTTAGAGGATACCGCAGTAAATCAAGATGGATACATAGTTGGATATGACCATAAAGGAAATTTATTAATGTGGGAAGTAAATGAAGAAAAACCAGAAATCAAAGAAGGAAATGAATTCCTTGTATATTTCCCTTGGGTAAGAAATGACACATGGGAAATCAGACATCATTTCGTGTCATTTGAGGAAGCGCAAAGGGCATTTGCAGATGGTCAAAATATTACATATGTACATAGTGATGACATGGAATACAAATTTATTGATGGCAAATATGATCATTTTGAAAGACTAGCTAAAGACAACATTGCTTTACATGAGTTAATGCAAGGAAGATGGATTATTGAAAATTAAGTAAAATATTATTTTCATAGAGAATTAATAAATAAGGAGGATTCAAATTGGATAAGGAAAAGAAGCCAAAATATAGTTTCAACCTAATGGTTATGGGACAAAACATGATTTTTCAGCACTTTATAACAACTGATATCAATCTATTGGAAAACTACAAAAACGCAATTATGTTAGGTAATGGGTTTATTTCGTGGGAGAAAGGCGCAATTGATACAAAACAAATTGTAGGTATTGTTGATACTACTGTTTAAGTTTCAAGAGCGCTCTAAATACTTTTCTTCATACTACAGTTACGGCATTCTCTAATGAATTTACCGTTACCAACAGAGGATTTAAATAAACTGTGATCACAATAGTCACAACGTCCACTATTTTTATCTGGGTATTCACGATAGTCATAGATTTTGTCTAGGTCAATGTTGTCTTTGTTTAAAGTAGTCATGAGGTAATCACCTTTCTTTATGAATTACACCTAGACAATGATAACAGGAAAGTTGGAGAATTTAAAGAGCTAAAGAAAGTATAGGGAGGAATATAAATGAACTGGCTATATAAGAAAGAAGATCATATGACAAGATTTTTCGGAACAAATTGGAATAATCGTATTTCATTGAAGCGTTGGCATAAAACAGGTTTAGATAAACGTGGTTTCTATTTTTACAATGGTTATATGGAATTTCAAATAGGTCGGTGGGTTTTAAGATATAAAAACAATAAGTAAAACATTCCTTTTAAATGAAATAAATACATAAGTGTAGGTGATATTCGTGAAAGAATGTAATAATTGTGTATACATAAAAACTCACATTAATTATGGAAAGATGAAGGAGTTGAAAACAGACGGTGTAATATTCTTTTCATATTGTGAGAATGGAAATGTTCCATATAAAGGAGAAATTGAGGATTTCAATCAAGCGGAAGCTTGCAAATATTATAGTGAAGACGAATGGGTTAAATAAGGAGGATTAAATGAATGCTATACAAGGAGTTCTCAAAATTAATTGGCTCTAAAATAAAAGCTGGCGATGAAGTTTTTATATGCGATTATCGGTTCAATGATATTGATAATAAAGCAATAAGACACGTTAAACCACAGAAAGTTGTTTTATTTAGCAATGATGATCTTCCGAAGAATAAGACTGTATACTATTCCGAATATCATTTCAGACCTTTAAACGCAAAAGGAAAAGCATTATCTAAAATTATCGCTCCATATGACAATACTGGATATAGAAGTTATACAGGCGTATCATTGAATATCTTCTTAACTGAAGAAGAGTGTGTAGAACATTATAAGCAGCAATGTGAAGAAATTATTGAACGATTTGAAAAAGCAAAACTAGATAAAGCAAAGTATTTTGATGAAATGATTAATGAAGTACAAGAAGAGATTAATAATCTGTAAAAGATAACTTTTACATAAATTAATAAGGGAGTGATAAAGTGTTTTATGAAATAGAGATTAAGGTTTATCATGGGAACGAATGGAGTAATACCACTACAACATCCTGTATAAAAAGAAACAAATTAATATTTAAAAATGAATTAATACAGGAAGCAAAACAAGAAACAGATTCAATGATAATTAATAGGCTTAATTATTTTTATAAGGATTGTCAGTTTGATTTTATAAAGGCTTATCATAAATACGGAGTTACCTTCAACGGAACGGCAAATATTAGAAATAGATTAACAGGGAAATATCAAACTGTTTATTCTGTTGATTGGGATAAGGATCACTGGAATTTACATTTCAAACAGTATCTAGCAGATAAGTTAAATTTACATTAAAAACTCTGTTTTAAGTAAAATAATAAGGGAGAGAAAATACATATGGAAATGGAATTGAATGAACTATTTGAGCGTGTAAATGAGTTAACAGTAAAGTTCCCACATCTAACAAAAGAAGAAGTCAAGGAGCTTCGTACACTTGCTAGAAACTTAAGCTGCGAGTGTGATAATGCTTTATATGAGTGGAGAGAAGAAAAGTAAATGACAAAAGAAGAATTTGAAAATGGCTATTGTCAACGGTCAGGAATTACAGTTGAAGAGTATAATAATGAGTTTAATTTAATAACTTTACCATGTGATTGCGGAGAAGACGGATGTGAAGGATGGGCTGCCGTTACGAATACGCCTAGGATGATTGAGATTCATAAAAGAGAGTTTTAAATAGAATAATAACAAGAGGAGGTTGTTTTAGAATGGAACAAAGGATCATTATTAGAAAAGGTAATAAGTTCAAGGACGAGGAGAACATTTTAAAATTGGATTATAAACATGCTCACTTTTCAACCTATGAGAACTTCGATAATTATTTACATATTCAATTAGGAAACTATAATGACCTAAATGTTTATGTTCAAATGTCCCCATATGAAGCAGAAAGAGTGCTAGAAGATTTACTGGAGAAGGTAAGGGAATTAAAATAAAATAAAAAGCAGATTTCACATAGAAATAAGATAATGTAAGCACTTGTTAATCATGACAGGTGCTTTTTATTTTGGTTATTTATAAATAAATTACCTATGAAAATTAAAAACCTCACTTTATTTAATGAGGTTTTTTCTTGTTTAATAAATCTTCAATTGCTTCATCTAAAAGTTTACTCATTGGTACTTTCGAATCATCTGACAATTCTTTTAGTCTATCATATAATTCAATTTTAACCGCATTTGATAAAGGTTTTCTTGTTTTTAATCCACGATTACTTTTCATAAAATCACTCCTCCGAATTTAGTATAAACTATCTAGAAACTACTTGCAACTACATGTAGTTTTTGTTATATTAGATATAAGGGGAGAGGCATGTGAAAATAAGCTGTATTAAAGATAAGGAGATAAAGAAATGGCTATTTTAGAGAAAGAAGTATGGATCGGATTAGGCGGAAGTAATAAAAAACATTTTGAGAGTTTAGGCTATACTATACCAAAAGGAAAAGATAAATGGGGCAAAATTAGAGTTCCAAGAGGAACTAAAATATTAGTGAAAGTTAATGATATGCCAAAAAGAAGTAAAGTGAAATTAACTAAAATATGCGATATTTGTGGTGGAATTATCTATAATCAGCCATATGAAGCTATTTTACAACAAAGAAAAGAAGGAAATGGGAAAGACAGATGTTTAAAATGTGCATCTATACAAACGGGAATTAATAAAAAAGATAATGTGAAATATGAAAATTCGTTTGAATATTGGGCTAAAACTAATAATAAAGAATATTTATTAAATGAATTTAGTGATAAAAATGAAAAAAGACCATATGAAATTTCATATGGAAATAGTGATTATTATTTGTGGAATTGTCATAAATGTAAAGGTCAATATACTGCAAAACTATCGAATAGAGTCAGTTTGGACAGAAATTGTCCTTATTGTGCTGGTAGAAAAGTGTTAATCGGATTCAATGATTTATGGACTACTTATCCAGAAGTCGCTAAATTGTTGCTTAATCCAGAAAGAGGATATGAAATATCATATGGTAGTAATCGAAAAGAATTTTTTAAATGTAACGAATGTGGAAATATTGAATCAAAATGCACTTTTCAAGTTGTGACTCTAGGATATAGTTGTGTCGCATGTTCTGATTCGATTAGTTATCCAGAAAAGATGATGTTTTCGATATTAAAACAGTTAGGAGTGAATTTTGAACCACAAAAAACTTTCAAGTGGTCTAAAAATGTTATTTGTGGTAATAAAAAATTAAATGGCAGCAAGAGATACGATTTTTATGTGGAAGAATTTGATTGTATTATTGAAACTCACGGTGAACAACATTATGAGAAAGGTTTTAATAAAAGTCGTTTGCTTGAAGAAGAACAAGAGAATGATGAATTAAAAGAGAAGTTAGCAATAAGTAATGGAATTAAGAATTATATTGTTATTGATGCAAGATACAGTTCATTAGAATGGATTAAAAATAAAATAATTGAATCTAAATTGTCTGATATGTTTGATTTGTCCGAAATAAATTGGATAGAGGCTCATGAATTTTCTTGTAGTAGTTTAGTCAAAGAAGTGTGTGATTTATGGAGTAATGGTATTAAAAGCACACTGAAAATAAGTGATTTAACAAAGCTTCATTTCTCAACAGTAACAAAATACCTTAAACAAGGAGTGGAACTAGGCTGGTGTGACTATGATCCGAAAGAAGCGATGAAAAGAACAGGAAAATTAAATGGTAAAAAGAATAAAAAACAAATCGTTCAATTAACAATAGATGGAGAGTTTATAAAAGAATGGGATAGCGCAACTGATGCTTGTAATGTTTTAAATACTAATGGTGCTAGTATTTCTAATGTGCTTACAGGAAAAAATTTAACAGCAGGCGGATTTAAATGGATGTATAAAAAAGATTTTAACGAACTAAAGCATAATAAACTTAACAATTGTCAATAATAGCGAGTGTTTTATAAATAAATTATTGATTTATAAAAAGTTATAGTGTAAAATACAAAATAAAGATACATAAACAAAATAATTACAAAAGGGGGAGTTGTTTATGTTAGCAAAGGGGAACGTGGTTAGTTTAAATTCTCATACAGTATATAAAGATATCATGTCCTATCTTAAAGGTGTTGGTGATCATAAAGAAAAAACAAGAGTTGCATATGAAACGGATATTAGACAGTTCTTTAAGGTAATGGTAAATAAGGAAATCGAATTTCTAGAAGAAAGTGATTTAAAGTTTAAGCAAAATGATATCTTATCATATAGACATGAACTAAAACAATCAGGTCTTGCGGCATCAACTATCAACAGGAAAATTACATCAATTAAACAATTATATGAAAACTTAGAGGCAAATGAATACAATGTTAGCTCAATTATATTTAATATCAAACGATTAAAGCACGTTCCAAATTCTTATGGAACATTAAGTAAAGAAGAAGCTGAACTTATGGCTGAGACAGTGTTTGATACAGAAAAAGAAAAACCACTTTCAAAACATTTAATGGTTATGTTAGCGATTAGAACATCTTTTCGTGAAGATGAGTTATTAAGATTAAAATGGAGTGACTTTGAGTATTATGAAGGGGTATATAAAGTAAGAACAGTTGGAAAGATGAATAAAGAGAATATAACAGCAATATCAACCGAGTTCTATGAAAAACTAAGGGGAATTGAAAAAGAACGCGCAGAGTATAGAGAAGATTGGCTGAAATATAATGGAAGAGATGAGGATGTAATATTTTATCTTACAGAAAACCATGTGAAAGGAATGATGAATAGACTCAGAGAAAAATTAAATATCTCAAAAGAACGTAATATTGTGTTCCATTCATTTCGTAACGTAGCAATGAACTATGAATACGAAAGAACTTCGGACATAGTAAAGGTTCAAAATCATAGTAAGCATAAATCATTGGATACTTTAAGAAATCACTACATGAAAAAAGAAATTGATTATACAGATACTCCCGGAGTTGCTATGGATCGTGAATTAGAATGGGACTTCCTAGATGGTTTAAATATAGATGATTTCAAAGAATTTTTTATTACTAATAAACATAAGCTTTATACACAAATTAAAAAATTTGCGGATAGTAAAAATAAATAATTAATAAAAAAATAAACCGTAAATTATTTTTTACTTTTTTTAGAATCCATAGACATGAAGTAAAATAAATAATATTATAAGGGTAAGTAATTGTTAAAAGCTATTACTAAATGGAGGTGCAAAAAATGGCAGAGTTAAGAAATAAAGATGAACTATTAGATGGATTAACTTCTGTATTTGAGAGTTTTAAATCATTAACTGTTAAAGAAAATAAATCAATAGTAAGTAAGATTAAACAGGGATTAAAAAAATATAAAATACTTCCGGGGGAAGTACAAGAAATTATTAACAATCCAGAAGAAAAACTACAATTAATTGACATAGACAAACTTTGTCTAATTGCTGAAGAAAGTTTTCTTGTGACAAAGAAAGGTAATATTGATCCTACTTTATATTTCACTAAAAGAGAAATTAAGGAAATCAAAACAAATTTCGAGGGATATAGTTCAGATGCAATTGAATTTCCTTATACATTTGAAGATGTTACTAAAGTAGATGATGATGACTATTTCTTGAAAATTCAAGGAATAGATATTAAAAAGATATTTCATTTATTACAATACAATCCAGATACTCAAAGGGAAGCTAGACAGATTAAAAAAGGTGATGAAATTGTACCTGTCCCAAAAATCTATCAAAAAAATGTCGATGAGATGATTGAACTTATTAAAAAAGGTGAGATTATCGCTTCTATGTTAACCTTAAATGCTCGTTTAGGAAGTTCGGATGAAGGTGAAGAGTTAGTTTATGATGAAGCTAAAAGAACATTGACTGTGACCAGAGGAACGTTATTAGATGTATTGGATGGTTTCCACAGAATAAGTGCAATTAATTCCGCATTAAGACAAGAGCCTACACTAAATCCAACATTCAAAATGACAATATTAAATTATGATAAAACTAGAGCGCAAAAATACTTTGCTCAAATGAATACTTTCTCAGTAATTTCTACATCTCACTTGAAGAAAATGAGTGAATCTAGACAGGCTGATTTTATTGCAAAACAATTACAATACAATACAGAATTGAGAAATAAAGTTGCAGCAAGTGATATGGTTCCGGCTAGATCAAATTTACTAGTAACATTTGGCGCATTAAGTGACGCAATTGATGATGTCTTTAAAGTTGAAGATAAACCGACAGCAATTAAAGTATCTAGATATTTAGGAGAATTCATAAATAAATTATTTTTTGCTTTTCCAGACGAGTTCATGGGAGATATTGCAAAGATTAGAGAACATAGTTTAATTAATGCAAATTCAATGTTTTATGGATATATACTCCTAGCTAAAAGAATGCAGGAGGAAAATATTTCTGTAGATAATATTGAGAAAGTTTTAAAGGATATTGACTTTTCTAGAACGAATAGTGTATGGAGAAAAATTAAATTAATTGATAAAAACAATAATATAACAACAAAACCAAAGAATACTATTTATAAATTTTTCAATGAATTAAAATTAGATAAATATAAAGTAGGTGCGGAAAATGAAACAACTGTATAATGAAACCATTAAAGAGGAATATTTAAGCACACTTCCAGAAAATACGGCTAAAATTTATAGATATGCTTTTTATAGAAGTTTTGATCATGAAGATATGTTAAAAAAAGACTTATATGATTTTACAACTGAAGAAGTAATAGATGTAATTAAAAGTGCTAATCATTCAACTCTAAATTCGATTAAATTAACATTTAATGTTTTTGAGAACTATATAGACTGGGCAGCAAAATACAGAGTAAGCAACATAAATCCTTTAAGCTCTGTGAATTTAAATGAGTTAAAAGCATACTTAGATACTTCAAAGAAATTATTTTTGTCTGAAGATGAGTTAATCGAATTAGAAAACCAAATGGTTAATGCTCAAGATAAGATTTGCTTTAGATTGATATTTGAAGGTGCTTTAGGTCATAAAAATAGTGAATTAATAAATCTAACATCAAATTGTGTTATTGGTAATAAGTTGAAACTTAAAGATGATAAAAGAGGAGAGAGAGAAATAACTGTTAGTGATCGCTGTCTAGAGTTAATTGAAGCAGCACTTAATGAAGAAGAATATTATACGAAAAATGGAACATCTGAAACTCGTAGGGGCGCTTTCGAAGTAATTTCAGGCGACCATGTAATAAGAAGTACAAAGACGGGAAGAGTTAATGCTGAAGGTGGTAAAGCTGATACCCATGCTATATATAGAAGAATGACTACTATTAAGGAATTATTTAATTTACCATATCTAAACCCTAAGAATGTTCGTTCTTCTGGAATGATTAAAATGGCTAAAGATTTGTATGAACGACATGGGAAATTAGAAAATGAACAGTTAAGTGAAATTGCAGAACACTTTGGAGTTCAAAAAGTGGTAATGAATGGGTATGAAATATATAACTACAGCTACCTTAGAGAAACAATAAATGCAGAAAATATTATGGATTTATATGGAGTAAATATTGAGGGATAAAGCAATAAATTTTTTAGTC
Source organism: Bacillus pseudomycoides (assembly GCF_002582035.1). Lineage (GTDB taxonomy): Bacteria > Bacillota > Bacilli > Bacillales > Bacillaceae_G > Bacillus_A > Bacillus_A pseudomycoides_B. The sequence goes on from NZ_NUQE01000005.1 coordinate 34,432, forward strand.
TCAGAAATGAGATTAAAAAATTATTACATAAATAAAATAAATTAATATTAGTTTATTATTTGGTATATAAATTTTGTAAAATGACAAAATGAGAAAATGCAAAATAAATAGGAAATATTCAAAAAAATGACAAAATAACTGTAATTCGACAAAAAAAGACAAGGACATATAAAATAATTTGATGTAATATAATGAATGAATACAAGGAAGTATTATACAATTATTCACTACTTAGTGAAGTGAAGGGTAGATGAGTAGCAGGTTTACCCTACTATTCACCCCCTACTCCAAGTGAAATTCATACAAATCATCAATATAACAATTTAAAGCATTTGCAATACGTTTTGCTGTCTTTAAGGTCATAGTCTTTCTGTTTTTAGTATAGTCATTCAATTGTGAAGCTGAAATTCCAGTTTTCAGCGAAAGTTCCAACTGTGTCAGACCATGATCATCAAGAATTTTTTGGAGTAGGCATCTTCCGACTACAATATTAGTCATCGGATACCTCCTACTTACTGTAACTTATGTAAGTGTACACATAGGTATATTTTAACAAAGTTTTACAATCGGTGAAAGAAAAAAATGAATAATGATAGTAATTTGGAAGAAATGGTATTATAATATAACTACAGATAAAAACCGAACAAACATTCGATTCAAAGGCGGTGATGCAGGTTATATAAGGGGCTGGTATTATGGAGAACAGGGATATAGAAATAAAATTATAACTAAAATTGGGGGACGTTGTTTATGGAAAAAGAATTTGTAGTTCAAGGATATATTACTTTACCAGTTAGCATGAAACTGAAAGCTGAAGATATGCAAACAGCTATTGAAAAGTTATATAGTATGGTTAATAGCGAAAATATAGATTTACATAGCTTAGTTTTAAAAACGTTTGGTGGGCAAGTACATACTGTAGATGTTCATGATGTAGAAGTGGAATGGGATCAAATTAATTCAGATGAGGAAAATTAAAAACCGCTGCTTTGGAGGAAGCAACGGCTTAAAGTGAAAAAGTGATGCAAACTTATAATAACATAATTTACATATTTTGTGTATTCGTTTTTCCTACGTAGCGGATCAGTCATCTTTGAGATAATATAGAATAAGGTGACTGATTTTTATTTTGTATAATTTTATTGTTGACATAAATAAAATTATTATTTATACTTCGAATATAGAGTTTAGTTAAAACATTGTTTTTACATGGAAAGGAGGAAGATAAAGCGTGAAGTATGAGGATCACGAATATGATGACGGACTTGGTTTTTTCATAGGTTGTAAGAATGCTTTGTTAATGTCTATCCCTTTTTGGTTGCTGGTGATTGGTGTGATTTGGTTTATACATAACTAAAATAATATAAAGAGGAGATTAAAATATGGTGGCACATGAGAGTATCTTTAGTGGTTTAGAAATCGGAAATTACGATGATAGTATTGAGCTAAGTAAAGATTTAAAGAAATTTGTAGGAGAAAAAGTTTTCTTCTTTTGTGTAGGAACAGATCGTGCAACAGGTGACTCAGTTGCTCCATTTGTCGGTACTTTTTTAAAAGAAAATGGATACGAGAATGTATTGGGCACAATAGATGATCCTGTTCATGCTGTAAATCTTGAAGAAAAAATTAAGGAAATTCCTGATGGAACTACTGTTTTAGCGATTGATGCTTGCTTAGGGAAAAGTCAAAATGTCGGAAGATTAGTTTTAAAAAGTGGAAGCTTACATGCCGGAGCAGGAGTTGGAAAGGAACTACCTAAAATTGGAGATTATCACATTCAAGCTATCGTGAATATTGACGGCAATGACAGTGGTTTAAATATGAGCATCCTACAAGTGACAAGACTTAAAGTTGTGCTTGAAATGGCGAAGAAAATTTCAAAAGCAATTGAATTGGCTTATCCGTTGAACGTTGTAAATTTTGAAGATGAAGAAGAGTCTCTTGTTAAATGAAATAATGCAAAATTTGAATTTTGCACAAAAAAGCGAGGGGGTTTAAATGATGACAGCGGGTAAACATTATTATAAACATTTAGATAAAGAGAAACATTGTAATGTAAATATTGAGTTAAACATGGAGCAATTAGCACAAATGGTTTGTAATGCAAATTATGGATTGCATCGTTTCATATCGGAAGTAATTGATATAAAAAGAGAGAGTAAGTGGAAAGAAGATAAAGAGTTTGCGGATGAATTAGAAAGTTTGTTGAATAAAGGTTATTTTTAAACAAAAGCGTTAATTTGTATGAAAGTAAACTTTTACAGAGAAAAGGAGAGGCTATAATGAATAAATTCTATGTAGTCGTAAGATGGTTAGGTACAGGTATCTTTCAAGAAATGAATTATGCTACTGATAAAGAAACTCTTAGTGAAGAGGATTTATTAAGAATAAAAGAACATCACGCAGAAAAAGGAAATGGAGCGGTAGAATTTAAAACGCAAATTATTTCATGGCAAAGAATTGTTTAAGTAAAATTTAGATTTCATGGACAACGTAAAATTTCAAATACTGTACTTTTTAAATAAAATAATAACTTAGTGATACAAGAGGTGAGTAGAAATGTTGGCAGCAGAGAAATTACATAAGGCTCAAAGATCAGTAGAAAGAGCAGTGGAACAGTTAAACAAAGGGAACAAAAGGTTAACCATAGGCGATATGAACTTTGCAAGAGAATATCTAGAAGAATCAATTCTTATCCTTATGGCTGAAATTGAACAAGAAGAAGGGAAGTTTTAAATAAATACAGGGAGGAATATAAATGAATCCAAATTATAAATTCATGATGTGGGATTGGGATGAATGCAAGTACTGTGTGATCCCAAAAGAAAACATAGTAGAGGCTATATATTATGCTTGGAATTATGAGTTCGATGTTCATGAGATTGAAACAGAAGAATTAATATTCACTGGTCAAGAAACAAATGAGTTTAATTCAGAAGCGTTAGAGAAATATGGATTAAGATTAATAGACGGAGAGAAATACAGACAGTTGCAAAATATTGAAACTGGGGAGCTATATAAAGCAGATTGGCAATGAGAAGAAAATAAAAAAAGAGGAGAATTCTAATGGAAACGCATAACTATATAAAGTTAAAAAACATTACGCAAATGTGTTATGCATGTCCAACAAGTTTTGATGGTAAAACAGTGGATGGGAAATGGTTTTATTGTCGGTACAGAGGTGGACAAATGCGATTTGAAATTGAAGGAAAAGTAATTCTACGTTGTGAATATGGTGAGATGTACGATGGTTTATGTGATTGGGAAGAGTTTAAGGAACAAGCCAGAGATAATAAATTAATTATTGATGATAGTGAAGTTGAATGGTTAGAGTAAAAGATTCTATCTTTAATTAAAGAAGGTGGTAGCATGAGGGATAAAACGAACAGATTTATAAGTCAGACAATAGGAATTTCATGTGCTTGCTGTGGAAAAACAACTAAACTAAACAACAGATATCCTAGTGATGTATTTGTATTAGAAAAGGATGGAGAAATGTATTTTAACTGTCCTGAATGTAACGAAAGTTATGATATTCCATTTAAGAATAAATTATAAATAAAAGATTGGTTTTACACAAAACAAAGGAGTGGATAATTATGAATGAGAGAGAACAAACAATTGAGATGCTAAAAAGCCTTAAAGATATTACTGTTGAAAAACAATATGTGTATGTACTTGATCATGAATATGATACAACTGATAATTCAAAAGTGGCTTTTTCAACAAATATAAAGCCAGAAATCATGTCGCCATTGTTAGCTTATATTGAATTTGCAGGAGAGGAAATTAACGAATCATTCACATTGCATCAAGATGAAGCTGTTAATTTAATTTATAAACATTATGCGAAGACCACTCTAATAGAAAATTATCGAGCATATGACAGAATGGAAATTGATTTATATTGGAATCGTGAATATTGGTGCGGTAGTGGAGTGTGGGATATTGAAGTTTTTAAAAGAGATAGCTTAGTTGAAGAATTAACTCAAAAATTAAATAAATAATAAAAATAAGGGAGAGATAAATTATGAATTTAGAAAACAATATCAAAGACGTTATTAGTAAGAAACTAGCAGATGGAGTAGTTGAAAAGCTAATCGAGGAACAATTAGAAAAAGGTATCAATAATGCATTAAGTAGCTTGTTTGGTTCGTATGGAGATGTAACTGAAATTATTGAAAAACAAATTAAATCAGTTATGATTCCCTATTTAGAGAACTATGATTACTCCAAATACATAGTAAAGTTGGATAGTGTACTAGTTGATGTTTTAAAAAGTTCAGCATCAGAAAACAAAAAGATACTTGAAAACTTTAAAGAATTGATGATCCCAACGGAAGAAAAATCAATTAAGGTAACAGAACTATTTGAAAAGTGGAAAGAATATGTTGCTAAAAATGTAGAAACTGACGGACTAGAAATTGATTATGATGATGAACCAAGTTACGAATACGTGGAAGTTAGATTTGAAGTGGAAGAGGACGAAGGTAGAAGTTGGAGTTCTTTTGAATATGCGACTTTAGTATTTGAATGTGATCATGATGAAAAAATGAACTTTGCTATTCGATTATCAAGATGGAAAGATGACAAAAAGAAAGAGTGGCGCATGGAATACGATAGAATACCTGATATGAATTCTTTGAGACGATTAAATGAATTTGACATGCTACTAATGAAATTAAATCAGAACTATACAAAGTTAATCCTCGATGGAACGTTTGATAATGATAGTGTTCGACCTGAAAAAGAACCGGAAGCATCATTTTATTAATACATAAATTATATAAAATAGTCGATTTATAAAAAAAAGGGAGGGTACGCTAATGGAGTATGGGCTTGATTCTGAAAATAATCCATTCAACTATAATTCTGGAGTAAGCAATATCGAAAATGAACGTCTTAAATTAATTAAAGGGTTGTATGTAAATAACGGTGAGTACGATTTCAAAAATGAGAAGGATGCAGAGTGTTTTGCAAAGGAATTACTTTGGAAAATTGAGAGCCTGTATAGTGAAGAAAATTATTACCGGGAATATGAAGAGTTGTCTGATTTTATTCGCAGTCACCATGCGGATAGTGAAGCCTATTGGTTGTATAAAGATAGAAATAATTAATATGGCTAAATTAAAAGGGGAGAAAAACAATGAAAAAAGTAAAAATTGATAACAAATTTAATGAAATGTTAAACTGTGATCCAATTGCAGAGACAGAAAAGGTATTAAACAAACATCATTCAGAGTTTAATCGAGATGAAGGATTACTAATGTTAGCAAATGCACTTCACACGAATGAAATCAAAGCAAACTACCTAAAAAGTTTAGGAGATACACATTTTAGTATTTCATGGGATGAATTCATTAACATTATTGAATCGTACGGATTTAAAGAAGGTCTAAGATATGATTTTCAACATGATAATGGTAAATGTACAGATGAAGCTGCATTATATTATTACCCAGAAAAAGGATTAGTTATTTGGGCTACGAGTTACTGGAATAAGAAGAGTTTGAATAGTGGAAAACTCTATGGTCAAGTTAAGTCAAAAGAGAAAATCGAATATGAAACAGTAAGTGATAAATGGGGAGAAAGACAGATTATAAAATGGACTGGTACTTTAAAAAGTAGTTCTCAATCACTAAATGATTGTTCACACGGAGCATTCATGGATATTGAAACAGGCATAGACTTTGATTATGACGTTAGAGAAGCATTGATAAATAAAATTGAACAAATAGGGAATCATTTAGAGTTTTTGTCAAAGTGGAATAAGAAACAGTTTCTATGGTTCTTGGATTACGCAGAAGAAAAACAACCTGACTATGATTACAAGGAAATCACAAAAGAAAAAATTATGAAATGCCCTAAAGAATTACAAGAAATATTAGCAGTTTGTATTTAAGTAAAAAATCCATTTTATATAAGGAGGCACTAAAATGCAATTTACAGAGGTAAAAAGAAAGCCTGAATTTGTATTAAATTTATCATTGGAAGAAGCAATAAGTTTATGGAGAATGGCTAATAAATCTCATCAGGATGGGAATGAAAATGCAAAACATTTTGTAGATGCTTTACATGATTTTGCTGGTAATTCGAATTCTTATAATGAATACCTTGATTAAAAATCTATTTGATCCAGAAGGGAGACAATACAGTGTCTAAATGGGAGAGAAGACTAGATAAGATATTAAAAGAAGAGAAAGACCGGCTTACAGAATTACGTCAACTAGAGAAGGAAATTAGAAAACAAATTCATGACAGTATCAATATTAGTAAGGAATTCATAGAAACAACTGTAAAGGAAATTTGTGATGGATTTGAATTAAGAAATAATCAAATCGAATCCATAAACATTGATCCTCTTTATAAAAGTAGTGAAAATGCTGAGTTCTATTGGAAAATATCAATTGTAATCAAAGGGGATTTTAATGGAATAATTACAATTGAAACAAGTAAAGGATGGAGAGAAAAAAAAGAAGGAAAAGTTGATATCTTTTATGTTTTCCAACAGGAGTCAAATATCGAGTCATTTAAGGAAGAGAAAATTAGTTTTTATTATAAAGGAATGCTAAATTATACGTCTGATAACTTTGTAGACTTATTGCTGGATAGAGATTTTTATATGAAGTATGATGATTATTTTAAAACCTATGAAATATGGTCAAAAGATATGGGACAATATGAGTCAGGAATAAAAGGTGATCTTAGATTGTATGGAGGAAATAGGGGTTACAAGTCATATAAGAAAACTTACGACAATTTAAATAAATTATACAAGTGTGATGATATAAAAGAGTTTGCGGAAAATGAATTATATGGGTCAGAAGAATCTTATACATACGAATGGACTGAATATAAGTTATAAGGGAGGTTCTTATGAAAGAGAACATTAAGTATTTAATTAAGACGATTATATGGAAGCATCCAAAAGTGGTTAGGCTTGAATCAAATGGAGAAAATAAAGAATTTAAGCTGGATTATGATGCTTCTAAAAAAGTAGCCAAATTGATTAATAGGGAGTATTACTTTGGTACTGAGTTGCGATATAGAAGCCAACAAGAGTATTTGAAAACATTTAAGGAACTGTTACGTGTTAAAAGAGCATTAAAACAATTAAAGTAAAAACCAAATTTTAAGGAGAATAATATAAATAAAATAAACAGATACGAATTGATAATTTGATTGGATAGTAGTAAACTATAGATACAAGGTAATTGGTATTTGCATCCATTTTAATTTGAAAGGAGTATTAGTGTATGACTGAGAAGTTAATATTAAATGAAGAACCGACTGTATTTATATCGTATAGTTGGACGACACCTGAGCATGAAGAGTGGGTAAAAGATCTTGCATCCAGATTGTATACAGAAGGTGTAGAAGTTAAATTTGATAAGTGGGAATTAGAAGTCGGTAATGATATTTTCGCCTATATGGAAACAATGGTAGTCGATCCGAAAATTGATAAAGTTCTTATTATTTGTGACGAAGGCTATAAAAATCGAGCTGATGGCAGAGTTGGCGGTGTAGGTGCTGAAACTGAACTTATGTCACCTAATATCTATGGTAAAGCCAACCAAAATAAATTTATCCCAATAGTTGCAGAAAGAGGAAGCAATGGAGAAGCTTTCATTCCTGCATTTCTTTCTAGTAGAATGTATATTGATTTAACAAGTGATTATGAATCAAACTTCCAATCGTTAATGAGAAATATTGTAGGTGCTCCATTGCATAGAAAACCATCTAAAGGAAAACTTCCTTCGTATTTGTTCAAAGAGGAAGCGGATCACAGCGAATTGTCAAATATTTTAAGGAAGATGGAAGTTGCCAGCGAAAAGACTCCAAAAAAGTTAACAGCCCTTTCAAGTGAATTTATTGATAATTTTGTAGAAACATTAGAGGAGTTTAGTTTCACAGTTGAAGATGCTAAAAACATAGATGATGTTGTTGTTGAAAAAATCAAAGATATGCAACCATTAAGAGATGATTATATAAAAGCATTAAACCTGCTATTAGAGAATGATAGGTTGGATGTTGATTTTATTGTAGAGTTTTTTGAAAACATCTATCCATTTAGCGCAAGCAGAAAAGATGGTCAATTTTATGAGTCTCAGTTTGATCACTATAAATTTCTGATTAATGAGATGTTTCTATATACAGTATCCACTTTAGTCAAAAATAAGGAGTACAAACTACTAACAGAAGTCTTGTATTCAGATTTTCATAATCTCTCTAGATATGGGGCTGGAACCCCGCTGTCATATGTTGATTTTTATTTTTACTTAAGGTCACTGAACTATAGAAATGAGAAGTTGAATCTTAGAAGGCTAAGTGTACATGCTGACATGTTAACGCAACGAGCAAAAAAACCTGATGAAATTATCATGGCTGATCTATTGTTGTATTTTATTTCGGCATTGAATGATGAGAATAGCTGGCGCACATGGTTTCCAATTGCCTATATCTATTTAAATGATCAAATTCCATTTAGATTTTTAAGTAAGCTAAAATCAAAATCACATTTTAACGATGTAAAAACATTATTTAATGTTGATGATAAAGACACGTTTACACAAAAAATTAATGACATGAAGAAATTAGAGGGATATCGAGGTGGAGTTAGGGGAGTTCCTACAATAACAAAATTCATAAAACTGGATGACATTTGTACATTGCCGTAATTGAAACAGATAAATGCACTAGGTTGACCCTTTTGCATTTATCTTATCATAAGTAAAATAATTTAATATACTCTTAAGAAAGAGAGGAGGTAATGATTTGGAAACAGCTTGGGTGAAGTTTGTAAGATCGTACATATTTTATGATCAGGGGTATGAAGAAGGAGAAGTTATTCCGGTAGACGATATGGAGGATTTGGATTTCCTTATTACAAATGGAATAGCTGAAATAGAAGATATTGAAGTGCAGCATTACATACATGAAGATGAGGATTTTATGAATTATGGTGTTGAGAAAGAACAGATTGTTACATATTTTGACCATGAGTTAAATAGAGATGTAGAGTTAGAAATTATTTATCCTGAATGGAAAAGAAGATAATATAAATAAAATAATTATTTATAAATTAAAAAGGGTGTGTTAATATGAAAGCACATACTAAGAATGACTACATACAGGAAAGTGTAAATTTATATTTTAAGATTCTATGGAGAAAAGGAGAGGAAGTGGATAAAGACGAGCTGATTGAATTGATCAAACAGTGGGATTTTGATTATGAAATGGATAAATTACATAAGGGAGAGTGATAACATGCGTAAGGTTAAACTTGAAGGTTGGGTAATTTTTGATGAGAATGAATTACAACATGGAACAAATATGGTTGGTCAGATTGACCATGAATTGTTTAATGTTGATGGAGTAGTTGAATGGAATTTAACAGAAGTGAGCAATGAAGAAGTTGAATATGAATCTGAAGATGAATAAAATGATTATTTTATGAGGTGATATTATGACAAAATATAAAGTTGGGGACGAGTTTCAACATTCAAGAAAAGGTGTTGACTCCGTATATATGAAAATTATATTTGTTCCGCCTTTAGATGGTAAAGGTGTTCAACATTATTTATGTACTGTTTTAAGTGGGTATTGGGATGGGGCAGAGAAAATGTTTCTAAGTCTTACAACAGATGAAAGTATAGATGAACATTTTATGATAAGAAAACAGCCATTTGAGTGGATAAAATAAAATTTTATGAAGAGGTGAGGAACGTGTATAAAATGATGTTTCATTGGGAGAAGCAAGGTAAAAAAGGAAAATTTACTGTTGAAGCCTTGACCATTGATAAGTGTATTGAAAGTGCAGAAAAAGAAATAGAAAAGTTTGGTGCAGAAATGACAGACTGGTATGTAATCTAATTAGATAAAATCATTCTTTTAAGGAGAGATATAAATGACAATATTTATTACAAGTGACTCACATTTTTATCATAAAAATATTCTTGATTTTGAACCAAGACCATTTAATACAGTAGAAGAAATGAATGCTGGTTTAATTGAATCTTGGAACAGTGTAGTACGAAAGACCGACACAGTTTATCATTTAGGAGATTTTTGTTTTGGTAATGTAAAAGAGTGGCTAGATGTACTTAATCAGTTACGTGGGAACATTATTCTTATCAAAGGAAATCATGATAAAACTAAAATAGTAAATAGAGTATTAAATGAGGGTTATCTTTCAGGCTATCATCCACTTGGGACAGTTTTAAAAGTAGATGGAATGATATTAAACTTATCTCATTATCCAATGTTGATCGGAGCAAGACCGAAAAACTTTAGCATTCATGGACATTTACATTCTCATGATAGTGGATTTTTAAATCATGTAAATATTGGGATTGATTCATCATTTGCAAAACTTCTTTCAAAGCCTTTCGGAACTCCAATTGAGCTAGATGAACTTGTTAAACATTTGCACGAAATTAATCCTCTAGTTGAAGCTGAAAAGGAAAAAGAAAGAAACGGTTAATAAATAAATTAATGAAAATAACAATTTTACATAGAGGTGGTTTTTATGCTAATTGATGAAAATAAAATGCAAGGAATGATTGAAACAGAAATCAAGAGACAAGTAGAAAGTAAGTTAAAACAAATTGGGAGAGATACAATCAAGATTGTGTATAAAGAAGTGATGGGACAACAAATACGTAGTTTCCTTATGGAACAAGAAATGAATTTATCAAAAGAGATCAAAGAAGAAATTATGTACGAAAAAGATACATGGAAAAGAGATGTTACAAATCTTGTTTCAGAGCAGCTTGTGAACACAATGGTTGAAGCATTGAAAGATAGTGGTAATTATTAACTAAAACAACTATTTTATAGAGAGGAGAGAATATTAATGATTTTACTTGCAGCTTATCTTTATTCGTTACCATTTATATTGATAGCGGCATTTGGAGTATACTTAGCATTTAAACTTAAAAAGAGCGACAACTTAAAAGGACTTCTGATAGCTTATTTGATCTATACAATAATCATGCCTTGGGTTTCTGAATTTGATGATGTACCAGTTTGGAAAATTTATTTTGGATGAAATAATTACTTATAAAGGAGAGAGAATGAGATGATAGTAAAGAATGAGGTAGAACTTCATGAAAATAGTGTGGAATATCTTAGAGAAGTATTTACAATATATACCGAAGTAGACAGCTTATCAAGAGCAGTAAAAAATCCGATTATACACATCTATCCTGAAGAAGACACGTATGACGAACAAGGGAATCTAAATGGGTATATTGATAGTTTGTTTATGACAGTTTGTATTTACGACACTGATAAAATGACTGTATATAAAAGTAAAAATTTACATGATGGCATTATGCCGTTTGGAATGTTAAATGTTAGTAAGATTAGAATTTTTAAAGACTTAAGTACAATGATTGTGCTAAGAGGAACATATAGAATAAATACTTCTTTTGCTGCTATTGATATAGAGGAAATTTAATAATTTTAAATAAAGGAGGCTACATAATGATAGGAGGATTTAATCCTTTGCATGAGTGGTGGAAAATGAAGAGTTATACAAAATGGTATCACTACTTTTGGGGAATGCCACTAATTGCAATAGGACTAGGAATAGCGTGGGTGTTTTATACTATTGTTGATATGGTTTGTGGTGCAATAGGTTTATTTAAAAAGAAATAACTCTTTTACATAAAATAAATATTTAAATCAGGGAGATGGTTGCGTGTTAGGAGAAAAATTTGATGCTCTTATTGAGGAAGTAATTGAGCAGCGAACCAACAATATGCAGCAAGAATTAACAAAAGTGAAAGAAGTATTATCTGAAACTAGGAATTTACTATTTGATGCAAAACTAGAAAATAAAAAGTTGAAAAGTAAATTGGATCAAATAAATGAATTTGAATCATTCAAAGGAATTATAAACAGCGACAACTTTAAAAACTTTGTAGGTAATCTTGGATTAAAGGAAACCGGTATTGAATTATATGGTATGGGTAGTGAAAGAATCCCTTTGTGGTTTAATCTATTAGTTACATACTACGATGAAAGGGAACGTATCTTTACATTAATGGATATGTTTGAAATCGGCTATCCACAATGGGCAAAAACATTTAAACTTCCTTTTGATTATAATGAGAATGAACTTGATCTTGTGTTTAAGTATATGGGGAAAATGTACGTTTGCAATGGATGTATTTTTGAACATAATATGGGTTTTTACTTTGAATATCAAAATAGGTATAGTGGCAGCCTAGAAAGATTATTTAGTAAAGAATCATATGTAGAAATTCCTTGGAATCTACTTCTTCAAAATAAGTTATTAACAAGTGAGAAGTATTTTGATAAGATTGTTGACTCATTATCCAAAAATCGTTCACACTCTGAATACTTTTTTCGGATTCAAGATTATCAAACAATTAGTGAAGAACAAGTAATAAAGATGTTCCCTTATTTACCAAAAAGTAATTTATATGATATACATAAACGCTTTATTAATAACAATATAAACATACTCAAACACCGAATTGACTTAGCTGAACAACTTAAAAGTAAAATAAATGATAATCAACATTCAACATTTTGCTATTTAAACTATCCTTTAGATATGCAAATTGAGTTTGTTAAAGGGTGTTCAAATAATTACAGTACAATATTCCCGCTTGTAAACAAGATGGAAATTTCAAAGGAAGAAAAATTGCAATTATTAAGTGAAATTGCAGAGAAGTTACTGTAGTTAAACTGCCGAAAAAGGGTTAGTAGTAGGCGAGATGACAAACCAGTAACCCTGCTTCATCTTAACGATGGAAACACCCAAGCACGAGTAGAAATACGAGTGTTGTACGCTGTTAGGTCATCCAGTTTTAAAATAATTATGGGGAGTGAATACCAATGAAATTTAATGAAGAATTCCTTCGTGATCGCATAAAGAAAATTGAAGAGTGTGAGCCGAAAAATAAAGAGAGAGCTATTATTGGAAATTAGGTGCTTTAAAGGTACTGAAAGAATTATTGGCAATGATTGAGGAAGGAGTATTAGAAGTAAAATAGACTTTTTAAATAGAAAGGAGAATGTATTCATGAGTTCATACAAATATCAAAACCCAACAGAAAGGGGATATATCAAATTTAAACTGACAAAAAAGCAGCATAATAAAATTTTCGGGTATAGAAAAATGAGATGGTTAGATCGTTATGAGTACTATTATAACGAAGATACAGTTATTTTACATAGGTTTGTTAATTGGAAAGGAATATTATTTTGCACATTGTTATTTCCTGTAACTATATTTATGGTAGGTTTAAGCAACTTTATAGAGGTATGGTCAGATATGTTAAGCCTCTATAAACAAAAAGAAACAGGTTCATTTATAAGTGATCATGTTTGGAAAAATGAAAAGAAATTTAATCAGATTATGGATGTTGTAAGACAAGATAAATGGAAGAAATAAATAAAATAATTAATAAAAAGGTATTTACATAAATAAAATTATGATTTATACTAAAATTATCCTAAAGGAAAGGAAGTGAAAAAATGAAATTGCTAAAATTAACACCAAAGGCGTATATGGAATATTGTTACACAGTTAAGGGGAATGAACGAACAACGTTTGAGCAAGCACAGAAAAAATTAAGTCGTAATGTACAGCTAGTAAAAGAAACAGCACCGGATCGTATTGTGAGAGGATTGTTTTACAATACATACAAATACGGAAACATGAGCATCACGGTTCGACTAGGAAAGGTAATTAAGGTGGAGAACACTAAAGGAAAGCCAGTTAAGTGGAAATTCCCGAAAGAGCGCTATATCCAGCTCAGCAAAGAATATGGGGTTTTAGATAATAAATTTGATAACATGTTTGTTAATAAATAAAATAATTATTTAAAAGATTAATTTTACATAAAATAATAAAATGGAAGATTAAGAGGAGGAAATTTACATATGACAACTGAAAAAACAACTGAAAATACTTTAAGACAAGCGGATAACCAAGCGGTGATTGAAGGAGTATTATTAGAAAAACGAATTGAAGAAAAAGAAGTGAATAAGAAGTTAGCAATCACAGGTGAGTTTGATATTGAAGTAGCAGAAGGTGAAGTTCACACTTTAAAAGTGTTCAGCTATAAATTAAAACAAGATGGAACAGAAAATGGAATTTTTAAAGGATTGAAAACTGTCATGGATGAATATAAATCAGTTGCTTCGGAAGGTAAAGAAGAAGCAGATAAAATTCGAATTACAAATGGACAGATTGGTATTAATGATTATTATGGTCAAGATGGGAAATTGAAGAGCTTCCCACAACTATCAACAAACTTTATTAATCGAGTAAAAGCTGGAGAAGATTTTGAGCCGAAAGCAGAATTTGAGCTTGAGTTGTTTGTAAAAGCAGTCATTCCAGAAGTTAAAAATGAAGAAGAAACAGGTCGTGCAATCTTACAAGGATTTGTTCCTCTGTATGGTGGGAAGGTAATGCCATTCACGTTTATTGTTGAAAATGAAGGTGCAGTGGAATATATTCAGGATAATTATGAACCGGGTTCAACAGTAAAAGTTTATGGTGATATTGTTAATAAAGTAGAAATTACGAAAGTTCTTGAGGAAGTAGGATTTGGTAAACCAAAAGAAAAAATTAATCGTAAAACAGTTCGTGAGTATATAATTACTGGTGGATCAGAACCTTATGATGAAGAAAATGTAAAATCATATAGTGGTGAAACAATTAAAAAAGCATTAACTGAACGTGAAATTTATTTAGAAGAACTGAAAAATAAGAAAAATGAACCTAAGAAAGAAGAAAAGAAAAAAGGGTTTGATACAAAGCCAAAAGAAGATAAGAAACCTAAGTTTAATACAAACGATTTACCGTTTTAATAAATACATAGAATAAAAGTTGCTTAAAATCCGGTTGGAGGTAACACTCCAACCCATAAATAAAATAAACGAATAAAAGGAGACGTGTATAAATGAGTTTCGATATTTTTAATCCACAAGTGTCAGTTGTAGCAAAAGGTTTAGAAGGTAAAGTTATCACTGTTTATGGTAGCAATAACTTAGGTAAAACTAAACAAGCAACTCGGATGAAAAAGCCTTTCTATTTGGGATTTGAAAAGGGAATTCGTGCAATCAGTGGTATCCCATTCTTACCAATTAACAATTGGAGAGACTTTAAAAAAATTAATAAACAATTAACTGATCCTAAAACATTAGATAAAGCAAAAGAATTATATCAAACAATTATTTTTGATGAAGTATACACAAGTGCTTTATATTGCCAAGACTTTCTATGTAAGAAACATGGAGTTGAAAGTATCGGTGAAGGTAACAATGGATATGGACTTTGGAAAGAATATGAATCAGAGTTTTGGACAGAGATTGATAAATTGCTTGGAACTGGATACACATTAGTATTTATTTCACATCAAGAAGAAACTAAAGAAGGCAAAGCTATTCCTAAAGGAGATAAACGTTCAATTAAGCCAATCATTGACAACTCGGACATTGTAGTTTACTTAACAAGTAACGGTGTTGATGAAGATAAAAATGTTATTAAGTCATCAGCTTGGTTTGCAGAAACAGATGAATTCTTTGCTCGATCACGTTTTGATTATATTGATACATATCTTCCTGAATTTACAGCGGAAAATTTAGAAAGCGTTATTGCGACAGCTATTGAGCGACAAGAAGAAGCGGAAGGTGTTAAAGCTGTATCCTATGAAGAGCAAAATGAAAGATTTAAGTCTGATGCTTTAAATTATGAGGACTTAATGGAACAAATTATCGAATTAGGGAATCAATTTGATGAGAATGACCAACTAGAAGATTTACAGTACGTGGTTGAAAAACATCTTGGGGCTGGTAAAAAAGTTACTGAATGTAAAAAAGGTCAAGTGCAAGTAATGGCTGTTATATTAGATGATCTGAAAGAGATGTTAGGTCAATAAATTAAATATATAAATAAAAAATAGGGAGTGGATAAAAATCTAACTCCCTATTTTCATAAGAAGGTGAGGAAATGGCTAGGCAAGTTAAATGTCCTAGATGTGGCGAAAAACTAGACAAAGAAGATTCAATTGAACATAAGAAAAA
Source organism: Bacillus pseudomycoides (assembly GCF_002582035.1). Classification (GTDB taxonomy): domain Bacteria; phylum Bacillota; class Bacilli; order Bacillales; family Bacillaceae_G; genus Bacillus_A; species Bacillus_A pseudomycoides_B. The sequence continues at coordinate 50,500 of NZ_NUQE01000005.1, forward strand.
ATATTACCATGAAGAATGCTTTAATAATTGGCAGCAAGAGTCACAGGATCGAAATGGGTTAATTGAATACATATGCGAACTGTATAAATTAGATATTCCATCTGGGTTAATGTTGAAACAAATTAAAGAGTTTCATGAAGAACAGCATTTAAAATACAAAGGAATGGAATTAGCATTACGCTATTTCTTTGAAACGTTAGGCAATAGACCGCAAGAAGGAACAGGAATAGGGATAATTCCTTATGTATATGAAGATGCAAAGAAACATTACATTGTCAAAATGAAAGTTGAAGAGAGTGTAAAAAAATTAAGCACAGATGATATAAACACAGAAAAAAGAACAGTAGTTGTACAATCTCCTAAATTTATGTATGAAAACAAAACAAAAGAAATTGATATGAGTTCTTTGTAGCCGAGGTGATGATAAATGAGTTTGGTGTGTAAGCGAAGCATATTTCAAGTATTGGGGAATTTGATGAAAAAACCTTCTCTTTTAGAGGATGAAAAATATAAATTCCATAAAGACGATTTCTTTGCAGAAGGAGAGTCCTCTTTTTATGTAATTATTTTTGCAGCAATTAACAATCTTAAAAGTCAAGGAATTGAAGAAATTGATCTAATGATGATAGATAACTTTATTAGTAGTTACGATGTGCAGTATAAAGTATTTAATGACAATGATGGATTGGAGTACCTTCAAAACGCCTTAGAACAGTCGCATATTAGAAACCTTGATTATAGTTATAATCGTTTAAAAAAATTTAGTTTACTTAGAATGTATAAGAAAAATGGGTTTGATGTTTCAGAGATTTATGATGAAAGTATTATTAGTCCTAAAGAATCGGAGGAAATGGTTGCTAAATTTGAAGAGTTGACAATTGACAACATCATAGAGCATTTTGATAAAAAGCTACTTGAAATTGCCAATATGTTTTCAAATAATCATGAGACAAAGACTATTCATGCTTCCTCAAATGCGAAAGAGCTGTTGAAGAAATATAAGCAAACTCCTGACTATGGAATCTCAATGATTGGAGATATACAAAATACAATATTTAGGGGAGCAAAATTGAAAAGTCTAGGATTAAGATCAGCTCCTTCAAACTTAGGTAAAACACGATTGGCATTGGCTGAAGCAACAGACATGGCAATTGATGAAATTTATGACTTGAAAAAAGAAGAATGGGTATGGAATAACAATGGTGAGAATGTCCTGTTTATCAGTACAGAAATAGAAGGAGATGCCCTTCAAAGTACAATTTTAGCTTATATTTCTGGAGTTCCAGAAAGAAAAATTAAAGATGGTGCAACAGATGAAGAGGAAGATAAACGATTAGAAAAGGCAGTTGAAATTTTAGAAAGAAGTAACTTTTGGATTGAATACATACCAGATTTTGATACTCAGTTAATAGAAAATAAAATCAAGCAGCATATTATTGATAATCAGGCACAGTATATATATTTTGATTACTTACATATTTCAATGAGCATCTTGGAGGAAATTGCAAATTCTTCTAAGGGAATGAAATTACGTGAAGACATGGTGTTATTTATGTTCATGAACCGCTTAGACCAAATGCGAAAAAGATACAATGTATACATACAAACAGCAACACAGGTTAATGGAGAATGGAAGAACATCGAGAATGCTGATAGTACGGTATTAAGGGGATCAAAAGCAATTGCGGATAAAGCAACAAAAGGAATTATTGCACTGTCTCCTACTCAAAAAGACTTGGAAGCGATTGAGCCAATAATGAGAAATGGCTTTTACAAAGAGCCTAATATCGTTTATCACATATATAAGAATCGTGAAACAGAATACAAAGATTGCAAGCTTTGGCTGTATGTAGATTTCGATACAATGAGACAAGAGGAGTTGTTTTTAACAAAAAATAATTATGAGCCGATTCCTATTAAACCAACAGAAATTAGAACAAAGAAACTTGATGTTTAAGGGGTGCTAATATGGCACTTGATAAGGACAGAATCAAAGAAGAACTTACACCATCTGATATAAAATTAATTCTTAAGGATTTAGGTAGTAAAGAATCTAAGAAAGATATGAATGACAATCTTATTTTTTCAACAATATGCCATCATGGAAGTAGTCAAAAGCTTTACTACTATCATGAAACAAAAATGTTTCATTGTTACACAGAGTGTTCATGTTCATTTGATGTTTATTCCTTGGTAGTTAAATCAAAAGGATTGACCTTCCCTCAAGCAGTTCAATATGTGGCTGGTTTAACAGGGAAGCATTATACAAGAGATAGTAAAATTACGCACGAAGAACACAATCTTATAGATGACTGGGACTGGTTAAATAAGTTCAAAAAGAAAGAAAAGATCAATACAGAATTACCTCTATATGATGAAAAGGTTTTGGATGTAATGCTGAAATTACCTCATGAGACATGGATTGATGACAATATCAGTGTAGAAACAATGAAAGAATTTGAAATTGGCTATTACATAAGAGAAGAAAAAATCTCTATTGTTCATAGAGATATTAATTCAAGATTCATAGGATTACGTGGAAGGGCATTAAAGCAAGAAGATATAGAAAACGGAAAGAAATATATGCCTATGATGATTGGAAATAAACTATATAATCATATGACTATGATGAATCTTTATGGGTTACATAAAACTAAATATGCAGTACAAAAATTGAAAAAAATAATGTTTTTTGAGGGAGAAAAAAGTGTTCTGAAATGCCAAGATTTCTATGGAGATTTTAATTTTACATGTGCAGTTTGCTCAAGTAATGTATCAAATTTTCATAGAGATATAGCATTGAGTTTAGGTGTAGAAGAGGTATTCATTGCTTTTGATAAATTTAGAGCAAAAAAAGAGGATGAAAGCGAAGAGATATATCAAGAGAAGGTACTTGAATATCAAGAGAGGCTAATAAAATTTGCACATAAATTCACTCCATATTGTCGAGTTTATGTGCTTTGGGATGATCAAAACCTTTTAGACTTCAAAGAGTCTCCGGCAGATAAAGGGAAGGAAGTATTAGAGAAGTTAATGCAAAACAAGTATGAAATAACTACCGTACATGAGGTGATATAGTGAAATATGAGTTAATTGGTAAAAATGATTATTTAAGCCCTATTGAAACAGTATTGAAAAATAGAGGAATTTCTAATAAGGAATTCTTTCTGAATTTATCTGTGAAAAATGTTATTCATCATTCAAAATTGCATAATATTAACAGAGCAGTAGATTGCTTATTGCGCCATGTAGAAGGAGGTGGAGAGCTGTTTGTTCAAGTAGACAGCGATCCCTGATGGCTACACTTCAAGCGCTATGCTGATTCATTATTTAAAAAAGGTTTTTCCTACAATTAAAATTCAGTGGAGATTGCAAGAAGGAAAGCAGCATGGAGTTATTGTTGATACTGTTCCTGAAGACATTAGTTTGGTTATTTTACCAGATAGCGGCTCTAATCAGTATGAAGAACATAAGCAATTAAAAAAACGTGGTATTGATGTAATTGTATTAGATCATCATGAATGTGATAAAGAGTCTGAAGATGCTATTGTAGTTAATAATCAGTTATCACCTGAATATGAAAACAAAACTTTCACTGGAGCAGGTATAGTTTTGAAATTCCTAAAAGCCCTTGATGAAAAGTTAGGTGTTAACTATGCCAATTATTATATGGATTTAGCAGCAATAGGGAACATTTCAGATTTAGCAGACCAAAGACAATCAGAAACACGCTATTATATTTACGAGGGCTTAAAGAACATTAAAAATTCGTTTCTTAAAGCATTATTAGAAAAACAAGCTTATTCCATGAAAAATGAAGTGGCACCTACAGGAATTTCTTTTTATATCACACCATTAATTAATGCTTGTGTACGAGTTGGATCAATGGAAGAAAAAGAGAACATGTTCAAGGCATTCTTAGAAGAAAATGAGTTAATTTATAATACAAGAAAGAAAGAATCAGAACGACTTGAAACAGCAATGGCAAGGATATTGACTAATTTGAAAAGTAAGCAGAATAGAATAAGAGACAAAGGAGTAGCAGCTATTGAGGAAAGAGTTAAAGATAAAAACTTACTGGACAACAAGATTCTAATTGTAAATACTACTGACATATTAGATAAAAACCTAAGTGGATTAGTAGCTAATCAGCTCTGTAAACTGTATAAAAGACCTGTCTTACTGTTAAGACAGAAGGATGATACAAATGTCTTTGGAGGATCAGCAAGGGGTTATGAAAAAGGAGCAATCAAAGATTTAAAGCAGTTTTTAAATGATACTGAGAAATTTATTTATTGTGAAGGTCATGGCAATGCTTTTGGAGTAGAAATTGAGGGTGAAAAATTAATAGAAGTAAATGAATTAATTAATGATAAGTTGAAAGATATTGAAATTGATATGGATGTACATGAAGTTGATTTTGTTATTCCGGCTAAACAGCTAAAAGAGAGTTTCATTAAAGAATTGTATGGCTACAGAAACATATGGGGGCAAAAAGTAGAAGAGCCATTATTAGCAATTAAAGAAGTCAGTGTAAACAAAGAAGATATGCAACTGATTGGTAAAAATAAGAACACAATTAAATTTACATATAGAGGGATTGAATTTGTTAAGTTTTTCAGCAATGAAGATACATACAATGATATTATAAGCAAAGGTGAGAATTTGGTATTTGATGTAGTTGGGAAAGCTAGTATGAATATATATGAAGGTAAAGAGACTGCTCAAATTGCAATTGAGGATTTTGAAGTAGTGAAGGTGAAGAAAAAAGAATTTATTTTTTAACAAATTATGGTTTACATAAATAAAATAATGATTTATAATTACAATTAATCAAAGAAAGGGGTGATACCCATTGTGTCTTATTGGTTGTCATAATCACACAGATAGAGGCAGTAACATACGCTTATTAGATACAACAAATACTGTATCTTCTTTACTTGAAACAGCTGTAAATTTAGGATACAAAGGATTAGCAATAACTGATCATGAAAGTTTGTCTTCTCACCTAAATGCAATTCGAGAAGTAAGAAAAATGAAAGATAAAATGAAAATGTCAGAAGACTTTAAGCTCATATTAGGGAATGAAATTTATCTTGTTGATAGCTTGGAATCAGTAAAAGACAATTATAAATCTGGTGTTACAAAGTTTCCTCATTTTCTTCTTTTAGCAAAAGATGAAATAGGTCATGAACAGCTAAGAATATTGTCTAGTAAGGCATGGGGAAGTTCGTTTTACACAGGAACAATGGAGCGTGTCCCTACAACTAAAGAAGATTTGAAAGAAGTTGTAGAAAAGAATCCGGGTCATTTAATTGCCTCTAGTGCATGTTTGGGGTCTGAAGTAAATATTGAACTATTAGCAATAAAGGAATGTGAAGAACAAGGAGATAGTGAAGGAATTGTCTATCATAGGAATAAGTTAAATGAGTTTATTCTATGGTGTATTGATGTCTTTGGTAAAAGCAATTTCTTTATTGAATTACAACCAGCATTATCAGAAGAACAAATCTACTGTAATCATAAATTGATTGACATTGCAGATCATTATGGACTAAAAAGAATAGTTACTACTGATACACATTTCCTTCGACCAGAAGACAGACAAATACATAAGGCGTTTTTAAATTCAAAAGATGGAGATAGAGAAGTTGATGATTTTTATGAAGCTTGTTTTCTCCATACTGAAGATGAAATTTATAAAAGAATGGTTGGAATAGATAAAGAGATAATTGCTGATGCTCTGAAGAATACACTTTTAATTGGGGAAATGATTTCTGATTACACAATAGAGCATGAACCAATTATACCTAAAATGGAATTGCCTAACTTTGAATTAAAACATTTATTTAAGCCAGCATATGAACAATACGAATACATCTCAAAAATTGCACATTCTGAAGATGAGCAAGACAGATATTTACTTAAATTATTGGAAGATGGTTTTTTAGAGAAGTTGCATAAGCCAGAGCTTTCTAAAGAAGAATTCCATGAGATTTTAAGTCGTCTAAATGATGAGCTTGGAGAACTTTGGGAGATAAGTATTTCTCTAAATCAAACAATGCCATCTTATTACATATCAGTAAGAGAGATCATTAATTTAATTTGGGATGATGAATGTGGAGGCAATAGTTTAGTTGGAGCTGCAAGGGGTAGCGCAGCAGGGTTTCTAATTGATTATCTTTTAGATATTACACAGATTAATCCACTTCCTTATAAGCTTCCTCATTGGCGGCACATTCATAAATCCCGTCCCGACCTACCTGACGTTGATATTGACACAGAAGGAGCTAAACGTGAACAAATTCTTCGTGCTTTGAAAAATAAGTTTGGTGAGCATCGTGTGTTACAAATAGCAACGTTCGGTACAGAAGGAAGCAAGAGTGCTTTGCAAACAGCATGCAGAGGGTTAGGAATTGACAACGATATTGCTCAATTTCTAAGTGGAATGATACCTTTTGAACGTGGTTCTAACTGGTCGCTATCGGATTGCTTATTTGGAAATGAAGAGAAGGAACGTAAGCCAATTAAAGAATTTATCCGTGAGATAGAACAGTATCCAAATTTAAAGGAAACAGCATTGAAAATTGAAGGATTGGTAAATAAAAGATCATCTCATGCAGCAGGGATTGTGCTATTCAATGAGCATTATAATAAATCTAGTGCAATGATGAAAACTCCTAAAGGCGTAGCAATTACTCAGTTTGACATGGGTGATGTTGAAGCAATGGGAAATGTAAAAATGGATTTATTAACAATCGAAGCTCTAGACAAGATACGAGTTACACTTGATCAGTTGCTTGAAAATAATGAAATAGAATGGCAAGGAAGCTTAAAAGCAACTTATAACAAATATCTTCATCCAGATGTTATTGAATATGAGGATAAGAATCTATGGGACATGGTAGGGCAAGGAGAAATAATGGATTTATTCCAATTCTCAACAGAAGTTGGTCACGGTGCCGCAGTAAAAGTTAAACCACAAAACTTACTTGAAGCAGCAGTAACCAATTCTCTAATGAGATTGATGGCTGAAGGAGAAGAACAGCCAGTTGATACATATGTAAGGTACAAAAATGATATTAATCTTTGGTATCAGGAAATGAAAGAACATGGATTAACTGATGATGAAATAGCTGTAATGGAGCGACATCTAAAAGACATTTACGGAGTGGCAGACACGCAAGAGGTTGTAATGCAAATGGTTATGGATAAAAACATATCCAATTTTGACATTAAAGAATCTAACTTTTTAAGAAAAGGGATAGCTAAAAAGAAAGCAAATGTACTTAAAGAAGTTCAGGATTTGTTCTTTAAAAAGGGGAGAGAAGCTGGAACTAGTGAAAACTTACTGAAATATGTGTGGAATGTGCAGATTAAACGACAATTGGGCTACAGTTTCTCACTTTTACATACGTTAGCTTACTCAGTAATTGCGCTTCAAGAACTCAATTTAAACTATCGTTACAATCCTCTTTATTGGAATACGGCTTGTTTAACCGTAAACAGTGGAGGAATTGAAGATGAAGAAAACAGTTCCGATGAAGAAGATAAGGATAAGAAAAAACGTAGCACCAACTATGGAAAAGTTGCTTCTGCAATAGGAACAATTCGTCAAAGAGGTATTAAGATTGATCTTCCAGACATCAATAAAGCTGGGTTTGGATTTACGCCTGACATTAAAAATAACTCAATCATCTTTGGAACGAAAGGCATGAATGGAATTGGAGATGATGTGGTTCATTTGATTATCGAGAATAGACCTTACAGTTCATTCAATGACTTCATTGAAAGAATGTTTAACACTGGTTTAATTAAGAAAAAACAGGTGATTCAATTAATTAAAGGTGGAAGTTTTGAGTCATTTGGAGACAGAAAAGAAATCATGAGGAAGTTTATTGAAAGGATTGTTGAACCTAAAAATAAGCTAACAATGGCAAACTTTAAAACACTCATTGAATATGAGTTAGTCCCTGAAAAGTTCAGCTTAAATGTGAGGTTTCTTAGATATAAAGACTATATTTCAAAAAAAGTATTTAAAACAGTTGAAAAGCCAAAAGATAAATTGCTCTTATTAGATGACATAGCTACACAATTCTTTAATGAGCATTTCTCAGAGGATTGTATTGTTGAATTACATAATGGAAAGCTAGTTATTTCAGAGAAAAAGTTTAAAAAAGAATACGATAAAAAGATGGAGATTATTAAAGAATGGATATCTAAAGAGGAAATTCTTCAGTCTCTAAATGAAAAATTAATTGAAGTAGAGTGGGAAAATCAATGTGTAGGGTCATTGAGTAAATGGGAAATGGATGCACTTTCTTATTATTATAACGAACATGAGTTGTCACACCTTGATAAAGAGAAGTATGGAGTTGTTAATTTCTTTGAGCAGCCAGAAGAACCAATAAAGGGTCGTCCTTATACTTGGAGAGGGAGACAAATGTATGAGTATGAGACATACAGAATCGCTGGAACAGTATTAGACAAAAATAAAAATAAACATACTGTAACAGTATTAACAGATGATGGCGTTGTAAATGTAAAATTCTATAGTGGACAGTTCTCATTTTACAATAAGCAGATTTCAAGAAAAGCTGGCGACAAAAAAGAAGTTCTTGAAAAGTCGTGGTTTACACGAGGACAGAAGTTATTATTAACAGGCTTCAGAAGAGGTAACAACTTTATACCTAAGACATACAAGAATAGTATTTATCAACATTCATTGTGCTTAATTGAAGATATAGACGAGAATGGAAATTTACGTCTTGTAACAGACAGAGTAAGAGAATAGTAATTTAACATAAAAGACAGAGTTTACAGGAAAGGGGGGACAATTAATGAAAGTATATCCAAATTCGTATTATATGACTGTTCATGAAAACATAAAGGATAAAAACGGTGAACAATCTGTATATACTAGGTTATTTGGTTGTGACGGTTATTTTACATGTCATATACGTGAATATTATGGGGGCATTTCTAAAAAAGAGCTTCAAGATGAAGTAGAAAAAATACTTAAAAGACAACTTCACAATCTTGAAGAATTCACAGTCACCGAAACTAAGTATGGGTGGAAATATGAGATGTTTGTTAAATGGTTAAATGATGGATTTGATTATGAAGTAGTCGAAGAAGGTCAACATACTGATCATGAAGTTTATACGGTGGATATTTCGTATATTGATGAGGTAACGGATGTCTTTGCGACATTAAAGTAAAATTGAAATTATACCTAGAAAGGAAGAATACAATGCTGATAATTTTAGAAGGAAATGAATGTTGTTATAAGACAACGATTGCTGAGAAATTAAGTAAAGAACTAGGGATGAATGTAGTTAAAGGTTCTTCATTTGAATTATCACAATGCTCTAATGAAGAATTGTTTGATCATTTTAAAGCAGTTGCTCAAATAGACAATACTATCATTGATCGCTTTATTTATAGCAATGAAGTGTATGCAAGTCTCTATGATGATTACGCTATTTTAACGAATGGACAAAGAAAAGACATTGAAAATTTAATTAGAGATAAAGCAATCCTGTTTTATCTCTATGCTAGTGATAAAATGATTAAAAAAAGAATTGAAGAAAGGGGAGATGATTACGTAGACACCTCTATGGTAAGTAAAATAAATGATAAATTTAATAATTCGATTTCAAAGTCTGGCTTACGTGTAATACCATATAGCACTGAATTATTTAATAGTAATGAAATCGTGAGGATTATGGTTAATGACGTCAAAAGATATAGTAAGTAACGTAGAATCACTGCTAAATAAACTAGGAGATTTAACTGACAAACAACTTCTCCTAGTTTTCTGGCAGCAGATTGATAATGTAAAAATGGATAAAGAGGCAATATCAACAAAGGATTTTCTTCAATTAGCAACAAATCCAAGTGTAATATTAGATGCTCGAAAATTAGTTGAAATCATGAGGGAGGAATGTCTATGAACAAAAGTTTCTTTGAATCATTAAAAGATTATTTATTGGCTGAAAGGAAGGATGAGCTATACGAATACATAGGACATTATGAAACACTGTTGCAGGATAAAGAAGGGCTACAACCATTAATTGATGATTGCGAAAAGTATTTCTTTGAAATTAGACATGATGAAGATGACAGTGACGGATACACAAATGGTAAATTCATTGTCTACCTGCATGATGAATACAATCCAGAAAACTTTGGATTGAGCAATCAGTTGAATTATCATTATGAAATATCTCTAAAATATGATGAACGCTATTGGAGATATTGTGACTGTACTCCTGATATGAAAGGATACAATGAGGCTGCAAGATGCTGTGGTGAGGGATGTGATTGGGTAGCTCCGTCTTTTGAATTGGAGAAAATAGAAACAATACATAATTCAAGTTTCAATGGTGAGCAAAGAGATTTGTGGGAGTTAGAAAAGAAATGGGATACATATTTAATAGATCATAAAGATAAAGAAAAACAACTAAAACTGAAAAGAATTGAAGAACAACTAAAGTATTATGAAGAAGAAAAACAAAGGTTATTAAATAGTTAATACATAAAATAAATTATAAAAAAGGAGTGTGTTAATATGAAAAATTTCAAATTTAATGTTGGTGATGAAGTGAATCTTAAAAAAAACTGGAGTACGTGGAACTATTAAACAACGAAAATACGAGTACGTTGAATCTAAGCAAAATACAACAGAGGAGATAAAGTATTTTGTACATACGGGCGGGTATACAACTTTATGGTACAAAGAAGATGAATTAAGAGGACTGCTTGAAGTGTCACCAGAAACGGAAGAAGGAATTAAAAAGATGATGATCAATATTAACTTAAAAGAACGTAATTTCGATATGGTTAAGAATTGGAGCGAGTCTAAATGATAGCAAAAGATCAGTTGCAAAAGAGTGCTGAAATTTTAGAAGAATTGATTGAAAATGAAGTTAAAGGAAAGCCAAGATTAACGTGGGAAGAGTTTATGGCATTGAATAGTATTTTGTTTCATTTACAAGCAAAGGGAGAGTATATATTACCGGAAAAGTATAAAAAGTGATTCACTATAAAAGTAAGTTTTTACATAGAGTAAAATATCTGTTTTAATGAAAGGGTGAGTCAATGGATGATTACATTGTAAAAGAACTAAATGATCTTGTTGATTCAGTTAAAGAACAAATCTACGAAATATCAGATAAACTGGAAGCTGACGATATGCCTTATTTCATATGGAAGCAATATGAAGAAAATTTTAATAAGTTAATTGAAACTGTCCATCAATTAGAGAACATAGTAAAATATTTATAAAAAATAGAAAATAAGCATTTACATAAATAAAATAATTATTTATAATATAAACAAGAGTTAAAGAGTAGGGCATGAAAAACCTACTCTTTAATCATATAAGTAAGGGAGGAGGATAACAGTGAAATTCTTGCTAGAAGATTTAAAGGAAAGTATTGCTTGGGGAGAACACTGGATTGAGAAAGACTTGTATCATATTAAAACAGGCAAATGGGAACAAGAAGGAAAACGAGAATATCGAGACATTATCTTTAAACATAAAGGGAAGTATTATACATACGTTCAATGTAGAGAATTAGATGGGGAATATATAAATGTCTATGATACTGATGAAAATGGTTACATAAAGTGTGAAGAGTACGAAAATGTAGTTTTATAAATAAGATTATAAATAATATATGGGGGGTAATTTAGAAAAAGTGGAAATAAAAAATTGTTCAATTTGTAATAAGGAAAAAGAATTAAGTGAATTTTACAGTCAACATAAACAGTCTAAAACAAGAGGAAATTACACTTATTATCAACCCTATTGTAAAGAGTGCGCAAGTAGAAAGAGTCAAACTTGGAATGTCAATCATAGAGAAAGAGCAAGAGAAATTGTTGCTAAAGTTGAAAATTCACCAGAAGGAAGAATTAAGAAAAGAAACAGAAATAAGTTATACAAGGATCAACGTAAGCAATGGTTGCAGAATAATCCTGATAAAGTAAAAGAATATCATCAAAAATACAAAGATAAAATGTTTGAAATTACAAATAATCAATGGACTGCATGTAAAGATTATTTTAACCATTCTTGCGCGTATTGTGGAATGACAGAAATAGAAGCGCAAGAGAAATTCAATAAAGGTTTACATAAAGAACATGCAACTAATAATGGTGATAATGATTTATCAAATTGTGTTACTGCATGTACAGGTTGTAATTCAAGTAAACATAAGAATGATTATACAGAATGGTATATATCGGATAATACCATATATGATGAGGAAAGGATGAAAAAGATAGACAAATGGTTAAAAGAGGATTATAAGAAATTTATAGATATGGCTCAATAAATCTAGAATTTCACTGAGAAGTGAGGAATTGACTTGGCATCTAAAAAGAAAAGAGAAATGTGGAAAATAGCAAAAGAACGAGGATGTAAATGTGAGAATGATTACTACTGGTTTCAGCTTCGAGATGGAACTGTCGGTTGTAATGAATGTATTTCTTTAATGATAACTGACACTGAGTATAAGGACATGAATCGTGAAAGAGAATAAAATTTATGTTTTACATAAAATAATTAATTATAAAAACGAGGTGATTACGAGTGATAAAAGCACTCACCATGCTAGGAGTTCTAACAGCTCCGATCTCTGCACCAAATGAAGTTGTAATTCAATCAACACATATGAACGTGTTAGAGAATGATGCTATACATACATTCAATGTAAATGGAGAAACAAAAACTATTAAAGCTGTACCAGCAAATAGACAAGAACAAGTTGAGTCATTTCAAAAAGCAACTCAAGAGTATGAAGAACGATTAAAACGTGAAGAGGAACAGAGGCGACTTGAAGAAGAAGCTAGAAAAAAGGCTGAACAGGAAGAAAGAGAAAGAATTCAACGAGAAGCTGAGTCATGGCATGATGGAGTATTCACCGCTTATTATCCGGCAAACAATAGAATGGAAGGCGGAAGTATTACAGCAACAGGATATAACTTGAATAATGGAATTTATTATCAAGGTTATAGAGTAATAGCAGCAGACCCAAGCATTAAGTTGTATTCAATCGTTGAAATCAAGATTGGTGATGAAGTGACATCTTGCATTGTACTTGATCGTGGAGGAAGAATAAAAGGTAATCTGTTTGATGTAGCACATGAAGATGGAGATTCAAGTAATGAGTTTGGAAGGAAGTATGGAAAATACAGAGTCGTAAGAGAGGGGAAATAAAGATGACGAAAGAGCAAGAATTGATTAATCAAGTGTTACAAGTTAAGAAAAATTGTGAATTGAATACATTTACACTTAATTCACAGCCACAATCTTTTATGACAAATATTAAGTTGCATGAATTTGCTACGAATTTTGATCTGCAATTTGTCGAGCAAGAGTTAGGTAAAAATGATATTAAGGTAGAGTTTGAGATTCCAGATTACAACGATGTTGAGCTTACTTTTACGTGGAATGGTAACAATGACTGAGATTAAAGTGTCCACAGAAACATTGTCATCATTGGCTGACTTAAGCATGAAGTATGAGAAACAAGGAATGCATTATGGAAATTTTAGTCAAATAATTCAAGATTTAGTTGATGAGAAGCTGAAAGAATTAAATCTAAAGTAGGAAAGGAGGGTTAATATGTACGTTGAACATGGGACTTATGAGGTAACTTATCTGCTGTTTGGAGAAGAAGGTAAATAAGTGTTATACAATTTGAATTTTGTACAAAAGGGGGAGTGGAGAATGAATTTTGTCAAAAAAGAAACTATGTACACTTATCAAATGACAGGGACAGAAAAGCTTATTTTAACGGGAATCCTTTCAATTCTGCATGAAAAAGGTGAGTTGAAAATAACTGACAAACAAAGTGAAGAATTTATCAAGAATTTATTTTATGCGATTAGAGATTAAAACAAAAACGCTATTTGGTAGAAAGTGAGGTGAATGCCATGTCAGTAGAAAATAATATTTATGAAATCACAAAATTGATCAGTGAGTGGAAAGAAGGTAAGTAATTAAAAAAAATAATAAAGGAGAATGGAATTTATGGAAAATAAAGCTGTGTCATTAATTTATGTAGATATTGAAAGCGGAGACTGGGAAGGGATTTATATTGATAATAAATTATATAAAGAAGGACATAGTTTATCTCCGAATGTATTTACCAGTTCGATTGGTAAATATAGACATTTTGAAAGTGTATCTCGTTTAACTCTTTTAGATGTTCAAATTGAAGAACTTGGTTATAGTCTTCCACATAAATTTGAACATGTAATGGAAGTTGTTAAATAAATTGTCACTTTTACCTAAATTAAAAATTACATAAATAAATTATATATTTATACTAGACATAACTTATATTCTGTTATAAAATAAACACATGCGAGACAAGGTGGTGATACAATGTAAATCCTTTTTATAAATAAATTAATCATTTATAAAATAAAAGGAGGAGATTGAATGGGAGCATTAAAACATTATCATGACAATGAATTTGAGGAAGACAAGAAGAAAAAGATCAGTGTCGATAAGGAATTGATGGCAAAAGGATATGAAGCTATGAGTGAAATTAATTTAGAGGAAGCTCATGCAGCAGAAGGAACATGGAATGATGTACCATTTGGTTGGTAAGAGGAAATAAAATTACATAAATAAATTATAGAAAAAGAAAGGTGTAATAAATGACGATAATCTTAAAAGACCGCAAATCATACATTCAAAAGACTGATTTTGATAAAGAACGTTTTGATAGATTTTTTGATGAAATTGTTACGGATTCAGAGAAAATATATGATCCTACTACAATACAAGATATTAAAGACAGAGTAGTAGACGATGTTTTGAGTAAAAAAGAAATTTGTGCAGATAAGTTGTTTGATTTAATTATTCGTGAAGCCAATGAAAAGATTAGTCCAGATACTCCAGAGTATACACACATGTCAGCATCTACATTACGAAGAAGACTATATAAACGAGCGTCTAAAGAAAGAGGATTCGATTATAAAAAAGGATATGGCGACTACTTATCATTTGTAAGAATGATGACTGAACAAGGGTTATATTCTGAGGATATTTTAAATTCGTATGCAGACAAAGAACTAAAGCAAGCTGGGAATCTAATTGATAAATCTAAAGACAAATTATTCAGTTATGCTGGATTGTTCCTTTTAAATCATACATATTTAGTTAAAGGGTATCAAGGAGAAACATTAGAGTTACCACAAGAACGATTTATGACAACGGCACTTTATTTGTTAAAAGATGAAAAGAAATCTAAACGTATGGAGTTAGTCAAAGAAGCATATTGGGCATTAAGCAATCACTATGTAGGATTAGCAACTCCAACGCTAAAGTCATCTGGAACACCTCATGGAACGCTATCTTCTTGTCATGAGATTACGTGGAATGATGATTTATACAACATTTATGATGTGCAGCAACAAACAGCAAGATTTAGCCAAAACGGAGCAGGAATTGGGATATACAGTGGCTTCTTACGTGCGAATGGTTCATGGATTCGTGGAATTAAAGGAAGATCAACAGGAGTTGTACATCCAGCACGATCAATGAGTGTGTTAGCTGAATATGTAAACCAGCTTGGAACAAGAGTTGCAGGGATAGCAATTTATCATCCGGTATGGCACTTTGATATTTTCAGCTTTCTAGATTTACGATTGAAAACAGGCTCACAAGAAAAACGTGCGCACTCAATTAAAACTGCTGTATGTATTCCAGACGAATTCATGCGTAGATTGGTTGCTAAAAAGACATGGACGATTGTCGATCCATATGAGGTAAAAAAGAAATTAGGTATTGATATTAACAAACTGTACGATAAGAAAAAACTAAAAGATGAAGAAGAACCAAATGCCGAAGACCATGCATTTACATATTATTATCGTTTAATTGAAAAAGCAGACTTAGAATTAAAACAAACGGTAAATGCAACAGATATTTACAAAGCAATTTTTACAGCACGTAAAACTAGTGGAACACCTTACATGTATTACAGTGATACTTCCGCAAGATATAATCCAAACTCTCATAAAGGAATGCCTTATGGTTCGAATTTGTGTTCGGAAATAATCCAGAACCAATCCTATGATGAGCTAATTGAAGAACAAACAGATAACGAAACAGGGATTGTAACTACAAGAATTAAAAGTGGTGACTTAGTAACATGCAACCTAAGTTCTTTAGTAGTACAGAATGTGTTCACACAAGATGTAGATTTACAACGTGTGATTGATATTCAAGTACGCTTACTCGACAATGTAATTAGTTTAAATCGTACTGTCGTCCCACAAGCCACACTTACAAATTATAAATATCGTGCAATTGGTTTAGGTGTTTTAGGATTAGCAACTTTATTAGCAGAAAATCAAATTCATTGGGATTCATTTGCAGCATACTCATTTACAGATAAATTATTTGAACAAATCTCACAAGCAGCTATTATTGCTTCTCACAAATTAGGGATTGAAAAAGGTTCATATCCTGTGTTTGAAGAGTCAGAGTGGAACACAGGTGAGTATTTTGAGAAACGTAATTACACTTCAGAAAGATGGATGGAAATTAAGGAAATGGCAAAACAAGCTATGAGAAATGGTAATCTGATGGCAGTTGCTCCTACATCAAGTAACAGTATCATTATGAATGGCTCACCAAGCTGTGATCCTCCTTATGAAGTTGTGTATCGTGAGCAAAAATCAGGATTAAATGTCATTATTGTTCCATCAAACTACAATGAAAAAACAAAAGATTACTATAAATCTGGATTCCAAATGGATGAAATGTGGTCAATTAATATTATTTCAGCAGCTATGAAATATGTTGATCAGGCAATTAGTCATAATATGCATGTATTAAAATCAATTAAAGGTTCAGAAATGTTACGTTTAGATGTTGCAGCGTGGAACAAAAACTTAAAAACAATTTATTATACCTACACTGAAGACTATGTACGTGAAGATGGCTGTGCAATGTGTGAAGCATAAGGAGGATGTATTTGATGAGTTATAAACCATTTAAAGTATATAATGCTGATAATAGTAATGTGGCTACGAAGATATTTGGTGGAAAAGCAAGCGGAATTAGAGATTGGGATAATGTGAAGTTTCCAGCAATGTTGCAAATTCATAAAAATTTATCCGCTGAGTACTGGACAGAAGATGAGGTGAAATTAGGAAAAGACATTGAGCAGTATAATTCTATCCTAACAGAGAAAGAAAGATATGTTTATAATACATTGTCCGGTATGTTAAATGAATTAGACTCAATTGCAACAGACTTTAACATGTACCTATGTTTTATTGTAACCGACCCAAGTATTCGTTCAGTAATATCAGAGATTATGTATTTTGAAAATCTTCACAACCGATCTTATCAGTATTTAACTTCTACCATGTTAAATGGGGAACAGAAGCATCAAGCATTTGAAGAAATCAAACAGGTTCAAGTGTTACAACATAGAAATAGACATGTATATGACAAGATTGAAGAATTTATTGGAGCTATCAGATACCATATTATAAATAATACACCAATTGATGATAAATTTTTAGAAGTGGCGTTTAAAGGTATCTTAGCTTACCAATTATTAGAAGGTTTACATTTCAGTGGAGCATTTGTTTATTTCCACTCATTAGCAAGAGATCAAAAAATGATTGGCTCAAATGACATGATTTCTCTTATTAAAACTGACGAAACTCAGCACTCAGAATTCTATGGAACGTTAATTCGAATGATTATGGGTGAGTTTCCACAATTGAACACTAAAGAAAATCATTTATATGCACTAGAGTTTGTAAAAGAAGCAGTTAAAAGAGAAAAGGAATGGGCACAATTCATCTTCAATGGGATTGAAACAATGAGTCTTAAAGAATATCAAGACTATATTGAATATCTTGCTAATCTTATTTGTCGCAATGCAGGATTTGAAGAACCGTTTCCTGAAAGCAAAGAAATTAAATCACGTTGGATTGTCACATATGGAAGTAAGAAAAGGGATGTAAAGGATTCTAAGCAAATTGTAACAAGACAGGATTTCTTACAAGGTAACGCTATTAACTATGCTCATGAAGGTGGAGAGGATTTTGACCTCTAAAGGATTGTTTTATTATAGTGAAACCGGAAAGACTGAGGCTGCAATTATTGAAGGAAACATCAAAAATTGCAAGATACATAAATTAAATAATATGAAGCCAGAAGAAGTTTTATTTTCTAATTATGATTGTATCTTAATAGGAACTCCTACATATGGGAGAGGAGTTCCCCCTCTTTATTTTAAACAGCTTTTACCTAAGTTATATCAATTGAATGGGAAAAGAATCGGATTGTTTGGAAGTGGAAATACAATCTATGGCGATGATTTCTGTGGAGCATTAGATTTAATTGAAGAAATAGTTAAGAACAAAAACGAAGTAATATTTAAATATAAATTTGAAGGAATGCCTAAACAAGAAAATATAAAGCAACTAACAAAATTGATAATGGAGGCTTAATTTATGCGTTTGATAAAATTCGAGAAAAGTAACTGCCCAAAGTGTGTGATGTTACAAAATCTATTAGATGATCACGGTGTTAAGACTGAAAAAATTGATGTAGAAAATTACTCAGATATTGAGTTTATTGCTAAATATGTAGATATGAGTTTACCAGTTCTTGTTTTATTAAATGATAATGAAGAATTAGTGATGAAATCAGCAGGTTTTAATCCAGATGAATTAAATGAAATTGTTTCCAAATTAGCTTAATTAAATAAATTATAGGATAAAAGGGTGGGTTTAAAATGAACAAACGACTACAAATTAAAATTAAATATACTGATGCTTCCTTAATAAGAATCACAAAGATTGAAAAAGGAGATTGGATTGATCTTCGTGCAGCAGAAACAATTGAATTAAAACAAAATGAGTTTAAGTTAATCCCTCTTGGTGTAGCTATGGGGTTACCGGAAGGATATGAAGCTCACGTTGTACCACGATCAAGTACATTTAAAAACTTTGGAATTATTGAAACTAACTCAATGGGAGTTATTGATGAGTCTTATAAAGGTGACAATGACTTTTGGTTTTTCCCTGCTTATGCTTTACGTAATACTAAGATTGAAAAAGGTGAACGTATTTGCCAATTCCGCATCATGGAGAAAATGCCTGAGATTGAACTAGTTGAAGTTGAGCATTTAGGTAATGAAAATCGTGGTGGACACGGTAGTACAGGGACAAAATAATAAACATGCATTAGTATACATTTAGGCTACTGTTTATAGGTTATATTTACATCTGTTATTCATTTTTATGAGTATTTATAACCTATAAACTCTATAAAACATCTCTTTTACATAAAATAAATATAAATGAGGGAGTGGAATTATGGAGAAACATAATGTAATTATCAAAAGTAGTAAATACCGTAGAATGCACGAATTTTGTTGGTGGCGTCCGGTAGTAGAATCCAGTAAAAAATTAATTGAAAATGTTGATGTTTGGGCAGGAGAAATCAATGAGCCTCTTTTAGAAGTAGGAGATTATTTATACATAAAAGAATTAAATACGAAAATTCAAATTGAAGAGAAAGTTAGAAGTACTGATGGAGGATATGTTTATTATACGGATGATTTGTCAGAAGTTATTGAAGATGAACTAACAGAAAAATCACTTGAAAAGGCTAACAAAGAATTTGAAGATCACATTAAAAAGCAAGAAGCTCAACGTAAGAACAATAAGAAATGGTATAAGTTTTGGAAGTAAATTAAATTAGAATAAACGGAGGATAATTATTATGATGATTTTCTTTACAGTGTTATTTTTAACTTATTATTGTATCACATTAGCAAAGGGTAAGGTATTCAGTGGATTTCTAAAAGAAGCGTGTGAGGAAGAAATTAAAAAGCAACGAGTAGGAGCAGATAATTATAAAGCAAATGATGAATTTGTTGTTAAATCACTATTCTTCGTACTATTTGCCGTTGTGTTTTTAATCACAGCATTCAGTTATTATTGTGTCGCATTAAAGTATGATCCACTTAAATACCCAACTCTTATTTTACTATTTTATACAATTGTAGAGTTTTCAAGAGGCTTTGTGAAAGGAAAGAAAAAAGTAGATTTATCAACAGAAGAACAAGCAAATGCCTATAGAAGAAAGGCAGCTAAAACTAGAACACTTAAAGGGACTTTGATTCAATTAACGTCTATTACATACTTTACATATATGCTTTTGCAATTAGTGTTTTAAACAATTAAATAGGAGTGATACATATGCTAAAGAAAGTCAACAAAGTCTTAGTATCTGTAGTTATCGTATTATCACTCATCCTATTCATTTTCTCAGATGGAACTAAAATAACTATACCGCTAGGATATTTTAACTTTAATAAAAACGCACAACAAGTAAAGCAACATAGTCCGCCAAACAAAGATAATGGTAATTTTCCACCTGCAACAATGGAACAAACAATCAAAAAGAAGAAGAAACCTGTTGAGAAGTCAGTAAAGGAATTACGTAGTGAAATTTCACAAGAAATAAAAGGAAACACGATGAAATTCAAGATTAACCCTAAATATAAGATAAAAGCTGGTGAGAGGTTCACGCTCCCCAAAGTAAGTAATGAAGCGAAGATTTTAAGATTATTAATACCTTAATACATAACTAAGAGAAGGATAATTTCCTTCTCTTTTAAAACGAATAAAAAGGGGAATGATAGTATGAAAAAAATTAATGTATTGGATAAAGGATATGTTCGTCTAGTAGATTCAATGGGAAGTGATTTAACTGTAGTAAATTCAGCGCGAGTTAGTTATTCAAAGGAATCAAAAGAACTAACTGAAGGTGATATTCGATTGATTAAGTTTCTTGCAAGAGAAGGTCACACGTCACCATTCCGTCATGCTATTTTACAATTTGAAAGTTATGCACCTCTTATGGTAGCCCGCCAATGGTGGAAATACGTAATTGGATCATCTCATCAAGAAGGTGCAGGAGATTCTTTAGAAGCTTGGAATGAATCTTCTCGTAGGTATATTACTGAAGAACCGGAATTTTATGTAGTGCAACCTGATGAATGGAGATTAGCTCCAGAGAATAGCAAACAGGGAAGTGGCGCAATAGTTAATGCTACATTAGGAGGACTTGCAACAGTTGAATTGACTAGAATGTATGAACAAGGATTGAAACGTTATGAATGGGCTATGGAACAAGGAATCTGTGCTGAACAAGCTCGTTTATTCCTTCCTGCTTATGGATTATATGTACGTTGGTATTGGACTGCTAGTTTACAATCAGTAGCCCATTTCCTAAATCAACGACTTGAACATGATGCACAGAAAGAAATTCAAGAATATGCCAAAGCTATCTTGCAGCTTGCTAAAAATGTGTTTCCTGTAGCCTTAGATGAGGTAGTCAAAATTAATAAATAAAATTATAATTTATCACTTTACATAAATAAAATAATCATTTATACTTAGGTTAATAGTTGAAAGAGACTATTAACCTAATTTTTTATAAGGAGGTGAAATCATGAAACGTTGCTATGAAATGAAGCGTGACGGAATGGGAAGAAACCTTGGAAATATGTTTGCATTTCATAATTACAACGAAGATGAATCATACAGAGATCAAAAAGTTTTAAATGTTCGTTTCCCTGTGCATAATGAAAAAAGCAGTCCAGTTATTACATATAAAATTATTGACGGTGAGATGGTTTTAGTAAATTAAATAATTAATTATAGTTATTTAAAGGAGAAGTTTTACAGAAAATAATGAATGTATTAAGATATAGTTTCTGCGCATTGGGCGATATTAATTAAAATGAGGTGATTAAAATGAATACGGTGACAGATGACGATATCCTAAAGCATCAAAAACTTGTTCGAAGTGTCATTAATAGGGAGTTTACAAACCGACATATCTATAAAAGAGTTTATGGTTTTGCTTATGATGATTTGTTTCAAATTGGTTGTATTGGGTTATTTAAAGCCCTACAAGGATTTGATGAAGATAAAGGATATAAGTTTTCTACATACGCCTATAAATGTATTTACGGTGAAATTGTAAACAGTCTTAGAAATAGTTATCATGGAACGAAAGTAAGAGTAAAAATAACACAAGCAATTGCAGCATATACTAGAGAAATGAGCAATAAAGATTTTAATGTGGATTCCTTAAAAGAAAAATATAATCTTACTGATAATGACCTGCAAGAAGTAATTGAATTGAGTAAAGTGCAATTTCTCTGTGGAGATAAGAAGGTTAAAAAGTATCAAAAAGAATCACCAACCGTATTTGATTTATGTGTGAAACATAAAGATTTCTCAGATAACATGGTTCAAAGAGAAGAATTAGAAGAAATGCTCGAAGTTTTATCTCCAGCAGAAAAAGAAGTAATTGATTTACAGTTACAAGATTTAACGCCAACTGAAATTTCTGTGTTGCTTGGTAAAAACAGATCAGTAGTGAATACACTAATTGGTAAGGCAAAAAAGCAAATTAGGAAGTATTATACATACGATTATGCAATGTAATAAAATTATGTTTTTACATAAATAAAATAATAAAAAGGAGAACGATGAATGACTACATGCGATAAGTTGGTGTCAGCTTGCAAGCAATTACTCAAAAGTGGAATGACTCCACAAGCAGTTTATCACTTTATGGAAGAATATACAGATTGGGCACCTGACAGCTTAACATATGCAATTGATGAAGCTCAAAAAGGAAAGGAGAATGATAGATGAGAAGATTTCTTATTGGTGTTGCAATATACCTCCCTTTAGCACTTTGGCTTAGTTTGGGTTGTGGCTTTGATTCAATTAGACTAATAGCAACAATGGCTTCAATTGGTTTAACTCATGAGATTCATAATACGCTATGTAGAAACACAAAGGAGAAAATGTAATGAGTGATTTTACAATTATTTTTATGACTTCTGCGATTTGTGGAACTTTCTTATTATCAATTGCAATTTGGTGCAATGCTAAATACCCTGAGAGAATTGAGGAGGATAAAGAATGATACCTGCTTTTATATACGGAACAATTGCAAATATAACACTCTGGCTGCTGTCAGGATTCGCAAGAGATGAAGATTTAACTTATACACAAAAGTTGATAAAAAATCGCTACATGCTTGTGTTTGGTTTCCTTGGAACGATGATAGGGGTTCTTCTTTTACTGATGTTTAACTAAATTGACGATTTTACATAAATAAAATATATAAAAACAAGAGGAGAGATTGAGATGGAACAAAAGAAATATACTGATATCGTTCGTTTAGGTCATAAAACAACTATTGGCGTATTAAATGAAGGTGACCACATTGTCATTCAAGAGAAACTTGATGGAGCAAATGCATCTTTTCGTAGAGATGGAGAAGTGATTCGTGCTTACTCTCGAAACCATGAATTGAACGAACAGAATAACTTAGGTGGTTTCTGGCAATGGACTCAAACATTAGATGTAACAAAATTGGTTGAAGGTGGTATTTATTTTGGTGAATGGTTAAACCCTCACAAAGTAAAATATCCAGAACATGTGAAAACATTCTGGTTATATGATATCTATGATACTGAAACTAATAGATACATTGGATTTAATCTTGTAAAGAAAGTTGCAGAAAAGTTAGGTTTAAATCTTGTACCTGTATTCTATGAAGGTGAATATAAAGACTTTGCACATTTAGAATCCTTTGTAGGTAAATCTGCATTAGGTGGTCGTTTAGGGGACATCGAGACAGGTGAAGGTATCGTTGTTAAGAACGTAAATTATAAGGATCGTTTTGGTAAACAAATGTTTGTAAAATTAGTAACCGATGCGTTTCGTGAAGTACAAAAACAAAAAGCACCTAAAGACCCAAATAAAGAAAAAACTGATGAGCAATTATTTGTGGATACATGTTTAACAAAAGCTCGTGTTGAAAAAATGTTATATAAGCTCATTGATGAAGGTGTTTTACATAAGGATTTTGTAATTGAAGATATGGGAGTCATCTTAAAGAATTTAAACCAACGTATCTATGAAGATATGTTAAAAGAAGAATCTGATATGCTACCAAAAGATTATGAAGAGAATCAGATTAGAAAAGCAATTGGACGTAGTTTAGCGGCTATTGTTAAGTCAATTATTAATGAAAGATAGAATAAAATTTAGCTTTTACATAAAATTATAAATAAGATGGTGATAATTTGGCTTCAGAAGGAAAACAATTTGAAACTAGTATAGAGGAATCATGTAAAGAACAAAAAATTTATTACTTTCGAGTACGTGATGTGAATCCAATGGCACTAAAATCAGGTTTTACAGTTCCTAAAAATAAATTTGATACTCTCATATATTACAAGAATCATTTGTTTCCAATCGAGATGAAAAGTACAAAAGGTAATAAAGTAAGTTTCTCTGAAAGTATTATCAAAGCTAATCAAATACATAACTTGAAAGAAGCAGCTACATATGATGGAGTCATTCCGGGATTTCTTTTTAACTTCAGAGAACATGATAATAAAACATATTTTGTACATATAGACGATTTCCTAAATTACAAAAACATAGCAGAAAATAAGCTGGAACATACATATAAAAGTAAGGTAAATAAAAGCAGCATTCCAATTGGAATATGTGAAGAAGTTGGAACTGAAGTGATAAGTATTAAGAAGAAAGTAAAATTTCGGTACTATATAAATAAATTATTAAATGATTTGATTAACTAATAGAGTTTAAGTGGATTGTCCTATTCAAACAGACTACTTGTCTAAAGAATAGGACAATCGTATTTTCACATATCTTTTATGAACAACAAGAAAAAGAGATGAGGGGAGAATACATATGGCTAAACGTAAAACAAAAAAGGAGTATAAAGTTACAGTCATTGAAGTGCCCATTGATGAAGAAGAACAACAAAAGCAATATGAAGATTATAAGCAATTATTATATAAATTACTTTTCACTGGGGAGTATAGAAAAACAAAAGAAGATAACGTATAATTATATGCACAGAAACTTAAACATATGAGGTGGTTTTTTCATGATTATAATTAGGGGTGAGGAGAAACTAGAGCAGCGTGATTTATTCCTTGCCAAAACAAAAGTCAAGGCACTTCTATATTCTCGTGTTTCAAGCGATGATCAGACTAACAATTACTCACTTGAATCACAAATTGATGCTTGTAGTGAATATGCAATGAGTCGATTGGGATTAAAAGAAGACGAATTAATAGCCTTTGTGGAAGAAGGGGAAATGGGGGATAATCCAGACCGTCCGGCTCTAAACTATATGTTGAAATTACTAAAGGATGAAGATATTGGTGAAGTTGTAATTATTTATGATTCTGACCGACTTGCAAGGGATAACTTCTTGCAGCGTTTCATTCTTAATCAAATTATTGAAGCAAATGCAACTTTGAAAATTGTACGTGATGAAGCATTTGATCCATTTGATGAAAACTCAATGTTGAGTTTCAATATTAAAGGTGCATTAGCAGAGTACATGAAAAAGAAAATTCTTTCTGAAAGTAAACGTGGAAGAATGACTAAAGTAAAGAAACATAAACAAATGATGGGGATAAATAGGATATACGGATATGTGTTTGATAAGGAAAATGATATCTTGGTTATTAATGAAGAAGAAAAAGAAGTCATTCTTAATATAGTAGATATGTTACTTGTAAAGAACATGTCGTGTAGTCAAATTGCTCGTCAATTATCTAAAGACGGTATTTCAGCTCCAAAGGGAAGTGTATGGTATCAAGCAACTTTATCAAGAATGCTCAAAAATGAAGCTTATAAGGGAACATTTTACTACGGGCAGACAGAGGTTGTTCAAGTTGGCGGAAAGAAGAAGCAAATACCTGTTCCTAAAGACAGATGGATTGAGATACCTATTCCTGCAATCTATGATGAAGCAACCTTTCATCGTATTCAATTGAAGCTTGGTCAGTTGCAACGCAATCATTCAGGAAGACCTTCAGATAATTTGCTGAAAGGATTGGCTAAATGTGCTAAATGTGGAGGAGCTATCTACATTGCTTCCAAAAGTGGCAGCGGTAAAAATAAAATTAAGTATTACGGATGTGTTAGAAAACACAAATCAGGCTATAAAGTTGGAACGGGAGAACGGCATGCAACATGTAAAAGTTCATATTGGAGACAGGATGTTGTTGATGATTTAGTATGGAAACAGCTTGTGGCAAGATTAAACAGTCCAGATCAAATTATTGAAGATATTCTAAAACAACAAGGCGATTTGCAAAAAGCAGGAAACTTATTTAAGAAACGTAAAGACTTTGAAAAGAAAATTGAAGAGCAAGAAGTCATTAAGGATAGATACTTTGATTTATATGCAATGGGAAGAATTAAAACTCAAGATGAGCTAGATAAAAAGTTAGAGCCAATCGAAGAAATGATCCAAAATATTAAGGTTGAAATGGAAATTTTAGATGAACAATTAAAATACATTACTGCAAGCTATGATGAATTAGAATTGTTAAAAACAAAAGTTAATGAGTATAAAAATTTAATTCAGACCGATAATGTATCACATGAATATAAAAAAGAAATTGTAAAACTTTTTGTTAAGAAAGTTGTATTACATGAGGAAGAAATTGAATTGCATACAACGTGGAGTGTCAATGTACCTGCTGCACCAGTTCTTGAAGTTACAAGATAAGGAGTGATTTCATATGGCAAACAAAAAACAGAATAGACGAGGAGTAACGAAAAATTTTTTACACCAAAACCTAAACCCTAGCCAAACATATGGAAGATAAGCAGCATGCTTTTGTACTTATTTTAGCAGGGTACTCGCGTGAGATGAACCATTTTCTGTCACTAAATCCGGGGCTACAATCCCGTTTTCCTTTCATTATTGAGTTTTCTGATTACACGGTCAATCAATTATTAGAAATCGGAAAACGTATGTACGATGAACGGGAGTATCAATTATCAAAAGAGGCAGAGTGGAATCTTCGTGATCATTTAAATGCGGTAAAATATTCATCGCATATTACTTCTTTTAGCAACGGACGTTATGTTCGTAATATTGTGGAAAAGTCCATTCGTACACAAGCGATGAGATTACTTCAGGAAGAGGCGTATGATAAATACGATTTACTTACCATTTCAAGTAGTGATTTAATACTTGAAGAAGAAATGAACGGTTTATAAAGTTTAGTGGAGTGCTGATGGTTAGCGGAGCAAATCGAGCTTTTACGGACCGTTAATTCGGGATAAATTGTTTAAAATAAAACACGAAGCGTAACGCTTCGTGTTTTATTTTGTATTCTTTGTTTTTGCGCGCTGTTCTAATTGACTTTTTGGACTTTGATCTGCTGCATCTGATGCAAGTCCTTGTGGGTTAACGCTACTGTGTTGTCCTCGGTTACTTTTGTTATTTCCTTTTGCCATTCTATATCACTCCTAGTCTTCTTTGACTTTTTGTTGGTACGCTCTATGATGTTTATCCATTTTTTTACTTTTTTCGTGAGCGGAATTTAAATCATGTCCAAATTGATCTACGGAGCTTCTTTGTGCCCCTTTATTTACGTGTTTTGTCATGTATCTCACCTCTCTTTAAGAAATAGTATTTACGGATAAGTACTAAAAACATGCAATAAAGTACAACTTCTATCGGTGGTATTTTTTTGTCTCTATGGATGGTCATCGCTGTTAATTTAGATTTCACGTGTGATTAGGGAGAAGGGAAATAGAAAAACCCTTTACAGAAGTAAAGGGTTGATTTGTTATTTATACTGCTATTCGTTGGCAGTAAGAGCATTTCAATGATTAAAGTTTCACTTTATCATTGAAATGTTCAATCTTTTCTACACTGCGATGTGGCAGATGCCATTTGTAATGAATAGAAATCATGCGCAAACATACAATAAGAACGAATAAAACATATAATGCCCAGTCACTCGTAACAATTTTAGCCCCAATTAAGAATCCAGCTAAAATCGTCCAAAATGCATAAACTTCAGCTCGTAGTACGAGTGGTTTACGACGTGCCAATAAATCACGAATAATACCGCCACCAATTCCAGTTAAAACAGCTGCGACAATCGTTGCGCTAATTGGTAAGTTTAGTTTTTGTGCATATAATGCCCCTTGAATTGCAAAAGCAGATAAACCGATTGCATCGGTGATATTTTCCCAGCGTTTCCAATGTTTGATAAGTCTGTTCGGGAATAAAAATATAATAGTCATTGACAAAATTGCAATTTCAAATAACATATCTTGTTTCCAAAACGCATCAATTGGATAACCGATTAATAAATTACGCAGTGCTCCTCCCCCGAATGCAGTCGCCATTCCTAAAATATAAACCCCAAAAATATCGTATTCTTCTTCCATCGCGATGATAGCTCCGCTTAAAGCAAAAGCAATTGTACCAATGATGCTAAATAAATCCCATGCCATGAAATTCTCCCTCACTAACTAGATGAAATGTTCTTACTCTGCTATTATATTAGAAGGTTTAATTTTCGAAAAGGATGAGTGAGCATATTTGATAGAAGAAAAAGAAAAAGTGATCCTAGTTGGCTGTCAATTGCCGCAAGATGATGATGAACGTTTTGAACACTCGATGGAAGAATTAGCATCATTAGCGAAAACAGCACAAGCAGAAGTGTTGGTTTCAACGATGCAAAAGCGTTCTAAGTTTCATCCGGCAACGTATGTTGGGAAGGGGAAGTTAGAAGAACTTTCTTTACTTGCAGAAGAACTAGAACCAGATGTTATCATTTTTAATAATGAATTAACACCAAGTCAAATTCGAAATTTATCAGCACAGTTAGATGCGAGAGTTATTGATCGCACACAGCTTATATTAGATATTTTTGCTCAGCGCGCAAAATCAAGAGAAGGTAAATTACAAGTGGAACTTGCACAGCTTCAATATGCGTTGCCTCGTCTTGTGGGGCAAGGGCAAGCCTTATCTCGTCTTGGTGGCGGTATTGGTACAAGAGGTCCAGGGGAAACGAAGTTAGAAACGGATCGTCGTCATATTCGCTCTCGCATCGATGAAATTAAAAGGCAGCTTTCTGGTGTGGTAGAGCATCGCAAGAGATATCGTGAACGGCGTAAAGAAAATCAGGTTTTTCAAGTTTCTTTAGTTGGATACACAAATGCTGGGAAATCTACGCTATTTAACAGATTAACAGCGGCTGATACGTTTGAAGAAGATTTACTGTTTGCAACACTTGATCCGACGACGCGTAAAATGCAGTTGCCGTGTGGATATACAGTGTTATTAACAGATACAGTTGGATTTATTCAAGATTTACCAACATCGTTAGTTGCAGCGTTTCGTTCCACGTTAGAGGAAGTGAATGAAGCGGATGTTATTTTGCATGTTATCGATTCAGCTGATCCAAATTACATTGGACATGAGGAGACAGTGAAAAAATTACTGCAAGATCTTGAGTTTGACCACATTTCAATTATTACAGTGTACAATAAAAAAGATAAGTTACATCCGAACTTCATCCCATCCCCAAAAAATGATTTTATTATGACGAGTGCTTTTGATGCGGCGGATTTAGAGAAATTAAAAAAAGTTGTAGAAATAGAAATGATGAAGCGGATGGATTCATATGAGTTAATGATCCCGGTAAGCGAAGGTAGATTGTTGACGCTTTTAAGAACAGAAACAGTGTTAACAGAAATGACGTTTCAAGAAGAGAAGCAAGCATACGAATGTACAGGGTATATTTTTGCTCATTCTCCGCTAAACGGACAAATCAATAGATATTCAGCAAGAAAAGGAGAAGAGAAAGAAGATGTTTAATCGATTGAAGAATGGGGAAAAAATTGCTCCAATTGTAAAAGAAGTTGAAATACAAATTGCAGATATACATAAGCGTATTGATGAAGTAACCGAGAGTAATCAATTTCGTGTGTTAGAGAGTTTTCGTAGTCATAAAATTAGTGATTCACATTTTATTCCGACAACAGGATACGGCTATGATGATATAGGCCGTGACACGTTAGAAAAAGTGTATGCTGACGTGTTCGGGGCAGAAGCAGGTCTTGTACGGCCGCAAATTATTTCTGGAACTCATGCAATCTCTACAGCGTTGTTTGGTATTTTACGCCCTGGTGATGAATTGTTATATATAACTGGTAAGCCGTATGATACGTTAGAAGAAATTGTTGGTGTTCGCGGGAAAGGTGTTGGCTCGTTTAAAGAGTATAATATCGGTTACCAGGCAGTTTCTTTAACAGAAGAGGGACGTGTGGATTTTGCTGCGGTGAAAGCGGCGATTCATGAAAATACAAAAATGATTGGTATTCAGCGTTCGAAGGGATATGCAACTCGTCCATCATTTACAATTGCCGAAATTAAAGAAATGATTGCCTTTGTAAAAGAAATTAAGCCTGATGTCGTTGTATTTGTAGACAACTGTTACGGAGAATTTGTAGAAGAGCTTGAACCGTGTCATGTCGGTGCAGATTTAATGGCAGGTTCCCTTATTAAAAATCCAGGTGGCGGCATCGTGAAAACGGGCGGTTACATTGTTGGGAAAGATCAATATGTAGAAGCATGTGCATATCGTTTAACATCTCCAGGTATCGGAGCAGAAGCTGGTGCATCTTTATATAGTTTGCAAGAGATGTATCAAGGATTTTTCTTAGCGCCTCATGTTGCTGGTCAAGCGTTAAAAGGTGCAATCTTTACAGCGGCCTTTTTAGAAAAGCTTGGTATGAATACATCGCCAACTTGGAATGCGCCGCGAACAGATTTAATACAATCTGTTCAATTTGATGATAAAGAACGCATGATTGCATTTTGCCAAGCGATTCAATATGCATCACCAATCAATTCGCATTTTACGCCGTATCCGAATTATATGCCAGGATATGAAGATGATGTGATTATGGCTGCAGGTACGTTTATTCAAGGTGCGAGTATTGAATTATCAGCAGATGGTCCGATTCGTCCCCCTTATGTTGCGTATGTGCAGGGTGGTTTAACATATTCGCATGTGAAGATTGCGATTTGTTCTGCTATTGATGCGCTTATTGAAAAAAATCTATTAGTAATTTCTTAAATGGAAGCTGCCGGTGTTGGCAGCTTTTTTGTATATAAGTAGGTAATTGAGACATTTTAATAAGAGTGAAAAAAATTCCGAAAAAATCATGTAAGAAAAGCTAACATCTGTTGACATGATACATAACATGATATAAAATGAGAATCAAGTTAAGGCGAAGGAGGAACTGAAGTGACACAACACGATCGACGTTCTGCCCCGCTGTTTCCAATAAGTATAGTTATGGATTTAACACAATTATCTGCGCGTCAAATTCGTTACTATGAAGAGCATAAATTGATTTCCCCAACCCGTACAAAAGGAAATCGTAGATTATTTTCATTTAACGACGTAGATAAATTGTTAGAGATTAAAGATTTGTTAGATCAAGGTTTAAACATGGCTGGTATTAAGCAAGTACTACAAATGAAGGAAAATCAATCAGAAGTGATACAAGCAAAAGAACAAGTGAAAGAAATTTCGAAATCTGAGCTTCGTAAAATTCTTCGAGATGAACTGCAACATACAGGCAGGTTTAATCGAACGTCTTTACGACAAGGTGATATTTCAAGATTTTTTCATTAATGATTGATAATTTTGAGAATGTTTAGAGGGACTAAGGAGGAATTTAAAATGGCAAAGTACACAAAAGAAGATATTTTCCGCTTGGCGAAAGAAGAGAATGTAAAGTATATCCGTCTACAATTTACGGATCTTTTAGGAAGTATTAAAAACGTAGAAATTCCAGTTAGTCAGTTAACAAAAGCTCTAGATAACAAAATGATGTTTGACGGATCTTCAATTGAAGGATTTGTTCGTATTGAAGAATCTGACATGTACTTATATCCAGACCTAGATACATGGGTAGTATTCCCATGGACTGCTGAAAAAGGGAAAGTAGCACGATTAATTTGTGATATTTACAATGCAGACGGCACGCCGTTTGATGGTGATCCACGTAACAACTTAAAACGTATGCTGAAAGAAATGGAAGAATTAGGATTTAGTGATTTCAATCTTGGACCAGAACCAGAATTCTTCTTATTCAAAGTTGATGAAAAAGGAAATCCAACATTAGAATTAAATGATAACGGTGGATACTTTGACCTTGCTCCGATGGATTTAGGAGAAAACTGCCGTCGTGATATCGTTCTTGAGCTTGAAGAAATGGGCTTTGAAATTGAAGCATCACACCATGAAGTTGCACCAGGACAACACGAAATTGACTTCAAATATGCAAATGCAATTCGTTCATGTGATGATATTCAAACATTCAAGCTTGTTGTAAAAACAATCGCTCGTAAACATGGTTTGCACGCAACATTTATGCCAAAACCATTATTTGGAGTGAACGGTTCAGGAATGCACTGTAACTTATCACTATTCAAAAATGGTGAGAACGTATTCTACGATCAAAACGGTGATTTACAGTTAAGTGATGATGCTCGTCATTTCATCGCAGGGATTTTAAAACACGCACCAGCATTTACAGCGGTAGCAAACCCAACTGTAAACTCTTACAAACGTTTAGTACCTGGTTATGAAGCACCATGCTACGTAGCATGGTCTGCACAAAACCGTAGCCCATTAGTACGTATTCCAGCATCTCGTGGTGTAAGTACACGTGTAGAAGTACGTAGTGTTGACCCAGCAGCAAACCCATATTTAGTAATGGCAACACTATTAGCAGCAGGTCTTGATGGAATTAAAAATAAATTAACTCCGCCAGCTGCAGTAGATCGTAACATCTATGTAATGACAAAAGAAGAGCGTGAAGAAGCAGGTATCATTGACTTACCAGCAACATTAGCGCAAGCATTAGTTACATTACAATCTAACGAAATTATATGCGGTGCATTAGGTGAACATTTACTTGAGCATTTCATCGAAGCGAAAGAAATTGAGTGGGATATGTTCCGCACGCAAGTTCACCAATGGGAACGCGATCAATATATGACTCTTTACTAAGAGTCTCAAACCCTCAACACATAATGTGTTGAGGGTTTTCTTTTATAACTGCCTAGTTGAAAACTGGGGACATCTTCATCATAAAGTGTCTTTTGTAAACCATATACATATTTATCTGTTACTTGAAGTACTACAGTTTGAAGCGTGACAAAAGGCCTTGAGTTTGTAACTAAATTAGAAAATTTTCATTTAACAGAAAGAGTAACTTTACTGGTTCGATAATGTATAAATTTTTGATGATTAATCTTATTTATCCTGCTAGTCGCGGATAGTAAAATCATTCCTCAAAATTCTGAGAAAACAAAATAGATAAGCGGGGGATAATTCCCCTTGAAAGTCTGAATGATGAGAACTTTTCGTTAGTAGGGATGAAGAAAATCTCCTATATACGGAAACTTCACTTTATATTCGTTAATTTTATATTTAAAAAAATATGTATTTGTAGAAGATAAATACAGAGGATTATTAGAAGATTTAGTAGAAGAATTAGGTAGGAAATAAAGTTTCTCAACTTTTTTGTAAAAAATAGAAGGATAACGAAAGGGAAAATGATATTTTATGAGGAGAAAAGAAAGAATTTGCAGAATAATTTATATTGACTTGTTCTATATAAAGAACTAAAATCTATTTTAAATAGAACTTATTGTGTTTCATTCGATGAAGTGATGTTTTTGTGTAAAAAAAATTTTTCAACAATTTTCTAAAATATCTGAATAAAAATGTTTTTATAGAGTATATTAGATTGGATATTCTAAAATCTATAAGTAGTGCTTAGTACATTTATAAAAAATTTGCGGGGTGAAATTATGGAGAAGGAAATAAATATTAAGAATTTATTTGCTGTTATAAGAAGACGTCTATGGGTTGTTGTCGTGCTTACAATCATCATTACATTGGTAGGAGCGGCTTATAGTATTTTCTTAAAAACCCCATTATACTCATCTTCTGCAAGAATACTCATTCCAGCAAATAATGACACTATAAACACGCTTAAAGTAATGATAAATGAACCAGTTGTGATGGAGAAAGTAGCTGCGGAATTGAACATTAATAGATCAGCGAGCTCATTAAGCGGACAAATAAGTACTGAAAGTGTAGAAGGTTCGCAGATAGTGAAAATTACTGCGGTTGATGCGGACCCCGTACTTGCAGCTAAAATTGCGAATACTACAGCTGCTGTTTATAAGCAAGAAGCCGCAAGTGTATTAAAATTTAATGATGTCAGCATTTTATCGGAAGCGACAGCAACGAAATACTCTGTACCAATAAACATAGATCATACTAAAACTATAATGACTGCCTTCTTTATTGGTTTGGTATTAAG
This sequence comes from Bacillus pseudomycoides, assembly GCF_002582035.1. Classification (GTDB taxonomy): domain Bacteria; phylum Bacillota; class Bacilli; order Bacillales; family Bacillaceae_G; genus Bacillus_A; species Bacillus_A pseudomycoides_B. Next base: position 84,805 of record NZ_NUQE01000005.1, read on the forward strand.
CATTGGGTTCATCTTTTTACTAGATTCTTTGGATGATACGATTAAATCGGAGCGTGCTATCGAAAAATTATTAGATATTCCTACTTTAGGGAGTATTTCTAAAATGGATAAGAGAAACATAGTAGACAAATGTAGTAAAAAGGAACCTGTATCCTTAAGGGGGCGAGACAATTGGTTTACAAAAGTAGAAGAAAAAGAGACAACTTCAAGGAAGAAAGCCTAGTTACTTATACCGCACCAAGTTCCAAAGTTGCTGAAGAGTATCGCGCGATTCGTACGAATCTCCAGTTTTCATCTGTCACCCGTAAAGACAAGACCATCGTTATTACCTCTCCAAGATTTGGGGAAGGAAAATCAACTACTACGGCTAACCTTGCTGTGTCTATAGCTCAACAAGGTGAAAAAGTATTGGTAATTGATGCTGATTTACGAAAGCCAACAATTCATGAAATATTCCGAGTTGAAAACACAATGGGGTTAACAAATATCTTGAGTGGCAAAGCAACATTGGAGGGGGCTGTGGTGCAAACAGGAATTGGAAGGCTTTATGTATTAACAAGCGGTCCAATTCCGTTTAATCCAGCTGAGATGCTTAGTTCAGTAGCAATGGAGACTTTAATTCAAAAAGCAATCGAGCAATATGACATCATATTATTTGACTCTCCACCAATTTTAGAAGTAACAGATACCAGCATTTTAGCTGATCGGTGTGACGGGGTATTATTAGTAATAAAGTGTAATCATACTGTGAATGAGGATGCACTGGAAGCTAAAAGAATAGTAGGTTTTACAAGAGGAGAATTAGTGGGGACTATTCTAAACAATAAGGTATAAGGGTTATTTTAGATTATCCTGTTCTTTATAAAGAACAAAAATATTATTTATAAAAGGAATGTGGTAATGTCTCCTTACCAGTATCAATGGAGGCACTCGATCATGCTGTGGGTTGGATAAACCTTAGATGCTAGTCATCAAGAGTGTGATGTGAGGGCGGGTTAGATGCCCGAATTTTATTAGATTAAAGCTTTTAGCTATGAGTTTTTGAAAAGACCTCGTAGTTAAAAGCTTTAATTTTTTTAAAAGTAATGATTGAAAACGGGGGAAGGTTTATGACATATCGGCAGAGGCTATCGTTATTGCTTTTTGTGGATTCATTCATTGTATTAAGTGCAATTTTCTTTAGTTATTTTTTTGTAAATGCCAGTTTCCACGTTATTACATTATCGTCAGTAATTAGTTCTATAACTTTACTACTTAGCCATCATTTTTTTGCTTTCATTTACAAGTTGTATAAAAAGGCGTGGGAATATGCAAGTATAGGGGAATTATTAATTATTTTTAAAGCTATTACATTTTCTATTATCACCACAGCTTTTGTGCAACAAGTAATGATACATCAGATATACTTTCGTTTGCTTGTTGTAACTTGGATGATTCATATTTTATTAATTGGAGGATCACGTTTTGTTTGGCGGATGTATAGAGATGCATATTTTAAAAAGGGTGATACGAAAAAGAGAACTTTAATTATTGGCGCTGGTTCTGCAGGAACAATGGTGGCAAGACAATTGCTAAAGAACAATGATACAGAATTATTACCTGTTGGATTTATTGATGATAATGTAAAAAAACATAATCTTGATATTCTGGGTATTCCAGTAATTGGCGGGGTGAATCGAATTGAGCATGCTGTTCAAAATCTGAATATAGAAAGTATTATAATAGCAATTCCTTCACTGAGTAAAAAAAGGTTGAACTCCATTTTTAAAGAGTGTTCAAAGACAAAAGCGAAAACTCAAATTCTTCCTATGCTAGAAGATTTAGTAACAGGAAAAGTTTCAGTTAATGAATTTCGTGATGTTCAAGTAGAAGACTTGTTAGGCCGAGATCCGGTTGAATTAGATATGAATAGCATTTCAGAATACTTAACCGACAAAGTTATTTTAGTGACTGGTGCTGGTGGTTCAATTGGCTCAGAGATTTGTAGACAAGTTGCAAAATTTAATCCGAAGCAATTAATTTTATTAGGTCATGGCGAAAACAGTATTTACTCTATTGAAATGGAATTGAAAGAGTTATATGGTAGCACGAAGATTACATTTATTTCAGAGATTGCAGATATACAAGATAATAAGAAGATGATGTCGGTGATGAACAAATATCATCCGCATGTTGTCTATCATGCTGCTGCCCATAAACATGTACCATTAATGGAACATAATCCAGAAGAAGCTGTAAAAAACAATTTAATTGGAACGACGAATATTGCAGAAGCAGCAAGCTGGCATGATGTAGAGACGTTTGTCATGATTTCTTCTGATAAAGCAGTGAATCCAACTAGTGTCATGGGAGCAACGAAAAGGCTGGCTGAAATGATTATTCAACAGAAAGATAAAACGAGCCATACAAAGTTCGTTGCTGTTCGTTTCGGTAATGTATTAGGAAGCCGCGGGAGCGTGATTCCGCTATTCAAAAAACAAATTCAAAAAGGCGGACCAGTTACAGTTACTCATCCAGATATGGTTCGTTACTTTATGACCATTCCAGAAGCATCAAGACTCGTTATACAGGCCGGAGCTTTAGCTAAGGGTGGAGAAATTTTTGTGTTAGATATGGGTGAACCGGTAAAAATTGTCGATCTCGCTAAAAATTTAATCAAACTATCAGGAAACTCTATAGAAGAAATCGGAATAAAATTTACTGGAATGAGACCCGGCGAAAAGCTTTTTGAAGAGTTGTTAAAAGATGATGAAATCAATGAACAACAAATTTATCCGAGAATTTATGTAGGAAAGGAAACTAATATTTATATAGAAGAAATTGAAAAAGTCATTTCTACATACTCTGAATGGGATAAAGAGGAATTGCGAACAAAGCTATTATATTTAGCTAATAATCATGATATCTCAAAAATACCAATATCTATCTCTGGTTAAATGGCTGTGAAAACTGTACCTTAATTGAAAATATAGTTGAATGGGTGTGTGATCTAAGTGTCTAAGAAAGTGTTGTTTTGTGCAACAGTAGACTATCATTTCAAAGCATTTCATTTGCCATATATGAAATGGTTTACAGAGCAGGGCTGGGAGGTACATGTTGCTGCAAACGGCAATATAGAGCTTCCGTATGTAGATGAAAAATACGACATTCCTATCCAAAGATCACCTTTTAAACTGCAAAACTTTCATGCATACAAGGAGCTTGCATCAATCATCAATAAAAATAAGTACAGCATCATTCATTGTCATACACCTATGGGAGGAGTACTTACCCGCTTAGCTGCAAGAAAAGCAAGAAGACAAGGAACAAAAGTGATATATACAGCTCATGGATTTCATTTTTGTAAGGGTGCCCCACTCATAAACTGGCTTGTATATTATCCAATTGAAAAAGGACTAGCTTCTTATACAGATTGTCTCATAACAATCAATAAAGAAGATTACAATCTTGCCGTGGATCATCGCTTTAAAGCAGTGTGCATTGAGCACGTTCATGGGGTAGGGGTCGATATAGAGCAATTTAGACCGGTAAAAGAAGTGCATAAACGCAATATAAAGATGCAGTTTGGTTATAAGCCAGACGATTTTTTAATGTTTTATGCTGCAGAATTTAACAAAAATAAAAATCAGCAATTGTTGATTCATTCGTTAGCTTTAATAAAAAATGAAGTTCCAAACGCAAAGCTTTTACTTGCAGGAAATGGCCTATTAATGGAAAGTTGTAAGATACTAGCTGGTCAGTTAGGAGTTGCCGAGATGGTGCATTTTCTCGGTTATCGAACTGATATTGCTTCATTATTACCAATGTGTGACCTTGCTGTTGCATCTAGTCTGCGTGAAGGATTGCCGGTTAATATTATGGAGGCTATGGCTTGTGGTCTTCCAGTTGTAGCTACTGATAATAGGGGACATAGGGAACTTATTATCAATAATGAAAATGGTTGGATTATAAGTCATAACAATCTAGAGGAGATGTCCGATAAGATAAAATACCTTGCTCAAAATCCTAATTTGAGTATTCAGTTTGGGAAGACAGGGCGTATTATGATTGAAAATAAATATGCCATTAATGAAGTATTAGAAGAAAAGAAAGACATTTATGCTATGTTCACGGGTGAAACGGAGGAGTTAAAGTGGGCTATCCATTAAGGATATTACACGTAGTTGTAAATATGAATCGAGGCGGGGCTGAAACTCTAATTATGAATTTATATCGAAATTTAGATCGATCTAAAGTCCAATTCGATTTTCTGACTTGCAAAGAAGGCGTGTTCGATGAAGAAATAGTAGAGCTAGGCGGAAAAGTTCATAGAATTCCATATATTACAGATGTGGGGCATATGGGATACATGAAAGCTTTAAACACTTTCTTTGCGACTCATAAAGAATATAGCATTGTGCACTCGCACATGGATAAAATGAGTGGATTTGTACTCCGTTCAGCTAAAAAAGCAGGTATACCTATTCGAATTGCTCACAGTCATAGTACGAGCAGTGAGGGCGGTGCTGCAGCAAAAATGTATAAATGGTACGCTGGGAAGTTTATTTTATCATGTGCAACACATTTGCTAGCATGTTCGAATACAGCTGCCCAGTGGTTATTCACAGATAAAGCAACTGCAGCTAGAATCGTAAAGAATGGGATTGAATATGATAAATTTACATTTTCTCCAGAAATTAAAAAAGAAGTAAGAGAAGAATTACGAATTCATCAGGATACTTTTGTAGTTGGGCATGTCGGAAGGTTTGCACATCCAAAAAATCATTCCTTTCTTATAGACGTATTTGCGCAATTAATCAAGTTAAAACCGAATTCTATTCTTCTATTAGCGGGAGATGGCCCCCTTCGCTCAAATATTGAAAAGAAAGTAGAAGAGCTGAATTTAAGAGGTAGTGTAAAGTTTCTTGGAATACGAAGTGATATAAATCGGTTACTTCAAGCATTTGATGTATTTGTATTTCCATCTATTTATGAGGGCTTGCCGGTTACTCTTATAGAGGCACAGGGAGCTGGATTACCATGTCTTATATCTGATGCTATCACGAAGGAAGTTGATTTGGGAATAAATTTAGTTGAACATTCCCCTTTGACTGACACAACAATATGGATAGAAAAAATAAAACATATAGTAACCAGGAATTTATCAAGGAATGTATCAAATCAAGCATTATCACGAAAAGGATATGATATAAAACATACTGCAGAATTAACCCAAGATTTTTATTTTGCAATATCGAGGTGAGTCAGTTGAAAAAGTTAACGGTTTTTACCCCGACTTATAACAGGGTGTACTGTCTTCACAATTGTTATGAGAGTCTGAAGCGTCAAACATGCAAGGAGTTTGTATGGTTAATTATAGACGATGGTTCTAGTGATCATACAAAAGAGTTAGTGAGCAACTGGATTGCTGAAAATCGTATAGAAATAAGATATCACTGGCAACAAAACCAAGGTATGCATGGTGCTCATAATACAGCGTATGAGATGATCGACACGGAACTAAATGTATGTATTGACTCTGATGATTACATGCCGGATGATGCCGTAGAAAAAATTCTTTCTTTTTGGGAGAAACATGGAAGTGATGAAGTCAGTGGCATAATTGGACTTGACTCGTACACAGATGGACGAATCATTGGTTCGAAGTTACCAGAGAATATTAAACGCTCAACACTTTTTGATCTCTATAATAAGTATGGTGTAACGGGTGATAAGAAACTTGTATATCGCACGAAATTGACGAAGAAGTATCCGTACCCAGTTTTCAAAAATGAAAAATATGTAGGACTAGCATATAAGTATTATATGCTCGATCGGCAGTACGAGATGTTACTGATGAATGAGGTCCTTTGCTGTGTTGAATATTTGCCTGATGGATCATCCATGAACATGCTAAATCAATATCGTAGAAACCCAAAAGGCTTTGCTTTTTATCGGAAGGAGCTTATGAATTTGCCATTTGTAAGTCAATCTTTTAAATATCGACAGGCTATTCACTATGTATCTAGCAGTCTTATATCAAAAAATAGAAGGTTTATGAGTGATACGCCGTGTAAAATCCTTACATTTTTCGCTATTCCGCTTGGAATGATGCTGTATTATTACATTACAACAAAAACAAGAATTACAGAAGTAACATAGAAATTTAGTAATATGTTGAAAGGAAATAACCAATGACTATACTTTGGATGAATCTTGCTATAGTATTTATGTTTTCTTTTTTTGCAAGATATTTTGCTATGCCTGTGACTATGGGTCCTACAGTGATAAAGCCAAATCAGTTTCTGATTTTGATGGCTACTCTATCTCTTGTATTGGTATCTGGTCTTCGAAATACTATCGGAGATACATACTTTTATATGCATGCGTATACCGTTACTGATTTCAATTGGGAATATATTAAAAACAACAAAGACATGGGATTTAATATTTTTCAAATGATTTTACAAAAGTATACCGATGATCCTCAGGTCCTGGTTTTTATTACAGCATTGATAACAAATGTACTAATCGTATTCATTCTATATAAGTATTCAAGGTTAATTGATTTAAGTTTATATGTCTATATCACATCTGGGATGTACTTAGTATCAATGAATGGGATTAGGCAATATTTAGCTGCAGCTATTGTTTTTGCTGCCACTAAATATATTCTTGATGGTAATTGGAAAAAATATATTCTCATTGTTTTGTTTGCATCAACATTTCATGAGAGTGCGCTTGTTCTCATACCAATATATTTTTTAATTCGAAGAAAGGCTTGGTCAGCAACAACGTTTATCCTTATTTTTTTAGCGGTGCTTATCGTGATAGGGTTTAATAAATTTTCAGAAGTTTTCTTTGCAGCGATAGGGGATACTCAGTATGGTCATTACAAGGATTTTCATGAAGGTGGTGCTAATATCCTTAGGGTTGCTGTTGATGCCGCACCGCTCATACTTGCGTACTTTGGTAGGGAAAGGCTTAGAGAACTTTTTCCACAGAGTGATTATATTGTAAATATGGCATTACTGGGTGCAGTTTTTATGCTTATTTCAACACAAAATTGGATTTTTGCAAGGTTTGCTATTTATTTTGGATTATACCAATTAATATTGATTTCTTGGGTTGTAAAGCTGTTTACTGAAAAGGATCAGAAGTTTGTCTATTATGCAATTGTAGTATGTTACTTTGTTTATTTTGTGTATGAGCATGTAATTACTTTGAAGATTATTTATAGGAGTAGTTTTTTATGATATCCCTTCTTTATAGAAATCTAAAAGTAAACAAAGGAGGTTCATGTTGAGAGATATGGAAAAAATTCCTCGCATCATCCATTACTGCTGGTTTGGAGAAAAAGAAAAACCCGACATAGTTAAAAGATGTATAGATAGCTGGAAAAAGAATTTATCGGAATATGAAATAAAAGAATGGAATGAAAGTAACTTTGATATAGATTGTAATTCATATGTAAGAGAGGCTTATGAATTGAAAAAGTTTGCGTTTGTAAGTGATTATGTACGGGTACATGCTTTATATAATTTTGGTGGAATTTACTTGGATACTGATGTTGAAGTTTTTAAATCCTTCGATGACTTACTGTATCATAATTCATTTTGGGGGTTTGAACAAGAGAACTATATAGCTACGAGTACAATAGGAGCAGCTAAAGGAAATAAGCTAATAAAAACATTTTTAGACTCGTATGAAAAGAAGAGCTTCATGAAAGCGGATGGAAGCTACGATGATTTGACCAATGTAGCTATCGTAACTGAGTTACTGAAAAACATAGGGCTAAAAGTGAACGGAGAATATCAGGAAATAGAGGATATAGGAGCCTTTTATCCGCAAACATACTTTTCACCATATGATTATATCAATTGTAGAAAATTTATAACGGAAAACACATATGCAATGCATCATTTTTATAAGAGTTGGTTGCCAACAAAAGCGAGATTAAAAAGTAACATAAAGATAATAGTATCTAAAATTATAGGTGGAGAAAATATAGCTAGAATTAGAAAATTAGTTTCAAGAACTTAGGAGGCGAAAATGAAAACTGTATTAATAGCCTCTTTTGACATGGAAGTTGGAGGCGTAGAAAGAAGCTTAATAAGCATGCTTGAGAACTTTGATTACAAAAGGTATGCTGTTGATTTGATGTTATATAGGCATCAAGGTGATTTCATGGATTTAGTTACGAACAAAGTAAACTTATTAGATGAAATTTATCAGTATACAACTTTTAGAAAATCAATAGGCGAAATTTTTAAAGATAAACAGTATAGTATCGGAGTAGCGAGAATTTTATCTAGGATAAATGCTGATTTTATAGGAAAAACAAAAAGAATGACAGAACCAGGATATTATCAGATGCAATTAATGTGGAAGTATGCTTTACCATTTCTTCCAAAAATAGATAAGGAATATGATGTAGCCATTAGTTATTTGTGGCCACATTATTTCGTAGCAGATAAGATTAGAGCTAAAAAGAAAATAGCATGGATTCATACAGATTATTCTACAATAGAGCCAGATATAAATATGGATTTAAAAATGTGGAATAAATTTGATCATATTGTAGCTGTATCAGAAGCATGCAAAAATTCGTTTTTAAAAAAATATAGTAAATTAGAAAATAAGGTTGTTGTAATAGAAAATATTACTTCTCCAGAGTTTATTAGAAAAATGGCTAATGAAAATATAGAGAACCCTATGACTAACGATAACAGATTTAAAATTATCACAGTGGCCAGGTTGTCTCATGCAAAAGGAATTGACAATGCTGTCAGAGCATTAAGGATGTTAAAAGACAAAGGCCATGATGATATTGCATGGTATGTTATTGGATATGGGGGAGATGAAACGATAATCAAAGACTTGATAAAAGATTTGAAACTTGAGGATGATTTTATGTTACTAGGGAAACAAACAAATCCATATCCATATATGCAAGAAGCTGATTTATATGTGCAACCATCTAGGTACGAAGGAAAGGCTGTTACAGTAGGAGAAGCTCAGATACTCTCAAAGCCAGTTATAATAACGAATTATACAACAGCAAAAAGTCAGGTAAGTGATGGGTTTGATGGATATATTACAGAATTGTCTATTGAGGGTATAGCAAACGGGATCGAAAAGTTGTATAAGGATTCTATTATGAGAAAAAAGTTAATGGATAATTGTAGTAAAACAGATTATGCCAATAATTATGAATTAGATAAGTTGTATGAAAACATGGATAGCTAAAGTGAAACGACGTATTTAAAATTCGAAAATACAAATTCGAAAGGAAGTAAAGATGGCTCCAAAAGTAAGCATTGTAGTACCTGTTTATAATAGTGAGAAGTATTTATCGGAATGTCTAGAAAGTATACTCAATCAAACTTATACAAACATTGAAGTTGTAATTATAAATGACGGCTCAACTGATCAAAGTGAAAAGATAGTTAATAAATATAAAATGAAAGACGACAGAATAGCGTATTACTATCAAGATAATTGTGGACCATCGGAAGCGCGTAATAAGGGGATTTTAAATTCAACAGGAGAGTATTTAACTTTTATTGATTCTGATGATACAGTTGAAAAATACTATATTGAATTTTTACTAAATAAAATGATCAGCTCAGATGCTGATTTAGTTTGTTGTGGTTATAAAGATATTTCAGAATATGGGGTATTGAATTGTATAGATTTTAATTTCAATACTAATGTCTCTCTATATTCTTTCATAGATATGGTATGTAAAGGAACAGGGGGGGTTTTGTGGGGGAAAATATATAAAAAAGAAATAATTATTAATAGCGATTTAAAGTTAGATAAAAATATATTTATGTGTGAAGATTTAGTATTTGTTCTACAATATGCATCTCAATGTCAGTATTTTTCTTCAATAAAAGAGCCCTTATATAACTACAATAGATGTAATCAAAATAGTATAAGTTCTAACATTTCCATAAGTTATATTCAGAATTATATTACTGTTTGTAAGAGGATAGATGAGATATTTATCTCTATTAATTTAGGTGAACAAAAAATAAATGAGATAATTACAAAGAGAATTCAAGATCTTGTAATGACATTAGTGGAGAAACAGAGTATTGAAATAAGAGTTATTGGTATGAAGAATGCCATTGCTAATATAATGAGAATTTTATCTATACCATATATTAAAACACATATAGGTGAATTTTCAACTAATAGTATTTTTTATAAGCCATATATTTTTTTAATTAAAAACAGGCTTATACGGACAAGTATTATTTATGGAATATATCTAAATACGTTAAGAAATGTTAAAAGGAGAATAAAAATAGGAAAGCAAGTGAGGGCATGAAAAAAAAATTGTTATTTGTGATTGATTCGCTAACTATTGGTGGAGCAGAAAAAAGTTTAATATCTTTATTGAATTTGATAAATTCTTCAAAGTACGAAATTGATTTATTGTTATTTAAAACAGGTGGGGACCTGGAAAGTTATGTTCCAAAGAACGTAAATATCTTACCAGTTCCAGAATATTTTCGGTATATAAATAATGAAAAAGTCCATCTAAGTAAAAGTGCAATCTATCTTTATTATAGAATTAAAACTTCTTTAAGTTTGAGAGTAAATAATTACAAGAAAAATTTTTTACATAGTGAGCAAGTAGTGTTTAGAAGTATAAAAAAAATAATAGCTCCAATTCAAAAAAAATATGATGTAGCTATAGCTTATAGTCAAGGAATGCCCACATATTTAGTTGCGAATAAAGTCACCGCGTCAAAAAAAATAGCTTGGATTAATACAGATTATATCAATACATTGTATGACAAAGAACTTGACTATGAATCCTATAAGAAGATAGATAAAATCATTGCAGTTTCTCAGAATACTAAAGAGTCATTAATGAATCTTAGAAAAGAATATACCGATAAAGTTGATATGGTTTTAGATATAATAGATCCAAATATAATTTATAAAATGTCCGAAGAAAATGAATTTAATGAATTTGACAAATCGTTTGTAAATATTTTAACAGTTGGAAGGCTAGTGGCCGTAAAATCATATAGTACGGCTATTGAGGTAGCTAATTTATTAAAGAAATCAGGATACAAGTTTAAATGGTTTGGAGTTGGAGAGGGACCAGAAAAAAAGAGGCTTCAAGAATTAATAGATGAATACCAATTAAATGATTGTTTTATATTACTTGGAAAGAAGGTGAATCCATATCCCTATATGAAGAATTGTGATATATATGTTCAAACATCTGTAAAGGAGGGGTTTGGTCTTACTGTATGTGAAGCTAAGATATTAAAAAAGCCCATTGTATGTACTAATTTTTTTACAGCTAAAGAAATCATTGATCATAATGTAGATGGCTTAGTAGTAGAACAAAATATAAATAGTATATACAATGGAATAAAAAAGTACTTAGATGATATTAGTTTTAGAGAAAAAGTAATAGCAGAATTAAATTCTAAAGAACCTTATAGCTCGGTAAATCAATTAAGTAAATTCTATGGACTGATAGAAAATTAATGAGTGGTGATGATGAAATGAAAAGAGTTTTTGTAGATATTTATTTAATGTTTAACTTAGGAGATGATTTATTTCTAGATATTCTTGCAACGAAATATCCTAACTGTAAATTTACAGTTAATTATCTAGGGAAAAACTATGATCAATTTATTTCTCAATATCGCAACGTTAGTAGAAGAAAATATACAATTCTTAATAAAATTGGGCAACGTCTTAAAATATCAGATTCTATAATGAATTATGATAAGGTAGCAGAGGAGCATGATGCATTACTATTTATAGGTGGTTCTATTTTTAGAGAAGAGAAATATCATAACTCATTATATCAGGATAGAATGAGAATGGTTCAGGAGTTTAAGAAAAGAGACAAACCAGTATTTATATTAGGTGCAAATTTTGGACCTTATGAGACAGAAGAATTTTTGAATGATTATAAAAAATTTTTTAAACTATGTGATGATGTTTGTTTTAGAGATGTATATTCATATGAATTATTTAAGGATTTATCACAGGTTAGATATGCGCCAGATATTGTTTTTCAAATGAATGTAGACGAATACAAGACAGTACCAAGCAAAAATAGAGTTGGGTTTTCAATTATAGATGTTAGGCATAAATATGGATTATCAAGTTATTATAATGACTATATAAAAAGTACCGTAAAGGCAATAGAATTATTGGTAAGCAGGGGATATCAATGTTATTTAATGTCTTTTTGTGAACAAGAGGGAGATTTAGAAATAATAAATACGATTAAATTATATCTTTCTCCTGAAGCATTAAAAAACATTATTATTTATAACTATAAAGGAAATTTAAAAGAAGTTATCAATCTGATAGCTTCTTTTAAATTTTTTATTGCTGCAAGATTTCATGCGAATATAATAGCGTTATTACTAGGTACTGGAATTATGCCCGTAATATACAGTGAAAAAACCACTAATATGCTGAAAGATATTAACCTTGATCGTATTTTGATAAATATGGAGGAACTTCATTTGCAATATGATGAAAATATAATAAATAAATCATTCCATAATAAAGCTAATCTGGAATTTATATCAAACGACGCTAAGAACCAGTTTGAAAAATTAAGTGAGTTTCTAGATATGGAAACATTTATATTGGAGGGAGTATGAAAAAGAGGATTATATTTGTGATTATAAATATGAATGTGGGTGGAACTGAAAAAGCATTGCTTAATATGATAGCAGAGATACCAAAAGATAAGTACGATATAACGATTTTAATGTTAGAAGAGCATGGTGAGTTTTTAAACTCCATTCCTAGTAAAGTTCATGTTGAATATTTAAAAGGATATAGGAATATAAAAGAGATATTAAATGAGCCTCCTCATATAATTTCTTTGGATTTTCTTAAAAAAGGAAGAGTAATAAAGGCCTTCAATATAGTATTCTTACATTTACTATCGAAATTTATGAAAGATAGAAGCATTTTCTTTAAATATGTGTTGCGTGATTACCCTGTAATTGATAATGAACATGATGTTGCAGTAGCTTATGCAGGACCCATGGACTTCATAAGCTATTTCGTTGTAAATAAAATAGCAGCAAAAAAGAAAGTTCAATGGGTACATTTTGATATTACAAAAATTTCTTTTAATAAAATATTTTCATCTAAAATATATAATAAGTTTGATAAGATCTTTGTTGTATCAGGTGAGGCTAGAAGTAAGTTAATTAATATGATACCTTCTTTAAAAAATAAAACGGAAGTATTTTCAAACATAGTATCTCCAAATTTAATTTATAACCAAGCAAAAGAAGGTAAAGGGTTTGATGATACATATACCGGATTAAGAATATTAACGGTTGGTAGGTTAACAAATGAAAAAGGTCAAGAGTTAGCTATACGAGTATTAGCAAAACTAATTTATGATGGGTATAAAGTGAAGTGGTATTGTGTAGGGGAAGGAGCTTCAAGGAAGAAATATGAAAAACTAATAGAAGAATATCATCTAAAAGATAAATTTGTTTTATTGGGATCGGATGCCAATCCATACCCTTATATGAAGCAATGTGATATATACGTACAACCATCCAGGCATGAGGGATATTGTATAACACTTGCTGAAGCTAGGTGTTTACATAAAGCAATTGTAGCTACAAATTTTACTGGGGCAAAAGAACAGATAAAGGATGGAGAAACAGGGCTGATCGTAAATGTTGATGAAAATGAAATTTATAAAGCAGTAAAAAAAATAATAAATAATCATGATCTATGTAAATATTTTTCTGGAAATTTGGCTAAAGAAAATTTTGATACGACGTTTGAAATGAAAAAATTATATGAGCTGTTTTAAGTCAAGTTATCAGGGGTGTAATATATGAAGAATTCCGGAAACGTGAAAAAAATTGTATTTGTAACTAGGAGAATGATAATGGGAGGTATAGAGAAGGCATTAATTTCTATGCTAGAGTCTATATCACAAGATAAGTATGATGTAACCGTTTTAGTGATGGGAAATGGTGGCGAACTTATAGATGAGATACCTAATCATATAAAGGTTAAATGTTTATATGGTAACGAGAAATCTATTACAGAAAAGATGTGGAATTACACAAAGAAGGGTAAATTTATTAATGCATTTAGAACAGGCTGGTATACAATTTTAGCTAAAAAAGCTAAAACTGTATACGAACAAGAAATGTATCACTCTAAAATGTTACCAGTTGTAGAGACTGAATATGATTTGGCAGTTGCATATCATACTCCGGCATCATTCCCGGTGGTGTATGTAATGAATAATATAAAAGCTAAAGCTAAAGTTGCATGGATTCATAGTGATATTTCTCAGTATGAAAGAGAATTACAGCCATATAAAGATTTTTACCAAAAATATGACAGAATATTTTGTGTATCTAAATTTGCATTGAATAAATTTGTTGAAGTGTATCCAAATTTAAAAGAAAAAACATCTATATTTTATAACATTCTTGATCAAAAGAGACTAAACCTAATGTCAGTTAAAGATGAGGGTTTTAATGATAAATTTGATGGTATACGTATACTTACTGTAGGAAGAATAACATCGCAAAAAGGACAAGATATAATACCTAATATTTTAATGAAATTAAAATCAAAAAGTTATAACATTAGATGGTATTGTATAGGAGATGGTGAAAGTCGGTCAAAGTTAGAAAGTATGATAAAGAAATATGGTTTAGAAGAATATTTAGTTCTATTAGGAACTAAGAAGAATCCTTATCCCTATATAAAACATTGTGATATATATGTACAGCCATCAAGACACGAAGGGTATTGTATTACACTAGCTGAGGCAAGAGCATTTAATAAACCTATTGTAACAACTGATTTTGTTGGTGCTAGAGAGCAGATTGAAAATGGGCAAGATGGGTTGATAACCAAATTTGGTGAAAATGAAATTTATAGTGCAATGGAGAATTTGATTAGTAATAAAGCTTTATGTGACAAGTTTAGAAGTAACTTAAACAGAAAAAGTGTCAATACCACAGCAGAAATTAATAAAATATACGATTGTTTAAGCTAAATGAAAGGTAGTTATTAGAATGAAAAGTCAACTTAAAGCAGGTGCACTATTATCATATATAGCATTGTTTGTTAATAGTGCTATATCAATCATTTATACTCCTATCATGTTGAAATTACTTGGGCAATCAGAGTATGGCCTATATAGCTTGGCTACTTCAGCAGCAGGGTATGTAGGGGTTTTGAATTTTGGACTAGGTAATGCAGTAATTAGATATACAGCAAAATATAAAACGCTTAAAGATGAGCAAGGGTGCTCCAATTTGTATGGAATGTTTTGTATTATGTATGGTGTATTAGGAATTGTAGCATTACTATCAGGACTAATTTTAACAATAAATGCAGACAGAATATTTTCAAACTCATTAAGTATAGATGAGCTTAGTAAGCTTAAAGTATTGATGGGAATCATGGTAATAAATATATCTATAGGGATAGGGTTGGGTTTTTTCAGCGTCGTTGTATTAGCATATGAAAAGTTTATTTTTCAAAAGGTGATAAGTATAGTGAGTTCCATTATAAGTCCTCTCATAATGTTACCCATTCTTATGATGGGATATGGATCAGTGTCTATGACAGTTGTAACTACTATACTTAACTTTATAGTAATTTTAATTAATATATATTATTGCTTTAGAGTTCTGAAAATAAAAATAGCATTTAAAAAGTTCGAAAAAAAATTATTAAACGAGATAATAGTATTTTCAGCATTTATCTTCTTTAATTTAATAATAGATAAGATATATTGGTCTACAGATCAAATTATACTTGGCATATTTAGTGGTACAGCGGCAATTTCTGTATATACAATAGGGGCATCTTTTACTGGCTATTTCTCAGGTTTCTCTACAGCTATATCCAATGTATTTTTAAGCAGAGTTACAGGAATGGTTACTAAAGAGGACTCGGGTACAGAAGTATCAGATTTATTTATCAAGATAGGGAGAATTCAATATATTATATTATCATTTGCTTTAAGTGGATTTATTGTATTTGGACAGGAATTTATCATTTTATGGGTCGGTAAGGAATATAGTGATGCTTTCGTTATAGCTATTATAATTTTAGTTCCTATGATAGTATCTTTAGTACAAAGTATGGGAGGAATCATACTTCAAGCAAAAAATATGCAAACATTTAAATCGGTAATTTATGCTATTACAGCTATAGTTAATATAATTATAAGTATAATATTTGCTCAATGGTGGGGAGCTATAGGCTGTGCTCTTGGAACGGCTGTAGCATTTACTATAGGGAATATAATTATTATGAATCTGTATTACTGGAAGAAGATAAATATAGACATCCCTAAATTTTGGATTAACATTTTTTATATGAGTTTTCCTTTTATGATAAGCTTAGTCTTTGGGGGAATAATTAATAAGTTAGTATTTGTTGACAATTGGTTTGTATTTATTCTTAAAATTATTGTATTTTCTATAGTATACGCCCTGTTAATGTGGTTTATGGGAATAAATAAATATGAAAAAGATTTGTTTATAGTGCCTTTTAAAAAGGTAATACATCGATTTGGAAAATGGAAATTGTATAACGCAAGTTAATGAAGTTAATAAATGATGGGTAGTTCAAAGAGGAAGAATTTTTATTACTTTATATTAGCTATTAATATAGAAATACAAAAACTACTATATTCTTATAAAGTTAGTAAAAAAATTGGTTTATTTCTTTGTTCATTTATTTTGGCTAGCATAATGTATTATGTAATTAAGAGGCTAACTATGACGTTAGGTAGAATTTTGGCTTCTGGAATTAGTATAGATTCAAAGATTAAAGGTAACAAGTAAAGTGTTAAAGAACGTAAAAATGTTGAAGTATATCATTTAAAGTAAAAAAACTAATAGATCATTGCCAATTCGTTCTTTATAGTGAACGTAGTAATCTTAATAAAGGAGGAAAAAGGTAGGATAATTTATGGAGGGATTTTATGAGTAAGGTAAGTATAGTAGTACCTATTTATAATGCTGGAGACAAGCTTCATAAATGTATAAAATCAATTCTTAATCAAACTTTAAAGGACTTTGAATTAATTTTAGTGAATGATGGTTCAACAGATAAAAGCTTGACTATTTGCAAGAAATATCAACAAAAAGATAAACGAATAACTGTGATAAATAAGAAAAACGAAGGAAGTATTCCTACAAGAAGAAAAGGTGTTGAAGCTGCAAAGTCCAAGTATGTAATGTTTGTTGATGCAGATGATTGGATTGATACTACAGCTATTGAAACGCTATATGATGAAGCTGTGCAAAATAATGTAGATATTATAGTATGCAATATGTATAAGGTTTTAGGAAATGGTATGCTGGTTAAGAAAAAGGTTGGAAGTTGGTATTTTAATGAGAATAAAATTTATAATGAAGAAGAAATTAAAAGAGATCTAGTAACTGCATACTTTCATGGGCATCCATTTCCATCATCATTATGTGCAAAGTTATATAAAAGAGAGTTACTTACAAACTCTGGAAAATATTTGAGTGGAATACGTTTCTTAGGAGATGATCTTTTTTATAACCTAGAAATATTGTTAAAAGCAAACAAATTAAAGATAATTGATAAACCATTTTATTATTATCGGCAGGGTGGATTCACAAGCAAATATCAGCCTTATTTGTTTGATGATATGGTTAATGGATATTTGATACAAGAGGAAGTAATTGACGAGTACTATTACGATACTACAGAAAAAAACTACAATGGAATTAGTATAATGCTACTAAATACATTTAAAACATGTTTATTAAATTTATTTAATAGCAATTTTAATGAATCTGAGATAAAAGATTTAATTCAATCTTATGTTTCAAATGATACTCTAATTAAATGTATATCTAATGGGGGATCAATAAAATTTTTTCCTATAGATTATTTAAATGCAATAAGAAATAAGGATACAGAATATTTATATCAGCTAGGGGAAAATATGTATAAAAGAGCAAGGTCAAGAAAATTTCTTATAAGAATTCTATCTAAATTCTGTTAAAGCAAATCTTTATGAGTGTAAAAAAGTATGATGTTAAATATCATTTTAAAAATATAAAAAGTTTTCTCGGTGCTTTTGATGAAAATGTCCAGTGAAGTGATTGTTATTGATTCTATTCGGAGTAAGGATAGATGGGCAATTTTATATGTTCATTTTTAAATTTTAAAATGTATTTTTTGACACCATTCCTCTAAATATAGCATTTACTATATTAAATAATAGTTAGAAGGAGTGGTGAAATTTTCCTATGGGGGATTGTTATATTATTGAACTGGATCGGTGGGGTATCAAAAATGATGGTACGCTACCTATAGGAACAACTCAAGGAATCAATAATGCATTTATGTGGGCAGAAAATAATGACTTTCAAACAGTCATTCTACCAAAGGGTGATTATCTTATAGATAAAAATTCGGCATTAATACTTCAAAGTAACACACATTATAATTTTTATGATTGTCTATTTATTAAAGAAGCTAACAATCTCACAGGATATTCTGTAATAGTATGTGATAGCATTAAAAACGTAACAATAGAAGGTGCGACAATAAAAGGTGATAGAGAAGCACATGATTATTCGAGCGGTGGTACTCATGAATGGGGACATGGTATTACTATTAAAAATTCATGTTTTAACATCTTAATAAAAGATTGTAATATTAGAGAATGTACAGGAGATGGATATGTGACATCTATGGATTTTTCCGCAATAGGTGGAGTACAGCATCCAGCCCATTTTGCAAAAGGAGATATTGATAATCAAGGGAATCTAGACACTACAAAAACTAATTATACAACAGTAACAAGGTTCTTTGATGTTACTGGGGATTTGGTGAAATCTGTTGGTTATTTTTATTACTCAGGAGATGGATATGGTGGATATGGAAATGGATGTAACTTAAATAAAACTATCATAAAGGTACATTTTTATGCAGAAAATAGTTCATATTTAGGTTATAGAAACACAAGATCTTATGAATTTATATATCTAGATTCAATACCTGTAGGGGCAACGAAAGTAAGGTTTTCATTTCTACAGAATTATGACTTAATGAATGGTAATTTACATTATGTAATGTGTGCTAAAATCCCGCAATATGTATACTTTGTTAATTGTAAGTCTTACAAAAATAGAAGACTAGGAGCTTCAGTTAATGGAGGAAGATTTATAACGTTTGATAGTTGCGAAATTTTCAACAATAGTAATATTATGAATAATTCGACGGGTTGTAATCCAGGTTATGGAATTGATATTGAAGATGGATATATGACCAATCAAAAGATAACTATTAGAAACTCTAATATATATGATAATAGAGCTGGAGCGTTTATATGTGTTAGTACTAGGGGTGTTTATTTAGAAAATAATAAATTTAAAGGAAATGTTAATTTGTCAGGAAGTGGCGATGACTATTTATCCGTAAATAATATGTATTACGGTCCTATTGCAGGTAGATCTATAACAAGTGGAGTTGAGGCAGATGGAACATTTTGTACATTTAGAAATGATTCTATATTTGGACAATCTTGTAGTATTACAGGA
Source organism: Bacillus pseudomycoides (assembly GCF_002582035.1). Classification (GTDB taxonomy): domain Bacteria; phylum Bacillota; class Bacilli; order Bacillales; family Bacillaceae_G; genus Bacillus_A; species Bacillus_A pseudomycoides_B. Next base: position 104,379 of record NZ_NUQE01000005.1, read on the forward strand.
GGGAACACCACTTTAGATAATTGTGTTTTTTCAAAAAGTACTGTTTTTTTAGGTGGAGAAACCGCAAAAGTGATCAACTGTAAATTTACTTTTGATGATCCTGATAAAGACGGAATATTTGGTTTTAATAGCAAAAATTTAGAGGTATGTGATTCGGTATTTGACATTAGAAGAGCTATAGGAATAGCAGCAGCTAGTTATGCTCAAACTGAGAATGCTATATTTTCTAATGTAAAGTTTCTAACGAATGAATGTAATGGAGGGACTTATGTAGGAACTAGGAATTTAATTGTAGAAAATTGCCAATTTATTCATTCTGGAAAAACAGCGAACTATAGTCGAATGATGGCATCGGAATCTATGAGAGTTGAAAATACTATTTTTAAAAATCAATCTTTTAGGTTTGATGGTGGCAATATCTATGGTGATGAGAAATTAGCTAAAGATAAAAATTATAGTACACATAGTTTTAGGGGTAATCAAGTTATTTGGGATGCATCTTACGGACTAGCAGTCCATGAAGCAAGAGGATCGGGAGTTTCATTTATTTATATCCCAAGATTAGAGATTACGGGTAATAATCTTGAAGTTAATGGGAAAATTAATTCTCTTGGTTCTCAGCAAACTCTTAGGGTCTTTACTGAGAATTATTTAAATCTTTCTAATAACACAATTGTTACTACTAACGATACTGGTATTAGTACTACAGGGACTATTACTATAGAAGGTGCATATCGGAAGTCAGGTTCAACACTGGCAATACCAAAAACAATTATAGTGGCACAAAATAATAACAAAGTTAATTCAAACATTACATTTACCAATAATATAAATTCACAATTAGAAAAGAATATATTAGGAAACATTCCATTACCTATTCTAGCTTCATCAGAACCTACATTTGGTATATATAGTCGTGGAGAATTGCTGTATAATAGTACTCCGACTGCCGGTGGATATGTTGGATGGGTTTGCATAAATGCAGGCACAGCAAATAATAACGCGTGGATAGCGAATAAAGGATATTCAATCAATAGTTTGGTGAATAGTAATGGAAAAGTTTATAAATGTATAGTAGCAGGAACTAGTGGTATAATTGCACCTTCACATACTAGTGGTATAGCTACGGATGGTAGTCTAACATGGCAATATATGGATACCTTAGCTGTATTTAAAACATTTGGATTAATTTCAAGCTAGAATAAATTTTATTCTAGTTTTTTTTACTGAAAGCAATTTGGTCATTAAAATATTACATACTGTATTCTTACCAATACCACTGTTAAATAAATCTTGTTGAAATAGGAGATAGTACATTTACATATGGGTATGGAGGAATGTATAAAAACTAAAATATAGACATGAAAGGGGGGCAACTGCCATGGAGATTTCAAAAAATGACACGAAAATGCTAAAAGGAGTAGCTATTTTATTCATGCTGCTCCTTCATTTATTTTGCCGGAAAGAAGTTAATGGATTGTATGAGACCTTTTTAATAGTTAACGGAGTACCTTTAGTTTACTACATAGGATTATTTGGGGATGCGTGCGTTCCGATATATTGTTTCGTAAGTGGGTATGGATTATTTATGGTGTACAACAAGGAACAGACATCTAACGTAATGAAGAACTTTACACGTATTTTCAAGCTACTGACTAATTTTTGGATTGTGTTAGTCCTGTTTGTTGCCATTGGTTTCTTTGCAGGTAAGGCAGAATCTTTCCAAGGTGGCATAGCTGAATTTTTTCTCAACTTTTTTGTATTATCAAATTCATATAATGGTGCATGGTGGTTCTTGCAAACATATATTATTCTTGTCTTTTTGGCACCTTTTCTTACCAAACTAGTTAGAAAACATAATTCATTGAGTTTACTAATTATTTTTGGTGTTATATATTTAGCAAGTTATATTCAGCGTATAAAACATGTCTTCGATTTTGGAGATTATATAGTCCTAAATGCGTTTGTAAACGCTATGGTGTTGGTTGGTACATCTTTACTGCCATTCATTGTTGGTTCTATTTTTGCAAAGGAGAAAATATATTCGAAATTATATAATAAATTTCACGGTGTATCTTATAAGAATACACTTTGTGCTATTGGCATAGTCATGTTGGTAATCATTCATTCTTTTTATGAATCTATGATTATAGCACCTTTTACAGCTATTACCTTTATATGTTTCTTCAATCTTATGAATAAGAGTAGACTCATACAAAAGATATTTACCTTTTTGGGTAATCATTCAACAAACATATGGTTAACCCATATGTTTTTTTATATGTCAATTTTTCCGGAGTTTACATTTGCACCTAGATATCCCATCTTAATCTTTGGCTGGTTGGTAGTACTGTGTCTTGGTTCATCATATGTAATAAATGTCATATATAAGCCTATAATACAAATTATTGACAAAAAGAGTTTCCTTGTGCGTGATAATGAAAAAGCAGTTGGTTAGGATTATTTAACTAAAACTATAAAATTTTCAAATAAGTGTACAGCTCAACAAACGAATTGAGCTGTTTTTTGTTTTCAAATACAAGAACCTATGAAACTTCAGGAAAAGAGGATATTCAAAAAATAATAACTCTGGGAGGAAAGAATATATGAAAATTCTAATCACAGGCGGAGCAGGCTACATTGGCACTCACACATGTGTAGAACTACTAAACGCTGGATATGAAATTATCGTAGTAGACAATTTTTCAAACAGCAAGCCAGAAGCTTTAAATCGTGTTCGTGAAATTACAGGAAAAGATTTTAAAGTTTATCAGGCAGATTTACTAGATAAGGACGCGTTAGATACATTTTTTTCTGAAAATCAGATTGATGCTGTTATCCATCTTGCAGGATTGAAGGCGGTGGGTGAATCAGTTTCCTTGCCGCTTTGGTATTATGAAAATAATGTTACAGGGACCCTTAGATTGTGTGAAGTTATGAAAAAATATGATGTGAAAAAGCTAGTATTTAGTTCTTCAGCTACTGTATATGGAATACCCGAATCTGTACCTATATTTGAAGAATGTTCACTTGGAGCAACGAACCCTTATGGGCGCACAAAACAGATGATTGAAGAAATGTTACGTGATCTGTATGTGTCTGACCATGATTGGAGCGTTGCTCTTTTACGTTATTTCAATCCGATTGGAGCGCATAAAAGCGGACGAATCGGAGAAGATCCAAGTGGTATCCCAAATAATCTTATTCCATACATTACGCAAGTAGCTGTTGGAAAGCTAAGTGAGCTAAGCGTTTTTGGTAATGACTATTCAACGCAGGATGGTACAGGCGTGAGAGATTATATACATGTTGTAGATCTTGCGATTGGGCATTTGAGAGCTCTTGGAAAGGTATTGGGTTCTAATGGGGTAGAAGCATATAATTTGGGAACTGGTCATGGTTATAGTGTATTAGAAATGGTTACTGCCTTTGAAAAAGCATCAGGTAAGAGAATTCCATATAGAATTGTAGATCGTCGCCCGGGTGATGTGGCTATTTGTTATGCGGACGCAACAAAGGCTAAACGAGAGCTGGGATGGGTTGCTGAAAAAGAAATTGAAGAGATGTGTGAAGATTCATGGAGATGGCAGTCAAATAATCCAACTGGTTATGAAGAAGGCGTTGATACACTAATGACAAGTAGTATTAGAGAATAAAATAATTATTGATAATGGTTACTTTATTTAATAGTAGAAAGTAAATGTCAATTTAATTGGAAACAGCCAAACTTTTTATATTCAATCATATTTTGTGAAAGCAGGGTTAAATATGAATGTTTCTGAGAAATTAACTCAACAACAATTTCAAGAGATACTTATGCATATATACAAAAGAGGTCAAGAATCAAAAAATGTGGAGGTAAAATGTTTAATAGAAGAAATTAAGCAGCAACTTATTTCGATTATGCATATGAAAAATTAACAGAATATTTTTAAAAGATGAAATTAAAAATATTCATGAGGCTTATTGTGGAATTATATAACGATAGTCTTTCATATTATTTATCTGTAAAAAGGCATTTACAAGAATCTTAGTTAGGAGTCTGGTCTAATGAAGCGACTTTTTGATCTAGTGGTTTCTTTATTTTTATTATTGTGCTTCTCTTCAGTTATCTTTGTAGTAGCTGTTCTGATTAGATTGAAATTAGGATCTCCTATATTATTTAAACAACAACGTCCAGGGTTACATGGAAAATCATTCTACCTTTATAAATTTCGTACAATGACTGATGCGAGAGATAGTAATGGTGTACTCTTACCTGATCAAGTTAGGTTAACCTCATTTGGGAAATTCCTTAGAAAATATAGTTTAGATGAATTACCACAGCTTATAAATGTTGTAAAAGGTCATCTAAGTTTAGTAGGACCACGACCGTTATTAATGGAATACTTACCTTTATACTCTAATGAGCAAGCTAAAAGACATCATGTAAAACCTGGAATCACTGGATGGGCACAAGTAAATGGGAGAAATAGCATTTCATGGGAGGGAAAATTTAAACTGGATGTATGGTATGTTGAGAATCAAAGTTTTCTTCTAGATTTAAAAATTTTATATTTAACCTTTAGTAAAGTCTTAAAATCAGAAGGCATACAAAATGGAAACCACGCAACTATGCCAATTTTTAAAGGGAGTATAGAACATGATGAAAAATAATATGAATATCTTGTTTACTAGTTCTGGTAGGAGAGTAGCTTTAATTAAAAAATTTAAAGAAGCTTTTGAGCAAGAAAAAATGAATGGGAACATTATTACTGCAGATTTAAAAGAAACTGCCCCGACTGTTTATTTTAGTGATAAGCATTTTATTGTTCCAAGAGTAACGGAAGAAAATTATGTAGAAGAGCTATTACAAATATGTCAAAAAGAAAATATTAGCCTAATCATTCCATTAATTGATACTGAATTGATCCTTTTAGCCGAAAATAAGCCGATTTTTGAAGAAATTGGTGTAAAAGTATTAGTTTCCAGTAAAGAACTAAATGAGATAGCCAATAACAAAGTAAATACTTATAACTTCTTTATTTCTCATAATATTCTTACTCCTAAAGTATATAGTGATGAAGAAATTCACAGAAAAAAATATCAATTCCCAGTATTAATTAAGCCTCGTGATGGAAGCTCTAGTAAAGGTGTTACAAAAATTAAGAATGAAAAGGAATTGAATTTTTTCAAGGACTATATACCTAACGCGATGATACAAGAGTATGTTTCAGGAGAAGAATATACAGTAGATGTAATGGTGGATTTTGATGGTAATATTAAGACCATTGTTCCTAGATTACGTATAGAAACACGAGCGGGTGAGGTAAGTAAGGGTGTTACTAAGAAAGATCATAAAATTATCAAAGCTGTGGAAAATGTAGTTAAAAATTTGCCCGCGCCTGTTGGCTGTATTACTTTGCAATGTTTTAAAAAGGCAGATGGAGAAATTACGTTTATTGAAATAAATCCCCGTTTTGGAGGAGGAATTCCATTATCAATAGAAGCAGGAGCAAATTTTCCTTTATGGACAATTAAAATGTGTCAGGGGGAAGTTTTTGCAGAAAAAGATTTCAGTTGGAAAGAAAACTTAATGATGCTTAGATATGATGAAGCAGTCTTTACTGAGAGTATTCAATATGGTAATTAAGGCGATTGTTTTTGATATGGATGATACTTTATACAAAGAAAAGGATTATGTCATAAGTGGTTTTAAAGCGGTTGATAATTGGTTTAGAGAAAAATATAAGAAAACTGGATTTTATAATACTGCAATTCAATTATTTGATTCAGGAGAAAAAAAGTTTGTTTTTAATAAAACGCTTGAGAAATTAAATATTAATTATGATGAAAAATTGATTAGTAATATGTTAGAACAATATAGATTTCATGAACCTGATATCAAATTATTAGAAGAAGCGCAGTGGGTACTGAACAGTTTAGTTAATACCGTTAAGGTTGGACTTATTTCAGATGGATATTTAGCTACCCAAGAAAAAAAGATCAATGCATTAAAGTTAAAAGAAAAGTTTCATTCCGTAATTCTTACTGATAGGTTTGGAAGAGAACATTGGAAACCGAGCCAAGTTCCTTATGAACAAATAAGCAGGGAACTTCAAGTTCCTCATCATCAGTGTGTGTACATAGGAGATAATTTAAATAAAGATTTTATAACTGCTAAGAAATTGAAGTGGACAACAGTCCATATTGATAGGGAAGATGGTGTCTACTATAACCTTGTAGTTGAACAAGATTATAAAGCCCATTATACAATTGATAACTTAAGAAAACTTTCAAATATACCTGTATTAAAGCATATGTTTTTAGATACGTAAAATCAAAGTATGTATAAAAGGTTGTGATTACATGCAAACGGTTAAAAATAAAAAACGAATTTATCTCTCTTCTCCGCACATGAGCGGTAATGAACAAAAATATATTCAAGATGCATTTGATACAAATTGGATTGCTCCTCTTGGGCCAAATGTAGATGCTTTTGAAAAGGAACTTGCATCTTTTGTTGGAGCCAAGGATGCTGCAGCGATTAGTTCAGGCACTGCTGCTATTCATTTGGCACTGCGGTTATTAGATGTTCAAAAAGGGGATAAAGTATTTTGCTCAAGTCTTACTTTTGTAGCAAGTGCAAATCCAATTGTTTATTTGGGAGCTGAACCAATATTTATTGATTCAGAGCCCGAAACATGGAACATGTCACCTCAAGCATTGGAACGTGCGTTACGTGATGCGAATAAAGAAGGGAAATTACCAAAAGCCATTATTGTTGTTAACTTATATGGGCAGAGCGCGAAAATGGATGAAATCCTTTCGTTATGCAATGAATATGATGTTCCTGTAATTGAGGATGCAGCAGAATCTCTTGGTTCTACATATAAAGGAAAAGCAAGTGGGACATTTGGAAAATTTGGCGTTTATTCATTTAATGGCAACAAGATTATTACAACTTCTGGTGGAGGAATGCTTGTTTCTGATGATGTTGGAGCATTACAGAAAGCACGGTTTTTAGCAACTCAAGCCAGGGATTTAGCACCTCACTATCAGCATAGCGAGGTGGGTTATAATTATCGAATGAGTAATATATTAGCCGGTGTTGGAAGAGCTCAATTAGAGGTGTTAGAAGATAGAGTGAGAGCTAGAAGATTCATATTTGAACGGTATTACCAAGAACTATCCAGCGTACCTGGATTTTACTTTATGCCTGAACTAGAAAACACTTGCTCGAATCGTTGGCTTACAACTTTAACGATTAATGAAAAAGAAGCAGGTATATCCATAGAATCACTATTGGAATCCTTGGCTGAAGAAAATATTGAAGCTCGTCCTGTTTGGAAGCCGCTTCATATGCAGCCGCTTTTTGAAGGGATGAAATATTATCCTCATAGCGAAAATAATCATGTAGCTGAACAATTATTTAAAATGGGTGTTTGTCTTCCTTCTAGTTCCAATATGACAGAGGGGGATCAACGAAGGGTCATTCAATGTATCAAAAATGCCTTATAAAATAAAGCACCTTCTGAATGGTATATATAAATTCGGGAGGTGTTTTTATATGAAATATTATGTTTGAAATGGGATTAAACACGAATAAAAGTAGTTGGATGTATATTTTTCTCGTGATGTTTTCTTCTTTTATTAAACTTTTCCTTCAATTGAATATCGAGGCAATCTCTATAAAGAATATAATTATAAGTATACATAATCTTATGGTAATTACTCTTTGCCTTTTTATATGCAAGTGTTAAAAGTGAAAACATAGTGCGGAACCCCCTTGATAAACTTTATGAGCGCAAAGAAGTATATATTCAATGATGTGTAACTCATTAGCTGTTTTGCGTTGCTATTTCTTAATAATTTTATTTATGATGATTGTACCTTTCTTTATAGAATCGTATTTTTATATTGAATTTCTTGTTATAAAAATACTTTATGAACATCAACCTTTAATATATTAACAGTTTTTAGAAGAATGGTAAATCATAGTTTCCCTTATAGAAAATTGTATGATATGAAAAAATGGGGCTAAGGAGGGGGGATAAACGAATGATTGGGAAAAATATTTATCGATTTCGAAAAAATAGGGGGCTTACTTTATCTGAACTAGCAGAAAGGGCGGGCATTTCTAAATCTTATTTAAGTAATATTGAAAGAAATATAAACCAAAACCCGTCTATCCAAGTAATGGAAAAGATAGCATTGGTTTTGGAGGCAGATCTCAATACATTAATCGAAACGAAAAAAAATGTAGAAAAAAAGCAGCAGATTGAAAGAGAGTGGATTGATTTTGTTTATGAATTAAAAAAAGCAGGGATTGATAAAGAGGAGATTCGGGAGTATAAAATATTAATTGATTTCATTAAATGGCAGAATTCAGGAGTAAACAAGTAAGGGGATTGCTCATTCTATTGATAGTTTCGTTATTATTACGTCTTTTATATTATGTAGTGTGCTGCAAAACTTATCTCTGTACAGAATTTGCACATAAAAAGACGATCTCTTTTTATGATAACCTGAATTTCTCATCTACCTAAACGTGTCTTGCAAAATTTGTTTCATTATGTTGGCAGTTGCACTCCGCTCATTTTTTTACTTCTATCTTTTCAGATTGAATATGGTAACCTTTATTTCATGTAAAACTGTAAGCGCTTTTTTCTGTCTTTAATTTTACCAGTAATACCCCACCTTAAAGTTTGGAGGAAAATAAGGAAATTAGGTGGGGAATAAACTGCTGGCATGTACTTGATTTGACTGGCTTTTATCAAGGAAGGGTGAAGGCCTGCTTTCCACTATTATAAAATAGGAATCTTATTGCTTCTCAATTCTCTGACGACGTAATATAGTGTTTAAAAAGTTATACCCCCTCTTTTTATACAATCTTACATATTCAAAGAAAAGTCTCCTCTCCGTGTTATTTGATCCCAATTCGAAAGAGAGCTCTATTTTAGAAGGGAGTATCCAGTTGTATATGGCTATCAGACAATGTTTGATTGTATCAAAATCTAAAAAGTTGAAGTAAGCGAAATTTATGTATTGCTTAAATGATTTAAAATCTCTGTCTCTGATTGCTTTGTACTCCCACCATAAGTTATCTTTTCTATTGAGAGAAAGATGTTTTACATTTTCTAATTGTGGAAACAAATTATAGACAATCGCTAAAGTTCTAAGGACTCTTTTTAAAGTTTTGTGAGAAGCTGCTTCTTTAAATAAAATAGCATAATCAAGTTTGTCATGTAGCACATATATCATTTGAATTATATCTATAAAATATTTTAAAGAATTCAAATTATGCTTCCAACCGTGAAGGCAAATCATATAAAAGGTATGATAATCAGATAGTTCTTTTATATGGTTATATCGTTTTAAAGATTTTGCTTGATTCCAAAATTCTTCTATTTGAAGATGGGATGTGTTTTCTTTTAATAGATCCCAATGTATCTCGACCGTTAGCGGAATTGTTGATCCAGGCAATACCTTACTAAAACTACAATGGAAATGAGAAGGGATATATTCTTCTTCAACTGTAAATCCTAGTGATTTTATGCAATCAATCGCTGTATTTAAATCGTGTGCTTTGATTAACAAATCAATATCTGATGTTGACCTAGCGCCTATGTGACCAAAATATTTTTCAGCAAAGACTACACCTTTAAGTGGAATAACATCAACTTCAATATCCTCAAATTTGTTTAGAATTTGTTCTGTTTGGTTTTTAATGAATAAATTTAGGTATAATGTTTCGTTGTATTTTTGAGTCAACTGTTCTTGAAAAAAAAGGGGTGTTTGATTAAGTATCCCTTGTTGTTTTAATAAATAATAAATTTGGGAGTGAATTTCAAAAAACTCAATATCCTCCATCGCTTGTTTATAAAATTCTTTGTCAGTTGGTACAGGAATTTGTGAATCATATAATGCTTGTATCAAATGAACAATCAAGGATTTCAGCACCTTTCTGCATTAGATCAATTTCAATTTAAGCATTTAAAGTTATCGTATTGTTTTCTTTTGATTGTTGAGAAACTTGCATATGATATAAGTCACGATACAATCCATCTTTGGCTACGAGCCCCTCATGGCATCCTGTTTGCACAATTTTCCCCTCATCCATTACGATAATGCAATCTGCATTCTGAATTGTTGATAATCGGTGTGCGATGACAAGCGTAGTGCGATCCATCATTAATTGATCTAAAGCTGTTTGTACTTGTTGTTCAGTTTGGCTGTCTAGTGCGGATGTCGCCTCATCTAACAAGAGAATAGGTGCATCTTTTAATATGGCCCTTGCTATGGCAATTCGCTGTTTTTGTCCCCCGGACAGTTTTATTCCTCTTTCGCCAATTTCTGTGTCATATCCATTCGGCAGAGACATAATAAACTCATTGATGTTAGCAGCCTTTGCAGAATCAATCATTTCCTCCTCAGTAATAGTAATACCTGGACGTGCTAATAGAAGGTTTTCCCTTATTGTTCCTCCGAAAAGGAAGGTTTCCTGAGGAACATGGGCAATTGAACTTCTTAGTTCAGAAGGAGAGAGGTTTTCAATTGGCATATCATCAATCAAAATGCAGCCAGATTGCGGTTTATAAAAACCTTGCAGTAAATTAAATAGAGTTGTTTTCCCTGCACCGCTTAAACCGACAATTACAGTTACTTTTCCTGCTGGAATTTGTAAATTAAAATGATTCAATATTTTTTGTTGTCCATCGTAGCTAAACGCAATGTCTTGGAACTGAATTGACTTTACTACCGGTTTAGCTGGGGAATAGGTTGCTACATTCGTAGATTCAGTTGGCAATTCTAAAATCTTTAGGAGCCTTTCTACAGCTGTAATTGATCTTTGAAAGCCTGCCCATTGACTTGCTAGTCCTGTTAACGGATATACTAAATGATTAACTAGATTGATAAAGGTTAATAACGAGCCAACTGACATGACTCCATCTGAAACAAAATATGCGCCTAAAGAGAGACTGATAAGAAATGTGAAGGAGCTTACAGCTTGTCCTCCTGCATAAAACCATCCACCTAGTTTTGTGTTATTTAATTCTAGAGAATATAGTTGTTGATTTTGCTTGGTGAATTTTTTATATAGCAATTTTTCCATTGTAAACGAACGAATCACAGAGAAGCCAAGAAAAGTTTCGTTAAGTAGGTTATTCATAGTACCTAGTAGGGTATGTATGAGTCGACTGTTTCGCCGAAGTAGTAGACCGAAAACGACACCTGATAGTGCTGCGAGAGGCGCAACTAATACACTTAATGAAGCTAATTTCCAATTGATATAAACTAAATAAATAAAAACAGTAATATAAATAAGAGGAAGTCTAATCAAGTTAATAAGACTTCTTCCTATAACTCCATTAATGTTATGAATATCATTAGTAAAGTGAGATAATAATTCTCCTGAACGGAGATTAGAAACATCCTTAGCAGGGAGCAGTAATATATGTTTAAATAACTGTTTTTTTAAATCTCTTTTCACACCGTTTGTTGCGACAGATTCGAAGTAAGTATCAAAAAAACCTGATGTAATACTCAGGAATGTTAGGATACATGCTAGCGGAACTAGTAATTTTATACGCTGAAAGTCGCTTCGTACAGCCGCGTCTAAAATATTTCCGAAGAGCCAAGCGAACGCTAAAGTAAGGAAGATATCAATAAATAATAAGAAAAGGAGAAATATGTACGCCTTGCGATGTCTCATAACATAAGGTTTTAATAAGGAAACAGTTTTTTTCATGTCTCCCATTGTAAAGTACGGTTTAATTGTACTTAGTATTTTTTGTTTTTTATGTACAATCATATGAACTCCTAATTTCTATTATAGATATAAAAAATGTAAAGATGATAATGAATACGTTAGTATACTTATTCTATACTAACGTACAGTAAGAATCTCACTTCAAGATTCTGAGAAGTGAGAGAAAAAGAAAATTTTCGCAGTTTGGAAGTTTTTCTTTATTATTTAGCTACCGTGACCTTTACCAGGAGGACAAATATGTCCAGGAGGTTTGTGGTTTGGCCCTCCATTTCCATTCCCTGGATGATCCTTGTTACCTTGTCCACAGTTCCAGCTTTGGGCAGTTTCAAAGCGAATAGGTTGACTGCTTAATACCATAGGACGAGTATAGGATTTTTGTCTATTTTGATTCTTTGTCTTCATCGTTTTACCTCCCACTATAAAATGTAGTGCTTATCGTTCATTATAAAGAACAAGAGAACTGAAGTAAAGATACATAAAATTATATTTTTCGAATTTTTATTATATTGATAAAAATCATCTCCCATCTCAAGATTGTCAGAAACTTAAGGGGATATATAGGAAATAAATACTGTTAGAATATACTAATTTGTCATATTTTCCATAAATGAGGATGAAGAACCATCCATTGATAGAAGTCTCACTTTATACTTGTATTTCATTACTGCAAAATAGAGAATTTATTCGTGGTGCTAGATTAAAAAAAGAAATGAAGGGACTAAAAAAGGGTACAAACCATATGGGGATTTTGTGAGTTTCTAAGTTGAAAAGAGTAAGGGATAGCAAAGAATGTTTCAGTGGCTATATCTATTTTGAATCATATAAAAATATATTTACAAACAGAATATCAGTGTTTAAAATGAAAATAAATTCATTATATAGAACGAAAATGAGTGGATTGTTCATCTTAACGAATTGGATGTAAGACTTTATTAAAGGAATTAAAATTTTGTCACACATATAAACCAATATGAGATATAGGAGTTCATGCTATGGAAAATATATTAGTTCAAATAGGAGAACATATTGTTTCAATTTCTTCTACATCTGAAAAGTTAATGAATTGGATTAAAACACATTTTCAAATCGTTGAAGGGAATCATGTTGCAAAAATTAAATCACTAAATTTATCTATTCGTATTGAGGACAATTATGGAGTTCCTTTTGTAGATTATAATGTAGAAATCTGTTCTGATTCAGACAAGATTACGTACCGACGCGCTGATTATCTCATAGATGTTAACAGTACATATAATGAAGCAACGATTTCAGTTTATGATGAACTAGCTTTAAAACATGCTTTACATAATCTATATAGCGCTTTTATCGTCCATAATTGTTGGGGACTGTTAATTCATTCATCTTGTGTGGATCATCAAGGAAAAGCTTATCTATTTAGTGGTCAATCGGGAGCAGGTAAGTCGACAGTTGCTAAGTTATCAGCCCCTAGACCGCTTTTATCTGACGAAGCCACTATTGTGAAAATAGATGAGAGTGAAATTAAAGTGTTTGATTCTCCATTTCGAAGTGAATTAACGACATCTTATGTTCATCAATCTTGTCATCTTTCGTCAATTTATCTTCTAATTCAATCGTTGGATGTGAAAGCTTTACCAGTGAAAAAGTCAGACGCTATGTTAGGAATAATGGATAAAATTTTTTATTGGCACCATGACTCTTTAGAAACAGCAAAACTATTGGATATGTGTAAACAATTAGTAGAAAAAATTCCAGTTTACAATATGTATTTTCAAAAAAATGATAGCTTTTGGGAGATGATATCATGAATCTAAAATACGAATGTACAAAAAACATAAATATTGTAGAAATTGATAATGAGTGGATTGTCATGGATACAGAAAATTTTACGGTAACAAAAGTAAATGCTATTGGTGCTTATATTCTAGAGGAGGTAAGAGGACAAAGAGGGCTTGAAGACATCATTTGTAATATTGCAGATAACTACGATGTTGATTTAAATACAGCAAGATCAGATGCATTGGTTTTTCTAGAAGAATTAAAAGGGATAGGCTTAATCCAGGATGAAAGAGCATAGCCTTCCAGTTTCAGGTATAAAATATTTGCTTCAAAAACAAGGATGGATTGATATTCCTTCCTCTGGAGTCAGCATGTATCCTCTGATTAAAGAGGGGGATATTTGTAGGTTTATCCCTTTAGGGAGTAAGGAAGTAAGAAAAGGTGAAGTTCTACTATTTGTATCGAATCAAGGACAGTTAATAGGGCACAGATATTACGATAATTTTGTTGAAAATGGTGTGCTTTACTATGTATGTAAGGGAGATACGAATATTTCCGTTGACTCCCCTATAAAAAAATCTCAATTAATAGGGAAGTTAGTTTTCATTAAAAAAAAGAAATTTCAACTGAATTCTCAAGGTTTCATAGCTCAATTATGGGGAGGTATTGTCTTAACCTTCCCTAGTTTGCCAAGGGGTTGTAAAAAATATCTTGACTTACGGACAAGATTGAGGATATGGAGCAAATAGAAAGTTCACTATAATGAACTTAATACTTGAGAAAATGTTATCTAAAAATTCCGTTTATTAATTGACTTAGAAAAGGTAAAGTGATAATTTATATCTTATATAAGTTCTTTTTATAGAACAAAAAATATCTATATAATAAAAAGTAGATAGTAATATTAATATTAATATTAATTCGTAGCATTTAATTGGTAATTTACTGAAGTAAAAACTCAAGTTCTTTAAAAAGAACAAAGGCGACGTAACACAATGCAGGAATTCAACCACATATTAACGGTTATTTATTTAAATAGGCTTTTACTTACTTGTTGTATAACGGGAGGAAAAAATGAGTGCTATAACAGGGATTTTACATTTTAATGATGAGCCTATATCGATTGAGCACGGTATAAGATTAATGAAGGATTTGCAAAAATATCCTGCTGATGATGTTCAAATATGGCACAAAGATAACGTCTTCCTCGGTTGTCACGCACAATGGATTACACCAGAGTCTATTGGTGAACAATTGCCTTTTTATGATTACGAAAGGCAATTATCAATTACAGCAGACGCCATTATTGATAATCGCGATGAGTTATTTGAAAGGCTACAAGTGGATTATGCCGATAGAAAAAGAATGACAGACAGCGAATTAATCTTGCTTTCCTATCAAAAGTGGGGAGAAGAAACTCCTAAGTATTTAGTAGGCGATTTTGCTTTTATGATTTGGGATGAGAAAAACCGGAAACTATTTGGAGCAAGGGACTTTTCTGGAAGTCGGACTCTCTATTTTTATCGTGGCCAGCAACGATTTGCTTTTTGTACGCTTATAAAGCCGTTATTTACTTTACCATATATCGAGAAGGCGCTGAACGAGCAATGGCTTGCTGAATTTTTAGCCATACCAGTAAATTTCGAATCGGTAGATCCTTCTTTAACAGTTTATAAACATATAGAACAGGTACCTCCTTCACATATTATCTCGGTGAAGGACGGCAGAGTAACACTTTTGAGGTATTACACACCGGTTGCTGGAGAAATGCTCCGGCTCAAGTCAAATGAAGAATATGAAGAAGCATTTCGAGAGGTATATCAAAGTGCGGTAAAGGCACGTTTACGCACACACCATCAAGTAGGAGCTCATTTGAGCGGAGGACTGGATTCAGGTTCTGTTGTTAGCTTTGCTTCAGGAGATTTACGCAAGGAGAATAAGAAATTACATACGTTTAGTTATGTCCCGGTAGAGGGCTTTGTAGATTGGACACATAAAGGTAGAGTAGCTGATGAAAGACCTTTTATTCAATCGACTGTACAGCATGTAGGAAATATAAAGGATCACTATTTGGATTTTGCAGGAAGAAGTCCCTTATCAGAAGTTGATGATTGGCTTGAAACATTGGAGATGCCATATAAATTTTTTGAGAATACTTTTTGGTTAAAGGGAGTTTATGAAGAAGCACATCAGCAAGGAATAGGTGTACTTCTGAGTGGACAAAGAGGTAATTGGACAGTATCATGGGGCCCTGTTTTAGACTATCAAGCTATGCTTTTGAAAAGGCTGCGTTGGATTCGCTTTTTCCGTGAGCTGCATTTATATAGTAGAAACATAGGGGTAAAAAAATCGAGAGTCTTCGCAGTAGTAAGAAAAAAGGCATTTCCATTTTTAAATCAGGTATTTTCATCTGAAGAGCAATGCCTTTTTCCAGTAATAATCAATCCAGAATTTGCAAAAAAAATGAATGTTTTAGATAAACTCAAAGAGCATGATATTGATATGACTGGTTCCTCTATTTCAACTGCATATGATATGAAACAGAAACAGTTTGAGCAATTGTATTATTGGAGTATAAATGGGACGTATGGAACAAAATTATCTCTACGTTACTCTTTATGGGATCGTGATCCAACGAATGATTTACGAATGATTCAATTTTGTTTATCAGTTCCGGAAGAGCAATATGTCCAAAGTGGTTTAGATCGGGCGCTTATTCGAAGAGCAACAAAAAACTATCTGCCTGATAAGGTTAGGTTAAACCAACGGGTTCGAGGTGTTCAGGGGGCAG
Organism: Bacillus pseudomycoides; assembly: GCF_002582035.1. Taxonomy (GTDB): domain Bacteria; phylum Bacillota; class Bacilli; order Bacillales; family Bacillaceae_G; genus Bacillus_A; species Bacillus_A pseudomycoides_B. The sequence goes on from NZ_NUQE01000005.1 coordinate 120,680, forward strand.
ACGGAGTGTATCGTATGGCTCCTGCTTGGAATAAATTTATTGAGGAACTTCAACAGCTTAGTACAGATCCTATAATCTCTGAATTTCTAAATGTAGAAGTAATTAAAGCAGCAATTTTAAGGATTCGAGAGGAACCGCGGCCAGAATATGCATTTGATTTAGATTTTAGAATTTTAATGCGTAGTCTAATCGTTCATCGGTTTATAAAAAATTTTACTTGAAAGGGGGTGATATCATGAAAAAAGAGTGGCAAAAACCAGTACTAGAAGTGCTTGATATGAATATGACTATGGCTGGCCCTGGGCATAAGCTCCCTGATGGAGTTCAACCTGATCCGGATGATCCTGTGAAGTATAGCTAAATTATGAAAAATTTTAAAGCCCTTATATAGTTTGAAACCATATAAGGGCTTTAAAAATAACTTTGTTGAAAATGTGGAGTGAACATGATGATAAATACCGTAAGAAATGTGGCATATAAAGCTTTCGGATTAAGAATAGTAAGTGAAATTCCTCTACCAGAATTACCTCAAATGAGTGAACAGAAGGATATGGCAGATATCACAATTGAAATTGCCGATTTATCTGGACAATGGCGTAAATATACTGCTGAGCAACAACAAAGGTTTGTTGTTGAAGAAAATGTAGTGATGTTTCAAGTCCCTCATACTGCTATATTTTCTATACAAGAAGGGAAAAAAATTATTTTTTCACCTATGCCAGGGGTGGAAGAAGATAAAATACGGCTTTATATTCTTGGAACTTGTATGGGTACATTGTTAATGCAGAGAAAAATACTCCCATTACATGGAAGTGCGATAGCCATTGATGGAAAGGCCTATGCTTTGGTAGGTGATTCAGGGGCTGGAAAATCAACTCTTGCTTCAGCATTTTTGTGTAAAGGATATCAACTTTTAAGTGATGATGTGATTGCTGTGTCCCTTTCATATGAAAATTCTCCATTTGTTATGCCATCTTATCCGCAGCAAAAGTTATGGCAGGAAAGCTTAAATGAATTTGGAATGGAAACAACACATTATCGTCCGTTGTTTGAAAGAGAAACGAAGTATGCTGTACCTGTATCTTCCAAATTTTTTGCTGATCCACTACCTCTTGCAGGCGTGATTGAACTAGTTAAAACGGAGAACGAGAGCATTGAAATTCTTCGAACTGAAGGACTTGAGCGTTTGCACACCTTATTTCGGCATACATTTCGCAACTTTTTAATCCCGCGCTTGGGATTGATGGAATGGCATTTTGCAAACTCTGCAAATATGGTGAATAAAATTCATATATTCCAATTACAGCGTCCGACTTCAAGATTTACAGCGCACGAACTTGTACCTCTTATTTTAAGTTCTATAAATAAAGGAGGAATATAGATGATTAATGCTCAAAAGATTTCCTTAGAGTGCCAGGTTGTACAAAGTAAAGGAAACATCGTAAGTGATATGGATGGAGAAAAAGTAATGTTGAATGTTCAAAAAGGAAAGTACTACAATTTAGGTGAAATGGGAGGAGAAATATGGGATCTTATTGAAGAGCCAATCACGGTTGCTCAGTTGGTTACTACGTTAATATCCAGTTATAATGTAGAACGAATAGAGTGTGAAGAACAAGTTCTTTCCTTTTTAGAACTTTTATTCAAAGAGAATTTAATTTATATTGAAGATTAGTTTTATATCTTTTTACTAGATTTGTTAGGAAGGGATTCATGAACATTGTGAAAAAGTTAAGAATATTTTTATCGTTGAATACGAAAACAAAGCTTTTATTTTTAGAGGCTTTTATTTTTTTAGGGTGGGCTCGTGTTCTTAAAAGTATACCATTTTCTAAAGTTGCACCTTCTTTAGGCGATCACATGAATGAAACACCTTTTACTCACATTCAGTTACACAGAGAGGTATTAAAGAATGTGTCTCATGCCATACATATTATGAGCCGTTATACTTTTTGGGAAAGCCAATGCCTTGTTAAGGCTATAGCTGGGATGAAGATGCTCGAGAAACGTCAAATTGAAAGTACTCTTTATTTAGGAACTGCTAAAGATGATAATGGAAAATTGATTGCGCATGCCTGGTTACGTAGCGGTCCTTTTTATGTTACTGGATCGGAAGGAATGGAGAAATTTACTGTCGTTGGAAAATTTGCAAAGAGGATAAGCGAGGAAACTATTAAAGGAGAATACAATGAGTAATGATTTTAGTCTCGATGTGGAATTTATGTCTAAGGAATTAAAATTCTTGCTTGAAGTTTTGAAATTGAAAGATGATGATGTCATGCCAGTGAACAGCAATAAATGGTTTATAGACATTGATTGGAATAAATTTCTTGAACTAGTAATGCATCATCGCATCTATTCATTGATTTATTCAAAGGTGAAAAAGATAGACGAAAAATTGATTCCTTCACATGTTGTTCAAACTCTGTATCGATTGTTTAAAGAAAATACGTTTCAAATGCTGCATTTAAGTGCTGAAATGGAACAAGTAAGTAAACTGTTTACCGAAAATGAGATTCGTACCCTTTTTTTAAAAGGACCAGTGCTTGCTTATGATCTTTATGGAGATATCTCTTTGCGGACATCCTGTGATTTGGATATTCTGATTCCTATTCATAAGCTAGAAGAAGCAGAAAGCCTTCTTTTAGAGCAAGGTTACGTGAAAGATGAGTATATTCAAACGATATTAAATGATTGGAAATGGAGACATCATCATATAACATTTTTCCATCCTCAAAAGCAAATTAAACTTGAAATTCATTGGAGGCTAAACCCTGGTCCTGGAAAGGAACCAAGTTTTGAGAAGTTGTGGGAACAAAGGCGAAAAAGCACACTTACGAGTTATCCTGTGTACTTATTAGGAAGTGAGGACTTGTTTCTATTTCTTGTCTCTCATGGTGCACGTCATGGATGGTCAAGACTTCGTTGGTTAGTAGATATAAACCAAATGGTGAAGCAAGAGATCAATTGGAGGAAAATTAACGGATTATTCAAAAATTATCAATGTGGGCATGTAGGAGGACAAGCACTAATTTTAGTTGCTGAGCTTTTAAATGCAACAATCCCTGAAGAAATGAAAGTGTTGACAGAACAGAGACGGTCCAGAAAATTGGCACAAGATGCATTATTCTATATTAGACAAATGATAAATCTACATACAGATCCTGTTCCAGATGAAGTAGCTGCGTATCACAGTCGACATTTATTTTCATTAATGTCAAATCGACAAAAGTTTTTATTTATTATGAGTTATCTTTATCCTTATCCCATTGACGCTAAAACGTTACCACTACCTAAACCCCTTCACTTTTTGTATTTTCCTTTACGTCCTTTTTTATGCTTCTGGAGGAAAACAAGGAAACAAGCTTTAACATAAGGGGGGATAAAAATGAAACATATTTTATATTTTATGAAGCAATTGCATTCTTTTTCGGGAAGAATTCTTTATGTAAATCTTTTTGGAATGGTTTTGATTAGTTTACTTGAAGGTATAGGTCTTCTTTTATTAGTTCCTATGATAAGTATGAGTGGAATTGTTAATATGGAGGGAGGCAATTCTCCTATTTCGTTTATTTTTAAATTTTTGCAGGAAGTTCCTAAAGCAACTAGTTTATCTTTTATTCTAGGTATATACATCTTAGTAGTCGTTAGTCAAAACCTTTTACAAAGAAATTTAACCATTCGAGATGTGAAAATTCAACAAGGCTTTACTCGGCAGTTAAGATTGGACATTTATAGTGCTATTTTACAGGTGAAGTGGAGTTTTTTTCTAGAAAAAAGGAAAACTGATCTTATAAATGCATTAACTTCAGAATTAGCACGTGTTAGCTATGGGATTAATCTTGTTTTGCAGTTTTTAGCTTCTATCGTTTTTACCTTCATACAGATTTGCATTGCTTTTTGGTTATCTATCCAAATAACTATATTTGTTTTATTTTGTGGTTTGTTCTTCTCAATCGTTTCTCGTATTTTCATTAAAAAATCCAGAATACTAGGTAGCAAAACATCTGAGTTAGCGAAAAGTTATCTTTCGGGTATAACAGACCATTTTAATGGGATTAAAGATATAAAAAGTAATACTTTAGAAGAGTCACAGTTAATTTGGTTTCGCTCTTTAACGAGAAAACTGACTGACGAACAAATTGAATACATGGAAATAAGGTCAGCTTCTCAGCTTTTTTATAAAATTTCATTGGCTGTTCTAATTGTAGTTTTTATTTTTTCATCTGTGACTTTGTTTCATGCCGAATCAGAGCAATTATTATTAATCATTCTTATTTTCTCTAGGCTATGGCCGCGATTTACAAGCATTCAATCCAACCTAGAACAACTTGCTGCAAGTATTCCCGCTTTTAAGTCTTTAATAGAATTGCAGGAGGAATGTAAGAAAGCAGAGGAATTGCAAGATATAGAACAACGCTATAAATATGTAAAACCAATGTCTATAGAAAAAGGGATTGAATGTCGGGATATTTATTTTCGTTACAATCAAAAAGAATCCTTATATGCTCTTCAAAATATTAATTTACAAATTCCGTCTAATTGTATGACAGCTATTGTCGGACGTTCAGGTGCTGGAAAAAGTACATTGATTGATATTTTAATGGGACTCATGCAGCCGGAAAAGGGACAAGTATTAATAGATAGTACTCCTCTCACAAGTGATAATGTATTGTCATTAAGAAGGTCCATTAGTTATGTACCGCAGGATCCATTTTTATTTAATGCAAGTATAAGAGAAAATTTGCTAATGATTGAGCCGGACGCAAGCGAAGAACAACTCTGGGAGGCGCTGGAATTTTCAGCAGCAGCTGAATTCGTAAGGAGGCTTCCGAAAGGGCTTGATACATTCATTGGAGACCGCGGAGTTCGACTTTCTGGAGGGGAACGACAGCGACTCGTACTAGCTAGGGCTATTTTACGAAAACCTTCAATTCTCGTTTTGGATGAGGCAACAAGTGCGTTAGATACGGAAAATGAAGCGAAAATTCAAGCTGCATTAGAAAGGTTAAAGGGAACGATGACTATTATCGTTATTGCTCATCGGTTATCAACAATTCGTAATGCGGATCAGGTGATTGTATTAGACAAGGGAGAAATTGTTCAAAAGGGTGCCTTTTCTCAGTTGGCAAAAGAAAAAAGAGGTATGTTTAGTAAACTGTTAGGAACTCAGGTAGAAGTTAGTGTCTAAAGATAGGAAAAAATAAAGGTGATTATTAGCAGCAGGTCTTGACGGAATAAAAATAAACTCGCGGTGCGTTAGGTAAACATTTACTTGAGCATTTCAACGAAGCAAAAGAAATTGAGTGAGATATGTCCCGCACACAAGTTCATCAATGGGAACGAAATCAATATATGACTCTTTACTAATAGTGAGAAGCCTTGATAATACTGGTATCGGGGCTTTTTTCTTTTTGTGGGTAAAACATTTTTTAATGCGATAAACCTCATCTACCCACAATTCACCCACAAAAATAGCAATAATAAACATCACTCCAAAATGTCATTTATGTATGTTTTAAATTCAGCGATAAACCTTTTATCAATTTTATCGCTAATATGGGAATAGACATTTGATGTGATTTCAATACTTTTATGCGCCCTAATCGTTCTTGTATATATTTCATACTAGCTCCTAATTCTAATTTGAGTGGTATTTACAAGATATATTAACAGCAAAGCGCGCATGGTGCCAATATCGTGATTCAACAACAACAGTAGATCATTTACGTCGAGCATTCAGTGTTTTCTTCCGTTTATGTTACCTGTATGGGTACAAGTATGATGATATTGTGAGGTCTTATTAAGAAAAGAACGCTGAGAACTTTGAAAGACAGGATAACGGATATTAATCAAATTTGAATTTTATAAAAAAGTATTATTGGATGGAAGAGTAATAAATCATGAATATGAAAGATACAAAAACAATGAATTACCTTGAATTTATAGAGTGTGTCGCAAAAGTAAACCTCAAATATTTAGGGAAAGAAATAGGCGCCGAAGAGTCTATGAAAATCATTGGTGATTTACTCGTACAGATGAGTAGAAATTTGAAAAAAATTAATGGGAATTAAACAAAAGCGTTATTTTAGTCAAAGGAGCAGATAGCGAAGGTTAACTGCTCTAGTACCTAAGTTATGTAGTTTAGAGCAAGATATCAGCTAGGCTAAATGTAGCTGATATTAAAATTAGAAATTCAAATAAAATTAAAGAATACTTTTTCTTTTCTTTTTTAAATTCCTTTATTAAACCGAATGCAGCACTTATCCCACAAACGATATATATACAAATTACTATGGCTTCTGACATTTTTAACACCTCTAAAACATTAATATTTTTATTATATAACAAAATTTAAATATATGTAAGGTTCCAATAAAATCCTTATTTGAAAGAAAGAGAGATTAAAATGAGTGGAATATTAGCGAAGTTTTCTTATAAGCAATTACACACAATGAAATATGCGGTATTGGAATACATGCAACGTGATGGCATTACAGAAGATGATTCTAAAAATAAACAGGCGTTGTTATTTAAAATAAATTATCTAATTGAACAGATGAAAGTGCGTAACAATATCAATTAGAAATTAAACAAAAACGCTATGTTGTAGAAAATAATTAGGACCTGTAGCGCACCGCAGGTCCTAATAAAAAATATGTAAAACTTAGGGTTATCTTTATATTATCAAAAGTTGTAATTAAATTCAGTATACCGGATGGTGAGAAAAAAATTAGAAGGTATTAATAAATACTTCATTTACGGAAAAGGGAATGTATTTAGTGTTGATGGAATATTGAAATTTATTTAGGGGAGTTCTTATTATGTAAGTTATATTAAGCTTTTGCTATTAACCATATAACTGCTATCAAAATAAAGGATTAAAATAAAATAAAAAACTCATTTTTCTGTAACTTTTTGAATTCCTTTGTCAAGTATAAGATTGCATTCATTCCAAAACAAATGTAGAGAAATATTCTTATTGTATCTGACATGTTCGATAATCCTAATATTTGGTTATTTTTATTGTGTAATGAAATTTAAATATAAATATAAATAAGATCTTTAATGATGGTTAAGTGAAATGGAAGTTAGATTTAAACAAAATAATCCTTTTGTAGAATGGAGAGTTAAAAAATGGGGATAAGTTAACGAGATAAAGGAGCAAGACGTGAACGTGAATTTGCTAGTTTAATAGGAGGGACTCGTGTACCACTCTCTGGTGCGGTAGACGGATACTCTAATATTAGGTGTTAAATGGGAAATGAAGGCTAGGAAAGATGGATTCAAGATCCTGTGTAATTGGTTGGAAGATGAACGGGAACAGCTTTTACTATCGATTCATGAAACTGTAAGAATATGAAAAATGTTCATTATTGTTTATTTGTCAAACGCCATTGAAATTTGAAGTTTTTGTACCTATATAACTTTCACCAATAAGGCATATAAAAGTTTTTCTCATACAAGAAGCACGGTGATTATTATAAGTTATACATGTATATATAACATTGCGAGAAAAGTGGATGGTGAAAATACTATGCAAGTGGATGGTCCTTTTTTTAAAAATGTTCTTTATTATAGTAGAAGAAAAGATAGTTTCATTTCTGTATATAGCAGAAGTTAGTATTGTAGTGTTAGTAAGTATGATAAGGGAACGAACTAGCAAATATTTTACGAGCTTGTTAGTTTTGTGAAAGTAAATAGAGTTCAAGTATTGAAATTTTACTTTCATCATTTACTTCAATATAATGACGGAAATACAGAAAATAGTAAGGATGAAATTAGAATGGAATGGAAACCGAATCGAGCTGATAAAAAGCCGATTTATAAACAGATTGCAGAGTATATTGAACAGGAGATTTCTTTGGGAACATTTCCTCCAGATAGTGTTCTACCTTCGGAACGTGTTTTATCAAGAGAGTTACAAGTGAATCGCAGCACGGTGGTGGCAGCTTATGAGTTGTTGCAATCGTTTGGAATTGTAGAGAGAAAAAAAGGAAGCGGAACACGTGTGAGTAGGAGTATTTGGGGAATATCGCATAAACGTCTTTTGAATTGGGGGCGATATGTAGAGGATGGTTCTTTTCTACCAAATTTGCCTTTGGTTCAGCAAATTCGAATGAAAACGCAAAAGAATAATCTAATTAATTTGGCTAGTGGAGAATTATCATCAGATTTGTTTCCACTAGAGCAATTTCAAACGATGTTTTTAAAGCGGCCATTTATGGGACATCTAGGCTATGATCATCCGCAAGGAAATGAAATATTAAGGAAAACGATTGCCTTGCATGTGAAAGAATATAAGGATATAGATACGAACGCATCTTCTATTTTGATTACGTCTGGTGCACAGCAAGCACTCCATCTGATTGTGCAGTGTTTACTTAAGCCAGGAGATGCTGTTGCGATTGAGGATCCATCTTATTGCTTTTCTCTTCCGATATTCCAGTCTGCTGGGTTGAGAACTTTTCGGTTACCTGTAGATCAATATGGTATCAATCCGGATGACCTTGTAACTTTGCATAAAAAACACCGAATTCGGATGGTCTTTTTAAATCCAGATCATCAAAATCCTACGGGTACAATTTTGCATGTAAAGCGACGTAAACAGATTATGGAATTTTCAACTGAATTTGGTGTTCCTATCATAGAAGATGATCCGTATAGCTTAACCTCTTTTAATGGAGAAGTCCAGCCAACATTGAAATCTATGGATTATAACGGAAATGTTCTATATATTAGTTCTTTATCGAAAATCGTAGCATCAGGATTAAGAATCGGATGGATTATTGGTCCTAATGCAGTGATTCATCGTCTAGCGGATGCGAAGCAACAAGTAGATTTTGGGCACAGTGTTTTTCCACAATGGATAGCAAATCAATTTTTAGGATCAAAGGATTTTAACACACATATTTGTATGCTTCGAGAACAATTGAAACAGAAACGGGATAAAATTGTCTCCAGTCTTAATGAATTATTAGGTGATCAAGTTGAATTTTTCATTCCGGAGGGTGGTATTCATCTATGGTGTAAGTTAAATGACTCTATTGATGAATATCGTTTACTTGAGGAGTGTATGAAAGAGGGAGTGGTGTTTGTTCCGGGAAGTATTTTAGGTTCAAAAAAGGGATATGTGCGCTTTACATTTGGTAGGGCTGAAACAAACGTCATTCAGGAAGGGATTGTAAGATTTAGAAACGCTTTAAAACGTATGTAATGGTTATGTTTAGGAAAGAAAGAGGTTATATATACACTTTTCATTTTTGCCTGAATTGTTACTTTGAGGTGTGTAGCATACCCATCAAGTTAAAAATGAGAAATACCCCAAAATAGAATTTTTGTACATTTTCAATCTAAAGATATCAATTTTCTTGTAATGGAGGTACCTGTTTTCACTAGGTTGATGAGCATGTGGCGGAACTTCTAAGAAGCGATTTGCGATAGTTTACGATAAATTATATTTTTTAGACACCTGAAATAGTGCTTTTCTACGTGAATTTATACTGCGTTATGAGAATAAAAAGATTTAGTTGGGATCCTGATTTGCCGCTGATACTTTTTCATAACTTTAACAAGTTTCACATAATGTACACAAATTCACTATATGCACTATGATAATATAGGAATTGTAAGCAGTTGGTAAATAATGTGTTATTATGCCCTATTTTTATCCCGCATTAACGGGCAGTAAGCTCCCCACCTCTAGATTTAGAGAAAAACGAAGAAGATAGATGGGGGACAAATGTCCGTAAAGCCCGATGGGTTCAACTAATCATCAATGGTGGATGAATAACCCCCACTGATGGAAGTTTCACTTTATATGTCTATCGGCTGGTCCCCGATATGAGTTATGTAATAATATTATTTTAGAATGTAACGGAGATGATGAGATATGACGACCTGGTTTATAGTTTCATTGATTCTTGTGTTTGCAATTAAATTAATAGTGACGAGTCTTCCAACTTCTGTTGTGGAATCGTTTGTCAGTAAATTTGAATTGCATCCAAAACTTAATGAAGCTGCTGTCACCGTAACCATCGATGGAAAACGCTTAGAAGGTGAAGATAAAATTCAAGTTATTAATCATTTTAACGAAGCGTTATTTTTGGAGAAACATTATTTTCCTCCACAGAGTAGCGGGACTCCATTAGTCATTGATACTAAGATGGGAAAAAAAGATGTTAGGTTTTCTGTATACAGTTACAACGATCATGTTGATGTGTTCAAACAGTACAAGAAGAAAGTAGTTGCGTATAGCCTGCGTTCGGATAGCCTTCAAAAAAGTCCTATGTTAGTAACGGGAGATGTAGTTTAAAAGGATCGTCAAAGAGACGGTCCTTTTTAAATAGAAATTTTATTTTCTTTGTTTTGAAGTATTAAACATTTTTGGAAGAGTTACAAAGCGTGCACCTTTAGATTTAAGGTCAGGAATAAATTGATCAAGAGCATTTACAGAACCTTGTAGTTTCCCGCCTGGTGCAGAATGTTGTAAGAGGATACTTCCAGGGAAAGTATTCCCTAATACTTTGTTAGTAATTTCCACGGCGTTTAAGCCTTTCCAATCTAATGTATCGACACTCCATTGAATAATCATAAAATTTTGTTCTGTCGCCCATTTAACCTGATTTTCATTAATAATACCATAAGGCGGACGGATGAATTTAGGCGAGTATCCAGTTAGCTCTTGTAATATCTTTTCTGTTTTTAAAATCTGTTCATGATATTGTGCATCACTTATTTTTACTAAATTAGGATGATTATAAGTATGATTCCCCACGATGTGCCCTTCGTTAACAATTCGTTTTACAACTTCAGGGTATCTTTCGGCATTTTCACCTAGCAAAAAAAATGTAGCTTTTACACCATGTTTTTTTAATTTGTCTAACACTTGTGGAGTATACAAGTGATCGGGTCCGTCATCAAACGTGAGAGCCACTTCGGATTTATTATAAGGTCCTGCAAAAGCGTATGCATATTTTTCAACCCAAGGAAAAGGGGTCCATGATCCTCTCGTTGCTTCTTCCTTAGATTGAATCTGAAAAGGAACCGGGGCTTGTGATGATGTAGGAACTGATTTCATATAATCTAAAGTATAAAATGGATTTTGAATTGATGGATATGAAATCTTTGAAGGAAGAAAATAGCGTGAAATATGATTGTAGGGAGTGCTCTGAAAGGGAAATACCACTTTGGGTGGATAAAAAGAATACATGATTAAAATACCTCCTTGGAAAAGATAGAAATCTGTCTAAAATTTTTATATGCCAATGACTACAGTTTGGTTATGGAAGAAAAAAGTGTGAGTAGTTTGTTTTTTATCTGTATTAATGGGTGGTAAGATCTATATTTCAATAGGGCGAGAGAGATAAAGAAAGTAGATGAGAATAAAGAAATCCGCTTCTACCTAATTTTTACTTTATTTTGTAAAAATCGGAATAGTACCTTGCAATATTCAGTACTGAATGGTATATTATGGTTAATTAAGTACCTTGTATTGAATAGTACTGAATGGGAAGGAGGATTGCTTTTGAACGTTCAATTTAAAAAAGGAGTTTTAGAGCTTTGCGTTCTTGCGCTTGTGAAGAAACGAGATTGCTATGGCTATGAATTAGTTCAGCAAATTTCAAATAAGTTTTTAATATCAGAAGGGTCAGTGTATCCATTGTTACGTCGTCTAACGAAAGAAGGGTACTTTCAGACATATTTAAAAGAATCATCGGAAGGGCCTCCGCGGAAGTATTATCAGTTAACAGATCAAGGTGCAGGGCAACTCTATACACTTGTGACAGAGTGGCGTGATTTTGCAAGGGGAGTACAAGAAATTATTGAAGAGGTGTAGCGAATGAATAAAGAACAATTTCTTCATGAATTATCAGAACACCTTAGAAGATTGCCAGAAGAAGAACGGAACGATATTTTATATGATTACGAGGAACATTTTCAATTTGGAATAGAAGAAGGGAAAACAGAAGCAGAAATTATAAAAGCGCTTGGCTCTCCTAAAGCAATTGCTAAGGAAACGTTAGCATCTCATCGTTTAGAACAGGTAAAACATAATCCAACTTTTTCCAATGTAGCAAGAGCAATTGTAGCAATCATTGGACTTGGCTTCCTAAATTTGGTTGTTGTGTTAGCTCCGCTATTAACGATGGGAAGTCTTATTTTAACACTTTGGACAGTTAGCGCTGTATTTGTTTTATCACCTTTACTTTTGCTAACAAAAATTATTTTTGCTCAAATTTTTATTTTATCTGATGTATTCGTTTCTATTCTACTCTTCGGTATTGGTTTATTTTTAGGGATTGGTGCGTATTATTGTACAGTTTGGTTTAAAACGCTTTTTATCAAATACGCCAATTGGAATTTAAAAGTAATTAAAGGGGAGTAGATAAAATGAGGAAAGTTGTATTCATAGCACTTTTTTGTATTGTGATTGGAGGAATCGGTTTATTTTTTACAGGATCAGCTTTTTTTATGAAATCTGTGACTGGGTCAGCGGAAACAAAGAAATTGGAACAGAAACAATTTAAAAATGAGCAAATTAAAAACATCAATGTTGACACAGATGTAGGAGATGTTGTGATTGAAAAAGGAAAAACTGATTCATTTGAAGTTCGGTATAGCGGTGATCAGGAAAAACGAAAGTTAGACGTAAATGAGAACGGCGAAACGTTACAAGTGGAGGTAAAAACAAACAAGAAACATATATTTGATTTTTCTTTTTCACCATTTGACTTGAAAGATGAAAGCTTAACAGTTATTGTGCCTGAACGTGTATATAATAAAATTGAAGCAAAGACGACCGCAGGAACGATTCACATGCAAGATATTCAAAGTGGAGATATATCTGCGTATTCAGCAGCGGGCGATGTGGAAATGAAGGAAATGAAAGCGCAGAAGGTAAAAGCTTCATCTAGCGCGGGAAAGATTGTTCTTCATAAAGTAGAAGGGAAAGTGCATGCAGAGACGGCCGCAGGGAGTGTAGAAGTAATGCAGCATAATCCGCAATATAGTGTTGAAGCGGAGTCGGCCGCAGGAGATGTCAATATTCAACTGCAGGAAATGCCGAAAGATGCTGTTGTGAAGGGTTCTTCTCATGCAGGAAATGTAAAAATTTTCGGGAAAGAAAATAAAGAAATTACTTTAGGTACCGGGAATGTACAGATTAGCGGGGAAACAGCAGCGGGGTCTGTAAAAATTGAGGCAAATTAAAAACAGACCAGTTCAGCTGGTCTGTTTTTAATGTAGATGACGATATACACCAATTACTTTCCCGATAACAGAAACTTTATCTAAAATGATAGGCTCTAAAGAAGAGTTTTCTGGTTGCAAACGGAAGTGATCTTTTTCTTTATAAAAACGTTTTACCGTAGCTTCATTGTCTTCTGTTAAAGCGACAACAATCTCACCATTGTAAGCAGATTGCTGCTGGCGAACAACAACTAGGTCTCCATCAAAAATACCGGCTTCAATCATACTATCTCCAGAAATGCGTAACATAAATACTTGATCTGAGCCTGAAACGAGGTTTGCCGGAAGTGGGAAATGTTCTTCTACACTTTCAACTGCTGTAATTGGTGAACCAGCTGTAACTTTTCCGACAATCGGTACGTGAACGACTGGTTGTGTATCTGTTTCGATGCTATCGTCTCCTAAAATTTCAATAGCTCTCGGTTTTGTTGGATCGCGGCGAATGTATCCTTTTTCCTCTAATCGAGATAAATGTCCGTGCACAGTAGAGCTAGAAGCAAGACCGACTGCTTGACCGATTTCACGTACGGAAGGCGGATAACCTTTTTCTTGTACTTTTTGTTTAATGAAGTCGAGAATGTCTTGCTGTCGTTTCGTTAACTTCTCCATGTTTTTTTACACCTCGTTTTCTTTAAATTTTCTTACTTGTATTATAACATGTGAAAAAACATTCCACAAACATAAGTTCGAACAAATACTTAGTTTGTGATACACTATGATGTGAAAAGTGAGATAGAGAAGAGGGTATGAAATGAATGCGATTATTTATGCACGTGTGAGCACGACGAAAGAAGCGCAGGAAACATCATTAGCACGCCAAAAAGATGAATTATTGCATTTAGCTAAACAGTATCAAATGAATATCGTAAGAGTAGTAGAAGAGAAAGCGAGCGGATATAGCATAGAACGAGATGGTATTTTGGAAGTGTTAGATACTATTCGTGATGAACAAGTTGATGTGCTTCTCATTCAAGATGAAACACGTCTTGGGAGAGGGAATGCGAAAATCGCCTTAATGCATTGTTTACACAAAGAAGGAGTAAAAGTATATACACATGCACATAATGGCGAATTACAACTTTCTGACTCAGATTCAATGGTACTTGATATTATTGGTATCGTAGAAGAATACCAGAGAAAGATTCATAATTTAAAGATTAAACGTGGAATGAAGCGAGCTGTAGAAAATGGATTTCGTCCAGAGAAAAACTTAAAGAATCGTCATTTAAGCACAGGTCGGGAGAAAAAAGAAGTACCTATCGAAGAGATTGTTCGTCTACGCCGCAATGAATTAACATTTGAAGAAATTGCGGCAACACTCCGTGGTTTTGGTCATGAAGTATCAAAAGCGACTGTACATCGCCGGTATGTAGAGTATACGAAGCAATTACTTGATAAACAAGAGTAACTATTGTATGATAATAATCAGTTTTTAGTAGAAAGGGGATTCGAGATGCTAAGTCACGAACTCATTGAACGCATTAATTTCTTAGCGAAAAAAGCAAAAGCAGAAGGTTTAACGGAAGAAGAGCAACGTGAGCGTCAATCGCTCCGTGAACAATATTTAAAAGGTTTTCGTCAAAATATGTTAAACGAATTGAAATCAATCAAAGTCGTTAACGAAGAAGGTAAGGACGTTACGCCAAAGAAGTTAAAAGAATTAAAAAAACAAGATAAAGCAAAGTTAAATTAAAAGATGGGCATAGCCCATCTTTTTTAGTTTGATAAAAAATTTGTTATTTGATCACTTTCCAATTACAATTAGTCGTCGCTTCAATCGTTTTTCGTTCTAATATGTAATTTGCAATGAGCTCAGACATATCAATTGATATATCTTTTATAATAGGTTTATTTTGATACATAAAATAATTTCCTCCGCCACTTGCACGATAATTATTCATGACCACATCGTACTCTTGATTAAAATCAAGGGCGCTCCCTTCATATTGTAAAGAAATTACCCTTTCACCAACTGGTTTTGAAATGTTTAATATGTATGAAATACCTTCCCACATATCGTAATTATAGTGCTGCGGTTTTGGTTCAATATAAGCAGAATTGACAATTATATTGTCTTCTGTATCTAGCGTGAAATATTCAGCAGATAGCTCAAGGGCGTCTTTTATATCTTTTCCTGTAACACGAACGACCTTTAATGTATTGGGATATACATAATTTGAAACAATATCTCTCATTGTAAGGTGATTGGGAAAGCCAGTAGAATCATTATGAAACAGGCTTGTACAAGAAATAGTAACTCCAGCTATATCCATTTGTACTTTATTTATAAATTCAATAAAGGCAGAATCTTGTAAACGCGTTTGCATCGCATCGTGAACTAACATATCGCCGGTAATGGTACCGATTGGCCGGTCTAACCATTGTTGCGTTTGTTTTTCATAGATAGATACGAGTGAAAGTACTGTTTCATCTGCGGGAATGCCTGCAGCAGACAACAATTCTGAATTACACTCTTTTACAATCCATTGATTTTGTTTTTGCTGTAAGGTGACATGGACTTTTCCTAATGATTGTCCATTAGATCCAGTTTGTAAAACAGTTACTCCATTTATTTTCGTATGAGCAATATAGCGATGTTGATGCCCGGTTAATAATATATCGATTCCTTTAATTTCCTGACACATGGCATATCCTTGATTTTCCCCTGTTAACATTTCCGTTGGTTCTCCCGTTTGTAAATCACGTTCAAAACCGCCGTGATAGGATACGATCAGTAGATGTGGTTGTTCCTGTTCATGAATATAGGTAACCCATTGCTTCGTTTTTTCCAGTGCGTCTTCAAATATTAAATCTTCAATATGATGCGGTTGCTCCCAGTTTGGGATGTAATGCGTTGTTACGCCTAGAATAGCAATTTTTAGATAGGGATGGATATGTTTGATGATATATGGCTTTCCAAAATAAGGTCTCATTGTGTGCCGATTCAAAATATTGGCGGCTAAATAGGGCATATTTGCACTTTCAACAGCTTTGTTTAATACATCCATTCCGTAGTTAAATTCGTGATTGCCGATAATTGCTGCGTCATAACCGATATGATTGGCGATGATGGCCATGGGGTTCTTTTCTTGTTGCATATATTTGCTGTAGTAGTAAGTGAACGGAGTACCTTGTATAAAATCGCCGTTATCAATCACGATAACATGATCATTTTGGGTGCGCTCTTGTGCAATCCGTGTTGCGAGTTTTGCAAGCCCGAAGTTTGCTTTTTCGTTATTTCCGTAGTGGATAGGATAAACAGTACCATGTACATCACTTGTTAATAAGATAGTTATATTTACCTCGTTATTCAGATTCAATAGTATCAACCTTCTTTATTGTCATCTTATGATAAATCATAACAAATAATCTTAATAAAATATTTTCAGAATGTTTTAAAAGTGTAAAGTTTCTGTAAATTAAAGTCAATGTAAGGAAAAAATGTGCTATATTTCTACATGTTTACAAAAAATGTTTATAATTTTGAAAATTGGAGGATTTGACATGTTTAAGAAATTTTTCGCAATGGGTGCAACAGTTGTATTAGCAGTCGGTCTATTAAGTGGTTGTGGGACAAAGGAATCAAGTGCAAGTAAAAGTGAAGATACGAAAAAAGGGTATGTCCCTAAAACATTAAATGTTCAATTTGTTCCTTCACAAAATGCTGATACGTTAGAAGCAAAAGCAAAACCGTTAGAAAAATTATTAAGCGATAAACTCAATATTCCTGTAAAAGTTAGTGTTTCAACGAATTACAACACAATTGTAGAAGCGATGGCATCTAAGCAAGTGGATGTAGGCTTTTTACCTCCAACTGCATACGTGTTAGCGCATGAAAAGAAAGCAGCAAATGTGATATTACAAGCACAGCGTTTTGGTGTAGATGATGAAACAGGGCAACCAACAAAAGATTTAGTAGACTTTTATAAGTCTGAATTTGTTGTAAAGAAAGATTCTAATATTAATAGCATTAAGGATTTAAAAGGCAAAAAAATTGGATATCAAGATGTATCATCTTCTGCTGGGTATGTATGGCCAGCAGCAGCTTTAATGGACGAAGGATTGGACCCGTTAAAAGATGTGAAACCTGTTACATTAAAAGGACATGATCAAGCTATTATCGCTCTTCTTAATGGTGATGTGGATGCAGCGGTTGTGTTCCAAGATGCTCGTAACATTGTAAAAAAAGATTATCCAAATGTATTTGATCAAACAAAAGTTGTAAAGTTCACAGAGAAAATTCCAAACGATACGATTTCGGTACGTTCTGATATGGATCCTGAATGGGAAAAGAAAATACAAGATGCGTTTATTGAAATTGGAAAGAGTGAAGAAGGTCATAAAATCATCAAAGAAGTGTATTCGCATGAAGGGTATGTGAAATCTGATGATAGTAAATTTGATATTGTTCGTGAATACGGAAAGAAAGTAAAAACACAGTAATCGACCGGTCGTTTTGAAATGATAGCTGAAGATGGCGAGCTAGCTGAAACGATTTTCAGTTTCTGCTAGTTAGCCGTTTTTTCAGTTTTTTCTTCTATAACATTGAGAAAGTAGGTAAGGTTTGTGATAGAGTTTCGCAATGTTTCTAAAGTATATGCTAACGGTACAAAAGGATTAAAAGCAATTAATATAACCATTCATAAAGGAGAATTTGTTGTTACAGTTGGATTATCTGGTGCAGGGAAGTCAACGTTACTTCGTTCTATTAATCGTCTTCACGAAATTACAGATGGAGAAATTTTAATTGATGGACAGTCTATTACGGCAGCGAAAGGAAAAGAGTTGCGCCATCTTCGCCGGGACATCGGGATGATTTTCCAAAGTTTTAATCTTGTGAAGCGGTCTACTGTGTTAAAAAATGTATTAGCTGGACGTGTTGGATATCACTCGACACTTCGGACAATATTTGGACGTTTTCCAAAAGAAGATGTGGAGCTAGCATTCCGTGCATTAGACCGTGTCAATATTTTAGAAAAAGCATATTCACGAGCTGATGAGCTATCAGGTGGACAACAGCAGCGTGTTTCTATTGCTCGGGCATTAGCACAAGAAGCCAAAATTATTTTAGCTGATGAACCGGTTGCTTCTTTGGATCCACTCACAACGAAACAGGTAATGGACGATTTGAAGAACATTAATCAAGAGTTCGGGATTACAACGATTGTAAACTTACATTCTATCGATTTAGCAAGAGAATATGCAACTCGTATTATTGGATTGCATGCAGGTGAGATCGTTTTCGATGGCCCGGTAGAAGAAGCTACGGATGAGAAATTTGCAGAGATTTATGGTCGTTCTTTGCAAGAAGAAGAGTTTTTAGGAGTGGCAGCAAAATGAATGATGTGACAATAAAATCCCAAACAATCCCAAAGCCCCCAAGTAAATTGAAACATATGTTGACCTTTGTTCTTTTGATGCTATTGTTTTGGGGAAGTAGTGTGCAAGTTGAGGCGTCTTTTTCGAAGCTTGTAACGGGTCTTCCGAATATGATGGATTTACTGAAAGAAATGGTACCACCAGACTGGAGTTATTTTAGCACGATTACACCTGCCATGTTAGATACGATTCGAATGGCAATTATCGGAACAACTTTAGGTGCGATTCTTGCCGTTCCGCTTGCTTTACTGGCAGCGAGTAACGTATTTTCATCTATTTTTTTATATGGACCAGCTCGGTTTCTTTTAAATTTGATTCGGACGATACCCGATTTGTTACTCGCGGCAATTTTTGTTGCGATTTTTGGGATTGGACCGATTCCAGGTATTTTGGCTCTTACTTTTTTTTCTGTTGGAATTGTCGCGAAATTGTTGTATGAATCGATTGAATCGATTGATCAAGGCCCACTAGAAGCAATGACGGCAGTGGGGGCGAATAAAGTACAATGGATTGTTTATGCGGTTATTCCGCAAGTAGCAGCTCATTTCGTTTCTTACGTGTTGTATACATTTGAAGTAAACGTAAGAGCAGCAGCTGTTTTAGGTTTAGTTGGTGCTGGAGGAATTGGTTTATATTACGACCGAACGCTCGGTTTTTTTCAATATCAACAAACTGCTTCTATTATTATTTATACACTGATTGTTGTATTAATCATTGACTACATAAGTACAGTGTTACGGGAGAAATTATTATGAGTAGGGCGATACAAGTAATGCCAAAGCCAAAGAAACTAAGTTTATATCGCTGGATCATCATAGGTGCGTTAGCGATGATATACATATGGGCATTTTCAGGTGTTCCAATGGAGGGGATAAAAGATACTGCTGGTGAAATTACAAAGGCGATTATGACAGGGATATTCAATCCTGATTGGGATTATGTCTCTTTGCCAGACGGAGAGGATTTGCTGCACGGGCTTGTTGATACGCTAGCAATCGCTGTGTTAGGAACATTTATATCTGCTTTCCTTTGTGTGCCGTTTGCTTTTTGGGCAGCAACGAATATGAGTACAGGAAAAGTGACTTCCGGCACAGGGAAATTTGTATTAAGTTTTATTCGAACATTCCCTGAATTGGTCATGGCGCTTCTTTTTATAAAAGCGGTTGGCCCAGGTTCTTTTGCGGGAGTGTTAGCGTTAGGATTACATTCAATTGGAATGCTTGGGAAATTATATTCCGAAAGTATTGAGAATATTGATAAAGGGCCTACAGAAGCATTAGTTACTACTGGAGCAAATAGTTTTCAAGTGCTTTGGTATGCTGTATTACCACAAGTATTACCTGACTTTTTATCGTATACGCTATATCGCTTTGAAGTTAACGTTCGCTCTGCCTCTATTTTAGGTATGGTTGGTGCAGGCGGAATTGGGACACCATTAATCTTTGCATTGAGCTCTAGAAATTGGCCTCGTGTAGGAATTATTTTGCTAGGGATTATTATAATGGTAATTGTCATTGATTTCATTTCTAGCTCAATTCGAAAACGGATTGTATAAATAGTTTGTATTCTTTTGAAAAAAGTCTTCTATTTTTAGTAAATGACTGAATAGAAGACTTTTTTTATTTTTTTTATTGACTCTCACGTTACGTTATACTTTATCGTATGTACTAAGGGAGGGCAACACGATGACAATGAAAGTAAAAGAAGTAGCGGATTTAGTTGGTATTAGTGTGCGCACACTGCATCATTATGATGAAATTGGGTTATTAACCCCGGAGGAGACAACCGAATCTGGTTATCGCCTGTATTCCAATGATAATCTGGAGACATTACAACAAATCCTGTTTTTTAAAGAACTTGGCTTCCCTTTAAAGAAAATTAAAGAAATTATCAATAGTCCATCATTTGACCGTGAGGAAGCGCTCGTGTTACACCGTAAAATGTTACTTGAAAAGCGTTCTAGACTCGATAAAGTGATTGCGACGATTGATAAAACTATTCAACATTCGAGAGGAGAAATTCAAATGACGAACAAAGAGAAATTTGAAGGCTTTGACTTTAGTCAAAACCCATATGAGCAAGAAGCACGTAAAAGATGGGGAAATGAAGCTGTTGACAAGGCAAATAAAACAGCAGCAAGCATGACGAGAGAAAAACAGGAAGAATATAATGCAATTTATAGGAAACTTGCGGCGCTTCGTAAAGACTCACCTGAATCAGAGCAAGCTCAAAAAGCAATTAAAGAATGGTATGACTATTTGCAGAACTTTGGTCATTATTCATTGGATGCATTTAAAGGTCTAGGGCAAATGTATGTTGATGATGAACGTTTTACAAAAAACATTGATCAATTTGGTGAAGGTTTGGCGGAATTTATGCGTGATGCGATGGTAGTGTATGCAGATCGTAATAAAAAGTAAAATGTATCTTTACAATTTTAAAGATCCTATTCTCCGTTTGGGAGAATAGGATCTTTTGTTTGTGAAATAAGTAAAAGTTGGATAAAAGCAATTGATGAGCTAAAACCAACAACAGCATATGATGAAAAATACGAAATGTTTGAGGATTATACAATTGGAATTTGGCGGTATAAACGAGCTGAGGGCAAAAAAATTGGTTGGGAAGAAGCGGAAGAGCTTTGTAAAAGGACAAGGGATACTAAGGACCCAGTTCCTATACGGATTTATTTATCATTGGAACAATCATTTATTCCAGAAAATGTTGTGCAGTATTTATAAGCAAATAAAAAAAGCCGAGATTGCTCTCGACATAATTATTCGACAAATTAATTATATCATACAGGAGTGATTTCGGTGGCAATTATTCAAGAAAATATTGCAGAAATGACAGCTGAAATAGATTT
>NZ_NUQE01000006.1 GCF_002582035.1 Bacillus pseudomycoides
CCGCTCAATTGCGACTTCCTCATGTTAGCATCTTTGTTTTTCGATGTCAACATTGTTTTTTACTTCTTTTTTCTTTTCGCTTTCTGCTTTTGTGCATCAGCGACGTTTATTAATATAACACGGTCGTTACAGAGGGTCAATACTTTTTATAAAAAATTTCACATCCCGTTTAAACACCACAAATCTATACTTAAATACCTATCCAAGAAGATTTCTATTTCTTCAACTTAACTTTACCCTTAGCTTATTATGCAAAATACATCTCTGTAACTTTATACAACATTCAATAAAAGGATTTCAATCATCCAAAAATTCAGAAATATATGATATATTATCTTTATAGGAAGGTGAAGGGAATGAGCATTAAATACTCAAATAAAATCAATAAGATTAGAACCTTTGCACTAAGTTTAGTATTTATCGGCCTTTTTATTGCATACTTAGGTGTCTTTTTTCGGGAAAACATGATTATTATGACCATTTTTATGATGATCGGTTTTTTAGCTGTCATCGCTAGCACAGGTGTTTACTTTTGGATTGGCATGCTATCCACAAAGACCGTCCAAGTTATTTGTCCATCTTGCAATAAATCAACGAAAATACTTGGACGAGTTGATGCTTGTATGCATTGCAACCAACCACTAACGCTCGATCGTAATTTAGAAGGAAAAGAATTTGATGAAAAATACAACCGAAAAAATTACAAAGCCTAATAATGAAGAGTATATGTTACTTCTGTAAAAAAAAGAGGCTGACTTAAAATGTCAGCCTCTTAATCGTTCTTATTACTTATTGCATTCTTGGCAAACACCGTAAATTTCTAAGCGATGACTATTGATTACAAAGCCAGTTGCTTTTGCAGCTTCATCTTCAATCTTCTCTAAACCTGCATACGGAAAATCTACAATTTTACCACACGTTTCACAAATAACATGATAATGCTGACTTGTAACATAATCAAATCTGCTAGATGCATCACCATACGTAAGTTCTTTTACAAGCCCTACCTCTTTAAATACGCGTAAGTTATTATAAACTGTCGCAACACTCATATTTGGGAACTTACCTTCTAATGCTTTATAAATTTCATCCGCCGTTGGGTGCGTCATAGATTCCACAAGGTACTCTAAAATAGCATGACGCTGTGGAGTAATGCGTACACCCGTATTTTTCAACATTTCCAGCGCTTCTTTTAATTCCTCTTTGACCACCGTCATGCACCCCGATTCTATACGGATTATTATTTTATAATTCTTATAAAGAGTGTACTCCTTTTCCTTACACTCGTCAACATTTCTACTATAACTATGTGTTTTATTCTTGATCTTACATTCATTTCACTCTAATAAGCGGTAAAAGTACGGGTGATTTAACTAACTATCAATGGACGACTTCCCCTTACTGATAGAAGTTTCATTTTATTTTTATATGAGGCTGCCTTTTTTTATACATATACATGAAAACTCCCGCCACTTATCTCCTTCAGATCTTGAAATGGGGGTTTCCCGTGTATCACCTTCAAAAGATGCTTAACACGAGTGGAGTTGACACAGCTGCCTGATGGCACAACCCCTCTATTCCATCGGCAAACGCCTTTGGAATTGCTTTTTTTAAGATGTTATAGGAACCATTCACATCTGCGTTTAATAATTTATTTTCTTTCGTTCGATACAAGCCACGCATGATTCGTTTACCACTAAATACAGGAATGTCTTCTTCACCAAAGGCTGGGATATCATCATTGTCTAAAAAGGATGCTTTACTTGTATACGATTCTTCCACAACTTGTACCGTAATGCCCTGCCGATTCGCCTTGTACTTGATCATTTCAATGAGTAGATTATGTGGGATATGGCAGAAGGATTGATTCTGTCGTTTTCCCATATTACTGTTTTGTTTCCATGATGTATTTTTTCCAATCACAATCATAGAAATCTCATGTTGAACAGCAAAATGAACAATGTTGTAACTGATTTTGTGAAAGAAATCTTTTATTTTGAGAAACCGTTTCTCATGAAGTCTCTCTAAACGTTTGGATGTATGTGGTCCTTCTTTTGATTCTTTTCCATGACGAAGAATCCTCAGTAAATGAGCCTTTTGTTTGTTGTAGTATTGATTGATGCTTTTGATCACATTGCCCTTTACCAACACAGGAATGGCCCCTGTATTCGTTGTGATAGTTGCAACGTTATTGATTCCTAAGTCAATACTCATATAACGGTTGTTGTCGACATGCTCAGGTGCTGGCTCAGATTTTTCTGTTACAATTTCTACTTTAAACTTCCCGTAAGCAGGAGAAACGCGTACCTCTTTCAGATTTTCGATATGCCCAAACAATTTACCAATATTTAATTTTATGCTTGTTTTTGGAAAACGAATGTACTTCTCCTGGAGTTTACACACTTGATTCGTGAATACAATTTCTTTCATAGATGATTTGATATATTTTGGAATGCGAGGTCTGCCCGTAAAAGTGGAAGGATGTTTCTGATATGCTTTCATAGAAGCGAAGAATGATTTCCAGTTTTGATACAACTTCTTCATAACTGCTTGATTGGTTTGTGCTGGCAAATTCATATAATCTTGTTGTTTCATTGTTTTAAACAAACAATCTAGAAAGTTATAGGATAGAAAAGATTTCTCTTTTGTTGGGAATGTAAACAAGTTACATTTTATGTCTTTCTGTTCTTTAACAGGTTTTTCTTTCTGTTTTTGCACGCGTTTTTGATACGCATGAAGTTGATTTTCATTCATGGCTTCAATATGCGTTTGTAATGTATGGAGAACTTCCTGTTGAAGTGGCTGTAAAGTTTTCTCTGTAAGTAAAGCCGTATACAATTGGCGAATATAGAAATTTGTCGTATTGTAGAGATTTTTTGCATTTTGACACATTTCCATGAAGTAGATGTGCAATTTATGACCTTTCTTAATCCAAATTTGATAGGTTGCATATTCTTTTTCTTTTGTCATGATTTTCACCTCCCTCTTTTCTTACCTTCATGATAATACAAAACAGCAAAAAAGAACATACATTCGTATTATCATCCAAAAATTTTTTACGAATACAAGGGCAATTCATCCCTACCTTAAACTGGGCTATGCCCTGCACGTTTTGAAGGTGGGGGTTGCTTGCCCATTTCCCAATAAAAAAAGTGCGAGAAAAACTCGCACATAAAAAATTATCACCTGAGGAGGTATGCCCTACACTATTAACATATGAGAAATTCCCAAAAGTGTATAGACATATGCCTTGTAATATTTCACTTATTATTTCATGCTACATAAACGAGCTATAATACTCCATCGCTACTGATGGAAGTTTCACTTTATATAAGACAGAACTTCCTCTACATGACTTTTTACTTTCACCTTACGCCACTCTTTAACGAGTTCCCCTTCCTTATTAATGAGGAATGTAGAACGCTCAATACCCATATATTCTTTTCCAAAGTTCTTTTTTAGCTTCCAAACATCATATAGTTCTGCTACTTCATGTTGCTCATCCACTAAAAGTAAAAATGGTAAGTCATGTTTTTCAATAAATTTCAAATGTCTATTTACTGGATCAGGACTCACCCCAAGAATAACTGTATCTTTCTTTTGAAACACCCCGTATGCATCACGAAAATCACACGCTTCTGTTGTACAACCTGGTGTCATATCTTTTGGATAAAAATAAAGTACAACATGTTTCCCGCGAAAATCAGATAGTTTTACTTGCTCTCCGTTACTTGCTTCTAGCGTAAAATCTGGTGCCATTTGTCCTACTGCAACCACCTATAATCACTCCTTGTCTTTTTCTTCCACTATATCAAATATCATATCATTTTTCAGTTTCCATAACTGTTCGTATAACAAATGCAAATGGCATTGTATACCCTATTAGTGCTTCTACAATCGCAATCCAACGGCCAATTCCAATCGGAGTTACATCCCCATATCCAACTGATAATAATGTAATCGCACTAAAATATAAACATACCTCTACAAGTGAAAATGAATGACTCGTTATCATCTTTCCGTCTTCCTGTAATACCGAAAATCCACTTTCTTCTAAAACAACATAACTTAACGCAAATGCAATTAGTATAGTTGTATAAATAAGAAATAATGAAATAAGATTATACAAAGAGAAGAAACGATTTGATTCCCCCGCCGAACTCCATAACAATTGGACACTTCGTAACACAGCAATCACAGCAATAAATAAAATAATTCCCCATAACATGTCCTCCACCTCATTTTATTTGTATGAGGACAAAGATAGTTTTATCCCATCCTCAATGGAGAATAAAACCTAGAGAAAGAAGACATAAAACAAATTAACTTTATTAATTCCCGGCACCGCGATATCGTTTTACTCCTATATTCCAAACGAAAAAACCAATTGAAAAACAAATAATTCCAACCGCAGGCGTTGCAAATGCGTAAGAGTTCCATTCTGTTTTTCCTAGAAAATAAGATGCTGGATATACACCAACAAAAGCAAATGGCAATATAAACGTTAAAATAAAACGAATGACGCGATTATAAATGTTAATAGGATAACGTCCATAGTTTCCGATATTATACATAAGCGGCATAATGGAACTTCTTGCATCTGACCAAAAACCAATACTTGCAAGTGTTACGAAAATCCCCCCATATACCAGCGCACCGCCTAGTACCATCAATATAAATAAAAAGAAATCATACCAATGAAATGTTAATTGAAGCTGTACTGCAGCATATCCCATTACCGCAAAACCTGTTATCGCACCAAGAAGTGACTCCAGCTCCATTCGCTCTAATATGACTTGAAACAAACTGTGAATGGGACGTGTTAAAATCCGATCCATTTCACCTTTTACGATATAACGATCATTAAAGTCCCATATATTAAAGAACGCTGAAAAAACTGCAAATGGAACTAAGAAGAACCCATAAATAAAAATAACTTCCTCCCTATTCCATCCTTTCAATTCTTGTGTATGTCCAAATACAACAAGAATGAAAATTAAGTTTACTGCTTGTAACAATAAATCTGATAGTAAACCAACAATAAAATCGCCACGGTATTCTAGCTTCGTTTTTATATACTGACTTGCATATTGTAAAAACAACTTAAAATATAACATTTTCTCATCATCCCCCTTGCACAATCAGCCGTTTTCTCGCTGTTTTCCACATCATAACAATTGGAATAATGAGCAGAACCGCCCATGTTATTTGAAATAATAAAGCTTTATAAATTGCCTCACCTTGTATGCCTTCAGAAAAAATCATACTCGGAATGTAACTAATCGCTTGAAACGGCAAAAACATCATTGCTTTTTGAGTCCATAACGGAAAGAAGCTAATTGGGATTAATAGTCCTGAAAACAAATCGATAACGACACGTTTCGCATACATAATTCCATTATTATTAAATAAAAAGAACGTTAACATCCCTGTCATCAAATTAATTTGTGTATTAATGATAAAACTAAATAATAGCGATAGGAAGAAGTACAACCACGTTTGGAAATTCGTTGTAATTTGCAGTGAGAATAACAATGTAACGATTACCATACCTGGAATAGAAAAGAAAGCAAATCTAAAAATCCCTTCCCCTAACCCTTGCATCACTTTCATACCTAAATAGTTATATGGACGAATTAACTCAACTGCAACTCGCCCTTCCATAATTTCCATCGCAATCTCTCTGTCAATGTTATTAAAATAAAAAGCACGGGCCATCCATGCAATTGCGATATATGTTGTCATTTGTGTAACTGATACACCCTCGATATTTTCTTTCCCACTATAAATCGCTTGCCATAAAAAATAATATGCTCCGATATTAATCGTATAAATGATAATACCGCTATAATAGTTTGATCGATAAGCAAGCATCATTAAAAAACGGACGCGAATCATTTCAATATACTTACCCATGAGTTATGCCCTCTTCATAAATATTACGAATGATTTCCTCCGTAGATACTTCATTAATTTTTAAATCTTTAATTGCAAAAGTTTGTACAACTTTTGATATAAGAGTGGAAATAATAATTTCTTCATTCGGAATCTTGGCGATCCATGTATTTTGTTCTTTTCCTTGCGACCAAACTACATCATTATCAGGCATTAACATCGCAAGCTGCTGATAAGTAACAGGAGTTCCAAATTGAAAATGTATTTCCTTTTCTGCTCCCCACTGCGATCTTAGCTTGTCTAAAGATCCGTCATACATTATTTTTCCTTCATCTAACATAACAACACGATCACAAAGCGCTTCAATATCTGTAATATCATGTGTCGTTAATAAAATTGTTGTTTTATATCTCTCATTCATTTCTTTTAGAAAATCACGGATTTTCAATTTAACAAGAACATCCAGTCCAATTGTTGGTTCATCTAAAAATAATAACGGCGGATTATGAATTAATGCTGCCGCTAATTCGCAGCGCATCCGCTGTCCAAGAGATAACTTCCGAACTGGCTTGTCCAAAAGCGGACCAATATCTAACGTTTCAATCACATGTTCCATATGTTCTTTATATTGTTGATCAGATACACCATATACTTTTTTTAACAAACGAAATGACTCTTGCACAGCAATATCCCACCAAAGCTGCGAACGCTGCCCAAACACAACACCAATCGTTTTCACAAATTCTTCCCTTTGTTTGTGAGGATTCATGCCATTCACAGTGATTTGTCCAGCGGTCGGTGTTAAAATACCTGTTAGCATCTTAATAGTAGTGGATTTACCAGCACCATTTTCACCAATATATCCAACCATTTCCCCTTGCTTTACAGTAAAAGAAATATCATTTACTGCTGGTACAATCTTATAATTACGATTTAATAAATCCCGAAACGCTCCCTTTAATCCTGAGCGACTTGAGTACGATGTAAATTCTTTTCGTAAATCTTTTACTTCAATAACCGTCTCCATACTCATTCTCCTTTCTGTTTCTCTCTAACAGGCAGCACCTTTCATTGCCCTATAATATAAAAATCAGCGAGCTTTTGCGGGATCCCCCTATGAACTCGATTCATTTAACTAATCATCAATGAAGCAGATAATGCCGACGAAAGTTTCATTTTAGCACAACGAATAGTTTATCCAATAGTAGCTACTATCTCAAACAATACGTCTTTTCCAAAAACGTGTTAAAATAATACATAGATTTTTGTAAGGAGATGAGGTTTCGTGAAGTTCACAAAATCAGAAGAACTACATAAAGAAGCATTAGAACATATCGTTGGTGGTGTAAATAGCCCTTCTCGCTCTTATAAAGCGGTTGGCGGTGGATCACCTGTTGCAATGGAGCGCGGTAAAGGCGCTTACTTTTGGGATGTAGACGGCAACAAATATATCGATTATTTAGCAGCATACGGGCCAATCATTACAGGTCATGCTCATCCGCACGTAACAGAAGCAATTAAAGTAGCTGCTGAAAATGGTGTATTATACGGAACACCAACAGCTTTAGAAGTAAAATTTGCAAAAATGCTAAAAGAAGCTATGCCAGCAATGGATAAAGTACGTTTCGTAAACTCTGGAACAGAAGCTGTTATGACAACAATTCGCGTTGCTCGTGCTTATACAGGGCGCACGAAAATTATGAAATTTGCTGGTTGCTACCATGGACATTCTGATTTAGTACTTGTAGCGGCAGGCTCTGGTCCTTCTACACTCGGTACTCCTGATTCTGCTGGTGTACCACAAAGCATCGCACAAGAAGTAATCACAGTTCCTTTTAATAATGTAGAGACATTAAAAGAAGCATTAGATAAATGGGGACATGAAGTAGCAGCGATTCTTGTAGAACCAATCGTTGGGAACTTCGGAATTGTGGAACCAAAACCTGGCTTCCTTGAAAAAGTAAATGAACTTGTTCATGCAGCAGGTGCATTAGTCATTTATGATGAGGTTATCACAGCTTTCCGCTTTATGTATGGCGGTGCTCAAGACTTACTCGGTGTAACACCAGACTTAACTGCACTTGGCAAAATAATCGGCGGTGGTCTCCCAATTGGTGCTTACGGTGGTAAAAAAGAGATCATGGAACAAGTTGCACCGCTTGGCCCTGCTTATCAAGCTGGTACAATGGCTGGAAACCCAGCTTCTATGGCTGCTGGTATCGCATGCTTAGAAGTACTAAAGCAAGAAGGAGTATACGAAAAACTAGATGAACTTGGGGCAATGCTTGAAAAAGGCATTTCGGAACAAGCAGCTGCACACAACATTGATATTACAATCAACCGCCTAAAAGGTGCTTTAACAGTATACTTTACAAAAGATAAAATCGAAGACTACGATGCTGCACAAAATACAGACGGTGAAATATTTGGTAAGTTCTTCAAACTAATGCTTCAAGAAGGAATTAACTTAGCACCATCTAAATATGAAGCATGGTTCTTAACAACAGAGCATACAAAAGAAGACATTGAATACACGATTGAAGCTGTTGGCAGAGCATTTGCTGCGTTAAAATAAAGTGAAACTAACCTTTTGGAGTGTTCTTCTCCAAAAGGTTAGTTGAACCAATCGGGCGCACGCCAGCAGTTATCCCCCACCTATCTTCTTTGCTTCTCTTGGAATCTTGAGGTGGGGGTCTTACTGCCCGCGAATAGCGGGATACAAACATATCGCCTACTTAAGCGGAATAAAAAAACAGAGGATCTCCTCTGTTTTTTTATTTTTACTATTTCATAAATTATGAATCAATAGTATAATTATTCATAATTATCTGTTTTATATCCCTGAATAACGATTCGTTATTTTAAATATTAGGTGTCGCACACCTTTAATATTTTGATTATTCTAATTTTATACCGAGGGGGGATTGACGGATGCTCAATAAAACAAATAGATGGACACCGTCTTTATTTCAAAATTATGCAAGTGTAGAACATGATGCGTGTGGAATCGTTTCCGTAATGGAGAAACGAAACATCCCAACGAAAGAAAACATTGATCTTTGTATACAATCGCTTGTGAAAATGAATCACCGTGCTGGATTTATTAATAATGAAGGTGATGGAATTGGAATTCATATTGATCTTCCAAAAACACTTTGGAAAGAAAAATTAACTCAAAATGGTTATAATCCAACATTAGTAGACCATCCTCACTTTATTGTTGGACATTTTTTTCTACAGCAAAAAGGGGGTACAAACTCCTTACAAAATTATATCCGTTCCTTGCTGCAGAAAGAAAATCTAACTATCGTATTTGAAACTAGCACTGTAACAAACTCTGATGCACTCGGACCTATTGGCAAACAAGAAGAACCACTATTTTGGCAAATTGCCGTTGTTCCAGAAAATCAACATAAAAAAATTGATCAATTATTATTCTCTCTCACGATAGCAATTGAAAAAAATGAAGCAATTCATGTCGCGTCATTCAGTCGGGATTATGTTGTTTATAAAGTATTAGGAGCTGGCGATACGCTTGTCTCATATTATGATGACCTGCGAAATCCACTTATCGCATCTACAATGACACTTGGACATAACCGTTACTCTACTAACACATTATCTAATTTTTTTCGCGTTCAGCCATTTAGTATCCTTGGACATAATGGAGAAATTAACACGATTGCTAAGCTGCGCGATCAAGCTGAAATGATTGATGTACCACTTACAATTGGAGGTAGTGACTCTCAAGACTTAAACCGCACCCTAGAAACACTTCTCACACATTACAACTACAGCTTATTCGAAGCAATGGATATATTATTTCCACCAATTATTAATGAAATTAAGTTATACAAGCCGCATATGCAAGACTTATATACGTATATACGTGAAGCCTGGGGGCATTTTGCTCAAGGACCCGCTGGAATTATTTCACGACATAAAGATGAAGCTGTTTTTAGTGTAGACTCCCTTGGCTTACGGCCGGTCTGGAAAGTAGAGACAGAAGATTCTTATATTTTTTCATCTGAGCCAGGTGTTATTTCTCCATCTGAATATGTTGCAGAACCTAAGTCACTTGCTCCTGGAGAAAAAATAGGATTAAAGCGGAATGCTCAAGGCGAGCTTATTTTATACGAATACGATGTATATCAAGAAGAAGTATATACACGTATGAAACAGCGAATTGACTTTGTCGACTATCGTTACCATTTACACGTTCCACCAGTAGAAGAATTGGATCATCTTACTTCGATTACAGAAGTAAAAACAGAACAATACGCAGCTTTTGGCTGGGACCGCGAACATATTCAACTTCTCGAACAAATGGCTGAAAAAGGTGCTGAACCAATCCGTTCTCTCGGACATGATGCTCCTCTTGCGGGACTGGATATAGGAAGACGAAATATTGCTGACTTTATAAAAGAAAGCGTTGCTGTCGTAACAAACCCTGCAATTGATCGTGATCGAGAAGTAGAGCACTTTTCTACACGTACAATTGTAGGAACACGCCCAACTTTGTATGCAACGGAAGAACAGCCATTTGTTGTAGAACTTCCAAGCCCTATTGTCTTAGAAGGAGAACCTGGACAGCAAGCGGCAAAGCATCTAGAAACAGTAACTTACGAACAACTCATGCGCATGTTTGCTCTGCATAGCACTGTGTATAAATTATCTGGAACATTTACAGAGGATGAGGCTTTATATAATGCACTGAATCGACTAGGAACAGAAGCTGTAACAGCAATAAAAAAAGGAGCCTCTCTTCTCATACTTGACGATGCAAAGGCCCATCAAAACGGCCAATTATGGATTGATCCGCACCTAGTCACAGCAAAAATTCATCAAGAACTTACAAAACACAAACTCCGCCGTGATTGTGCAATTGTCGTACGCTCTGGAGCGCTTCGTTCTTTACATGATATTGTAACGTTATATGGTCTAGGAGCAGATGTTATAAATCCATACCTTACATTCGCAACAGTAAATGATGGAACAGAAGAACCTCTTCTAAACTTATATCATGCATTCAATAAAGGGCTTGAAAAAGTCATTTCAACACTTGGAATTCATGAATTACGAGGCTACGGTCGCCTCTTCTCTTCCATTGGTCTACACGAAGAAATTGCACGTATACTGGATATCACCAATTTCTTTGGATCTGATACGTTAGCTTTTTCACTAGAAGCAATAGCTGAAGATGCAAAATCTCGGGCAATAGATTACACAAATGAAAAAGCAAAAATACGAAAAACGTTTCATCTATTCCCACGCATTTGGAAAGCAATTGGGGACATCGCAAAAGGAAATGTCTACGATGACTACCGTGAAAAACTAGAGGAATTAGAAGAGAAAAATCCAACAACAATTCGTCATCTCATAAAAATAAAGGAAACAAATCATAAAGTTCCAACTGAACGAGTTTCAATTGCAGTAAAAAATCATAGCCTGCCATTTATTATTAGCTCGATGTCATTCGGCTCACAAAATGAAATTGCCTTCCGTGCTTACGCTGAGGCTGCTGACCGATTAAATATGATTAGTTTAAATGGTGAAGGCGGCGAAATTAAAGATATGATTGGCAAATATCCACATACACGTGGACAACAAGTTGCATCGGGACGTTTTGGCGTCAACGCTGAATTGCTCAATTCATCTAACTTAATTGAAATTAAAATTGGGCAAGGAGCAAAACCGGGAGAAGGCGGACATTTACCAGGCTCAAAAGTAACAGCAAAAATCGCAGAGGCGCGAAATGCAACAATTGGTTCAGACTTAATCTCTCCTTCTAATAACCATGACATTTATTCGATTGAAGATTTAGCACAAATGATTACAGAAATTAAAACGGCTAATCAACATGCAAAAGTTGCTGTTAAAGTTCCTGTTGTCCCTAATATTGGAACCATTGCGGTAGGCATCGCCAAAGCTGGTGCTGATTTTATTAACATTAGCGGTTTCGACGGCGGGACAGGTGCAGCTCGTATTCATGCCTTGCAACATGTTGGTCTTCCTGTTGAAATTGGTGTAAAAGCTGCTCATAATGCTCTATCAGAAGCTAGAATGAGACATCATGTAGAAATTTGGGCTGACGGTGGTATCCGCAGTGCTGCAGATGCGTTAAAAATAATGCTTCTTGGTGCAAACCGCATCGGCTTTGGCACACTTTCTATGATTGCCATCGGTTGTACGACATGCCGCGGCTGTCATTTAGATACCTGTCATGTCGGAATTGCAACGCAAATTGAATCAGAAGCGCAAGCGAAAGAACATGGTCTGCGCCGCTTTGTACCACGAGATTTTGAAAGTGCCGTAAAAGGATTATTGAATTTATTCACAGCTTTTGGAACAGAATTAAAGAGATTAACAGGACAGCTCGGTCATGTAAACTTGCAAGAAATTGTCGGACGGTCCGACTTATTAGAACAGGCACAAGGCCAGCATTTGCTAAATTTACATTACCTATTACAAACATTAGAAGATGCAACGTACGATGTCCCGCAAACAACATCACAGGAAAAGTGTAGTGAAGCTAATTATGCCATTGAATCAAAAGAACTTGTTAGTGTTGGCGTCGATCAGCGCGTAATGGGCGGCACGGAATCTTGCTACCGCGTGCGCAGTAAATTATATGAAAATCATGTATTAGAGCCAATCACATTAAAATACACAAATGGTTCTGTTCCCGGAAATGGTTTAGGCGCCTATAATAGCGAAAACTTGTTCATTCACGTCAATGGAGGCGCACAAGACGGCATCGGAAAAACAGCTTTTGGAGGCGGTATTTACATTACAAAAACAAAAGGAAAAGACAGTAAATACTATAACGGTTCTGTTGGAAAAGGATTCGGATACGGAGCGCAAAAAGGATCATTATACGTACAAGGAGATGCTGATGCTAGAGCCGGAATTCGTCTATCAGGTGCCGATATGATTATTGGTGGAAGAATAACGAAATCACTTTCAAAAGAAGAACATGGAAATATCGGTGTTCACGCTAATATAAAAGGATTTGCTTTTGAATACATGACAAATGGCCGCGCGCTCGTCCTTGGTGACCCTGGTCCATGGATTTGTGCTGGAATGACAGGTGGAGTTGTATACTTACGTCATCAACCTGATCTTGGATTAACCGAACAAGCACTAAAGCGACGAATTGCAAAAGGAGCGAATGTTACGCTTCGTCCACTCAGTAAAACAGGAGAATCTGATGTAAACGAACTATTATCGGACTACATCCGCGTACTAAACGAACATGAACAATACGAAGAAGTTGCTCTTCTCTCACCTTTGTTAACAAATCTGGATTCTCATTTCTATGAAGTAATCCCAACAAAAGAGCAAGCCGATCCGTCTGTTTCAACGGAGTAAACTAAAAGAATAATAGCTTTCTCATTGACGACTTTTGATTCTCATAGTAATCTATAACAAATTAAAAAAACCTGCTGAAATTCAGCAGGTTTTTTCATTAAAATACTACTTGCTAACATAAGTTAATGAATGTATAGTATCATATTGTACATTCATTCTGACAAGAAAGAAAGGATATAAAAAAGAGTATGAAACTTGGTGCTCGCGTTTTAAAAACGGGTATTGCCATCACATTAGCTTTATTTGTGTGTTTAATGCTTGGATTACCAAGCCCTGTATTCGCTGGGATCTCAGCAATTTTTGCTGTACAACCTTCTGTGTACCGCTCTTATTTAACGGCTCTAGAACAAATTCAAGCAAATGTAATTGGGGCAATTTTTGCCATTGTCGCTGTGTTTGTCTTTGGAAACAACCCTTTTATTATTGGATTAACGTGTATATTAGTTATTGCGCTTACTTTAAAATTACATTTAGAAAACACAATCTCTATTGCTCTCGTAACTGTTATTGCCATTATGGAATATCAAGGTGCAAACTTCTTTGATTTTGCCCTATTGCGATTCGCAACAATTATGGTTGGGATTATTGCGGCATCTCTCGTAAATTTAATATTTATGCCACCAAAATATGAAACAAAACTCTATCATAAAATCGTGGATAATACAGAAGAAGTCGTAAAATGGATTCGTATGAGCAGTAGACAAGCATCCGACTTCACAACATTGAAAACAGATATTGACCATATGAAAGAAAAAATGATTCGTCTGAATCATTACTACTTACTGTATAAAGAAGAAAGAAGCTATACGAAAAAAATACAATTTGCTAAAATTCGTAAGCTAGTCCTATTTAGACAAATGTTAGCGACAACAAGTCGTGCTTTAAGTACATTAAAAGCATTACATCGAACAGAAAACGAATTACGTTATATGCCAGAATCGTTTCAAGAATCTATTCAAAATGAACTTGATTCATTAACACATTATCATGAACAAGTATTACTAAAATTTATCGGGAAAGCAAAGAAACAACAATCTGTTGAATTTCTTGACGAAGTTTCTATTGGCAAACAACAACTAATTGATATATTTATGAACTACCAAAATAAAGAAGATGAAGAAAGTTATAAAATATGGCTTCACCTGTTCACTCTTGTTTCAGCTATTATTAATTATAGTGAGGAAGTAGAACATTTAGATTTACTTGTAGACAGCTTCTATACGTATCATAATCCAGAAAATGAACTACGAATTCATGATAAACAAGAAGATGAATGAAAAAACGACCCTTTCACATTACGAAGGGGTCGTTTCTTTTATATGTTGAATTTGATATAAATTATAATAATGACCACGCTTTTGCATTAATTGCTGATGAGAACCCTTTTCTTTTATCTCACCGTCTTCTAAATAAATAATTGTATCTACATGTGTAATTGTTGATAATCTATGCGCAATAATAATTGTGGTTCGATCAGCAGCTAGCGTTTGCAGCGCTTCTTGAATATAACGTTCATTTTCTAAATCCAACGCAGATGTAGCTTCATCTAAAATAAGTAATGACGGATTTTTTAAAAATACACGTGCAATCGCAATGCGTTGTCTTTGTCCACCTGACAATTTCACGCCTCTTTCTCCGACCACCGTTTCATATCTATCAGACAAACTCATAATAAAATCATGAATATGTGCGGCTTTCGCTGCTTCTACTACCTCTTCTTCTGTTGCTTCAGGCCTTCCGTATAAAATATTTGCGCCAACTGTATCGCTAAATAAAATATTATCTTGCAACACAATACCAATATGACCACGTAAATTACGCACATCGTAATTTCTAACATCAATCTCATCTATATAAATTGATCCTTTAGAAACATCATAAAAACGAGGAATTAAACTTGCAAGTGAAGATTTCCCACCCCCGCTTAAACCAACAAGCGCTACTTTTTCACCTGGTGAAATAGATAAAGAAATATTTTGGAGCACATCTTGTTCATCTTCATTGTAGCGAAATGAAACATCTTCAAATACAACCTCACCTCGAAGTGACTTCTTTGTAATAGCATCTGGACAATCTACAATATCGTACTCTTCATCTAATAATTCAAAAACACGGTCCATAGAAGCAAAAGATTGCGTAAGTGTGGTTGAAGAGTTTACAAGACGGCGCAATGGACTATATAAACTATCCATATAGCCAACAAAAGCTACCATTGTACCGAGTGTTAACGATCCATGGATGACTTCATAAGCAGCAAAAGCGATTACGATTAAAGGACCAAGATCCGTTAATGTGTTTACAGTAGAGAATGTCTTCGCTGTCCAGCTCGTATGTGTTAACGCCTTCGTTAAGAATTTGCTGTTCTTCTCTTGAAATTGCTCTTTTTCATACTCCTCTAACGCAAAGCTACGTGTCACTTGCATGCCTTGAATACGCTCATGTAAATATCCTTGCATCGTCGCCAGCGCTTGTGAACGCTCACGTGTTAATGTTCGAAGACGACTGAAAAAATATTTAACTGCGACTACATAAACAGGTAATACGAGTAAGGAAACAAGCGTTAATTTTACATTCATTGAAAACATAACCGCAATTGCAATAAAAATTGTTGCTGTGTCCAGCCAAACATTCATTAACCCAGTAATAACAAAGTCTTTTGTCTGCTCAACATCATTAATTACACGAGAAATAATTTCACCGGTCTTCGTATTAGAGTAATAACGTAAGCTTAATTTTTGTAAGTGTGCAAAAATATATTTCCTCAAATCATACAACACTTCATTTCCGATACGCTGCGCAAAATATTGACGATAATATTCAATTGGAGGCCGTATCACCGCAAAAATAAACAACGCAATCCCAATAACCGTAAATAATTGAGATGTTTTCTGTTCTAGTGAACTTCCTCCTTGAATAATATCATCAATAATATACTTTAATAACCAAGGCATAATAAGCGGAATACCAAATTTAATAAGACCTATTACAATAGTAACTGTAATGAGCCACCGATACGGCTTTACAAATTGTAGATACCGTTTTATTCCTTTCATGCCACTCCCCCGTTCTAACAAGACAAAACCTGCAGGATGTCCTAGCAGGTTTTTCTCTAATCTCTATACATTAAATATCGTTCATACCACATATCAATAAAATCAGGAGCAAATGGGCCCTTTCGTTGATGAATCCATTGCGTTAAATATTCAACGTTTCTTTTTAATATAGTGTCAATGACAGCTGGATAGTTCATAAGCTCACGATGTTTTTCATATTCATCTTCATCTAACAATGTATACGTCATATCTGGATACACTTTAATATCTAAATCATAGTCAATATATTTTAATGCTTCATAATCGTAGGCAAACGGCGAACTTAAATTACAATAGTAGTACACACCATCCTGCCTTAGCATTCCAATAACATTAAACCAATAATTCGAATGAAAATAACAAATAGCTGGTTCACGAGTAATCCACGTTCTTCCATCCGATTCTGTTACCATCGTTCGATCATTTGCTCCAATAACAAAACTTTGTGTCCCTTTTAAAACCGTTGTCTCTTCCCACATTCTATGAATGGAGCCGTTATGTTTATAACTATGTATTTGTATTTTTTCTCCTTCTTTGGGAAATCCCATACTTTCTCCCTTCTTTCATCGTGAACGCTCTTCTAAAGTTGTTATTTGGTATGCCGTTCATTCTTACCCTTTTTCCAAAACATATTGAGCCGAATTCACTTTTCTTTTTATTATAACGGTTCTGTCAAAATTTTAAAACAAAAGAGCCGATTTACAAAATCGTCTCTTAGTTCGAAATCATTTTCTCATTTTCAAAAGAATGAATCACTGCTGCTGT
Source organism: Bacillus pseudomycoides (assembly GCF_002582035.1). Lineage (GTDB taxonomy): Bacteria > Bacillota > Bacilli > Bacillales > Bacillaceae_G > Bacillus_A > Bacillus_A pseudomycoides_B. Next base: position 17,124 of record NZ_NUQE01000006.1, read on the forward strand.
TTGCTGTTCAAATTTCTCCTGTAAATCTTTTAATGTTTTTTCTGTTCTTTGAATTTCTTGACGAATAAAATGGAGCTCTTTCGCATCTTCCTGATTCATTTCAAGGTGTTGGTATTTTTCTAAATGAACTTGTAACTTTAACAATTCGTCCATCGTCCTCAATTGTTCTTCAACCAGTTCATCAAACGCTCTCATTCCATACCTCCTTAAAAATACTATTACATAGTTTCGAAGAAAAACGTTCCTTCTCCTTTGACTATATTTGTTGACTTATTAGAACTTATGTCGGCTCTCACCAATCGGGCTTTTACAGGCAGTTATCCCCCACCTATCTTCTGTAGAAAAGCGGAAGCGGCTCGCCCAGAATCGCAGGACGTTGGAGCTCAAGGCAGAGAGGCGCTTTTTGCCTCGNNATTCTAGCCGCTAGAGCTGGACAACGCTTCTTTTTCAATCTTGAGGTGGGGTCTTACTATCCACGAATAGCGGGATAAAGTGAAACTTCCTTCTGGGAGCGTTTTTTCCCCAGAAGGTTAGTTGAACCAATCGGGCTTTTACGGACAGTTATTCCTCACCTACCTTCTTCGCTTTTCCCCGAATCTTGAGGTGAGGTCTTACTGTCCGTTAATAGCGGGATAACAAAGAAAAACACTCCTCTTACATTACAAGGAGTGTTTTTTGTGATTAAGATTGTGTTTTTTTTGCTGCTGATTTTGCGTTTTGTTGTTTTACTGCTTGTGCATTTGTTTCTGTTGCAAACTCTGTACCATAGCTAGCAGCTGCGCTTTGAGCGCTAGCAGCGCTAGAAGCTTGTGTTTTCTTAGCTTCTGCTTGTGCGTTTTGTTGTTTTACCGCTTGTACATTTGTTTCTGTTGCAAATTCTGTGCCATAGCTAGCGCTTTGTTGTTTTGCGCTTTGAACGCTAGCACCAGAAGTTGTTTTTCCAAAACCTTGTTGTTTGTTGTTCATTTTTCTCACCTCCACAACACATAATGTAACCATCCTTCACTGAACATATCCGTAAAAAATGTGAAAAGAAAAATATTTTTTTACGCATACAGACAAAAATGTTCATTCAAACTAACTGTGATGGAGGTGTGAATATATGTATTTTGGACGTGATATGACAGAATTATCAATGACTTCGAAAGATCATTGGAAAAAACATGAGCTCGCTTATTTTCATCATTCTTTGCAGCAAATGATGCCATACTTAAATGTAGAGGGCCAAACTATTTATAAAGAGATTGTAAAAGAAATTGAAGTACGCGGTGGTTTACAGCAGCAATAAACTGATCAAAAATATCCTACGATTAAAAACTCCAGCCACTACGGCTGGAGTTTTTTCACACACTCTTCAAAAATTGTTCGATGCGATTTAGAAATTGGTAAATGTTCAAATTCCTGAACCGTTATCACCTTTAAAATATCTGTTTCAACAATTGAATTTGTTACTGTACCATAAAATACAAATATATCCCACGTTCTATGCGTAAATGTATGCTGAACATTCATTGCATAATCATCAATAGAAACGGAAAGAGAAAACTTCTCTTTCATATAATCTGTTAATTGTTGTTTGTGGTTACGAATCCCTTCTCCAATTTCTATGTTAGGAAATTCCCACATGTTAGCAAGTAACCCTGTGCTCTCTCTTTTATTAACCACATATTTACCGTCTTCTGTACGTAATACACCGGCAACGATTGGAACCGTTTTCGGTGCTTTCGCTTTACTTTTCACAGGCAATTCCTTTTGTACCCCTTCCGCAAACGCGCGGCAGTGCTCTCTAACAGGACATAGAAGACAAGATGGATTTTTAGGAACACAAATAAGTGCGCCTAATTCCATCAATCCTTGGTTAAAATAAGATGGATTTTCTTTTGATATGATTTCACGAACAATATCTTCAAATAATTTACGTGTTTTTGGTTTAGCGATATCATCCCAAATCGATAAAATTCGCGATAATACACGCATCACATTTCCGTCAACAGCCGGCTCTGGAATTCCGTAAGCGATACTTAAAATTGCTCCTTTTGTATACGGTCCTACACCTTTTAACTTTTCAATTTGTTTTACATCGCTTGGGACTTTTCCTCCATATTGTTCTTTTACTTCTTTTACTGCAGCATGTAAATTACGTGCTCTCGAGTAATAACCAAGTCCTTCCCACGCTTTTAATACCTCTTCATCCTCAGCATCAGCTAATGCTTCTAACGATGGAAACTTTTTCATAAAGTTTGCGTAATATGGTTTTACAGCTTCAACTCGCGTTTGCTGAAGCATAATTTCCGAAACCCAAACGCGATATGGATCTTTATTGATGCGCCATGGTAAATCACGCTGCTCTGTTTCAAACCAACTGATTAAATCATGTTGGAAATTTTCTATATTAAAATCATCTAGTATCTCAAGCTTCAAACTTGATCCCCCTCATTTTTTACATATACGTACTATTATAAAGAATTTAGGAAAAAATTTAAGTAAGATGATGCAAGAAATAAAAGCCAAATGCCTTGTGATATGAAATAAAAAGAGTTACATTAATAAAAAACGGAGGTGGTTTTCATGGACACTGCCACTCATCTTGTCATGGGCGTTACATTAGGAAGCTTAGCCACACTAGACCCAGCAATCAGTCAAAGTGATTTTGGACCACAAGCTGTGATGCTTGCCACAATCGCCGGCTCGAATATACCTGATATTGATACTGTTTTAAAACTGCGCAACAATGCGAAATATATTCGAAATCACCGCGGGATTACTCACTCTATCCCAGCTGTTATGCTCTGGTCATTTCTTGTTAGCGGGATTACCTTTGCAATATTTCAAGGAACCCCTTATTTCCATATTCTCTTATGGTCATTTATTGCTGTTTTTCTTCATGTTTTTGTTGATATTTTTAATGCATATGGTACACAAGCGTTGCGGCCCTTTACTAAGAAATGGGTGGCACTAGGCGTTATTAATACATTTGATGTAGTTATCTTCTCCATTCATACATTAGCGATTGCATGTATGCTTGTCGGTGCAAATAAAGGTTATGCAGGAGCAGCTGCCTATATATTAATGACCATTTACTATATCGGCCGAATTGTAATGCGTCAAAATGTAAAAAGTGTCGTAAATAAACGGTTCCGTGATGTTGAACAAGTCATTATTTCACCGTCATACCGCTTTTATCATTACCGCTTAGCTATTGTGACAAAAGATCATTACTATGTTGCCCATTGGCATCGCGGTCATATTATGGTTCATGATAAATTCGAGCGCATTCCATTACCTAATAATGATGTCATTCGTGCCGCTCAAAAAGATGAAAACATTTCAGCATTCTTATCGTTTTCTCCTGTCTATCGCTGGGATATTTTTGAATACAACGATTATTATGAAGTTCGATTTATTGACCTGCGCTATCGCAATAAAGGTTATTATCCATTTGTTGCCATTGTCCAGCTTAATAAAGAACTTGATATTATAAGCTCATACACAGGATGGATTTTCAGTGAAGAAAAACTACGAAAAAAATTAGAATTAATTCCCCATTAAAAAAACGACCTCAATTGGTCGTTTTTTTAATGTTTTAAATGATTATCTTGATTAATTAAATGACTATACTTTGGATTATTCGTTTGAATTTCATGCAAACGCGCTCCTTGATTGTTAATCCATGCTCGTACAACTTTCTCTGTCATTTCAATCCCTTGATACGTTCCTGTTTTTGCATATGTCGCTCCAAAATCCTCCCATAACAACTCAACCCAAGTACGGGCTTGAGAGTAAGAAAGGGTAGCATTTTTTTCAAGAAGTTCTTTCGTTAATTTTTCAAAAATATCGTTCATTTTATATCTCCTTTAGTCAATTTATCCATTTTATGTTATAGAATATTTTCTCTCACATTGCACATTCTATAAGTGATACTTTTTGTATCAATTTGTAGCGAGGGGGAGTTCCTCTTGGGCAAACAATCTGAAATTTGGTCTGAAGCTAGAAATAACAGTAAGTTAGACGGTTCTCCAAAAGCAAAAGCTCGTTTTGCTTCAAAACGACCTAACGGTACCATTAATACGCATCCGCAAGAACGAATGCACGCCGCTAATCAAGACGAAGCATAATAAATATCTATCGATAACTTCTTACACGAGGTGATAAGATGAGTTACCGCGATCATTTAGACCGTCGTTCCGAATTATTCAACCCTACGTGGGCGCGTCCAAAACATGCAAAAGCACAAGTAAATGGACAAACGCAGCAAAATCAATCTCTTATTATTTTGGCAAATGAGATGAGAAAACGCCAAACTTGATTGCCTATCTCCTTTAACAACTATAAAGTGAAACTTCCATCAGTGGGGGGGGCTTCATCCCCCACTGATGGTTAGTTGAACCAATCGGGTTTTTACGGGCAGTTATCCCCCACCTATCTTCCTTGCTTCTCTCTGAATCTTGAGGTGGGGGTCTTACTGCCCGTTAATGCGGGATAAAGTGAAAACCAGAGCAGCCAAGGCTCTCTGGTTTTTATTTCTGTTGCAATAGCGAAATAGGAATACCAATTTCCTCTGTTTCATTTTGTTTGTGACCCCAAGCAAATACTCCATTAAAATACGTAATCGTAAAAGATACCCCTGGCTCTTCTGTAAGTTCATATGTTTCACCAATCTTAAATGCATCGATATCTGTCATATAAGCACGAGCCATTGCAATTTTTCTCATTAATACATCAAATTCATTTACAATACCAAGCTGTTCTGCCTTCACTGCCTGTTCTTTTAAAATGCCAATTTCTTCTCTTAATTCATGTGGTGTCATTTCGCTATAGCGCTTTGGCATATTTCTCATATTTTCCCTCATCCCTCTTCACGTTTCATTTGAATAAACACTTCTATTTCATCAATCGAAAAACCCTTTCGATATAACGCTTGCTTCATCTTATTTTCATACGTCCAGCCATCATATTTCTTATATTTTTCATGATATTTATTACCATGATATATAAGGGCTTCTTCTTGCTTTTTATCATCCTTTTCATCCTGTAGTCCTTCTAAACAAATTTGAATGATATCACGTCCATACCCTTTACGTACTAACATTTCCTCTAATTTTTGTTTCATTTGCAGAAAAGAATGTTTTTGATAAGCCTTCTTCTTTTTTTCTATAAGCGCAAGGCCATTCTCAATTTGTTTTTCTTGTGGATACTCCCGTAAACTATGTGTAATAATTATATCCGAAACACCCTTACTTAACAGTTCACGTTTAATAACAATCGGTCCTTTTTGATTCACATTGCTATGAGTACGTACATATGCAATTGCATACTCTTTATCATTAATATAACGATCACGCAATAGTTTTGAAATAACTTCAGAGATGATGGCTTGTCCAATTTCTTTTTTCCGTAATTGCTCTTCTACTTCTTGTTTCGTTCTCATTTGATGCGATAAATAAGTAATGGCGTATAAATACGCTTTTTGCACTTCTTCATCGTATAAAATATTTCCTAATTCAACATCATCAAATTCTAAGCCTTTTTGAAGTCCGTGTTTAATTAAGGTCACTTGATCTACACTGAAACCATATTCTTCACCATGACCTTTATCAACATAAATATTAAATCTTTCTTTTGTTCGCTTTTGTACTTCTATTTTTGTAATGACAGCCATAAAATTCACCTCAACATCATTTTAACATATATGCAACAAATTTAAATTTCTTGAATATATATAATAAGGAGGGATTTCTCTTGGAAATTGCTATTTCTGGAGGAACAGGTTTTATTGGAAAAGCACTCACTTTATATTTAGCAAGCAACAGACATACCGTATACATTTTAACGCGTCAACTGAGAGAAAATCATTTACCTTCAAATATTCAATATATAAAATGGGATGCTGCCGATTCAAAATTCCCCCTTCCTTCCATTGATGTTGTTATTAATCTTGCCGGGGAATCTATTAACAATGGACGTTGGACTAAAAAACAAAAAGAAAGAATCCTCAATAGTCGCTTACAAACGACAAAAGGATTAATTAAACAACTACAAATGTTGCCTCAACCTCCGCATACATTTATTAATGCAAGTGCAATCGGCTATTATGGTACATCAGAAACAGAAACATTTACAGAAGACTACCCAAAATCAGGTAATGATTTTTTAGCTACTACAGTAAAACTATGGGAAGAAGAAGCAAGCAAAGCCGCAGCACTTGGTATTCGTACTGTCTATACACGCTTTGGCGTTGTTCTTGGAAAAGATGGAGGGGCACTGCCGAAAATGTTACTTCCATATCAATTGTTTATTGGAGGGACCATTGGATCAGGCAACCAATTGCTTTCTTGGGTTCATCTTGAAGATGTTGTTCGAATGATAGATTTTGCCATTCATACAAAAGAAGTCAACGGTGCATTAAATGTTACAGCTCCTCATCCCGTAACAATGAAAGAATTCGGCAGAACCATCGCAAAAGTGATGCATAGACCACATTGGTTACCGGTACCTGTATTTGCACTCAAAACCCTTCTCGGTGAAATGAGCACCCTTATTTTACAAGGACAAAATGTATTACCTCAAAAAGCAATACAACATGGATATACACATTCTTATAATACTTTAGAACACGCGCTTCAAAATATTGTATCGTACTAATAATTTCTAAACTTTCTCAAGAGAAAAAACTCGTATGCAGAATAAAGAGGTTATTATGAAAATATTATTTAAACAAGCCACTGTTTACCCTATTACATCTCCTAAATTACAAGGCGATGTATTAGTAGAAAATAACAAGATTACTGCATTAGAACGATTTATTGAATCTAGCGAAGATATGACCGTTATTGATGCACGTGGTCTTCATCTTCTTCCAGGATTTATCGATGTGCATACACATCTTGGCTTATATGATGAAGGAACTGGATGGGCTGGAAATGATGCAAATGAAACAGCTGAAATGCTAACTCCTCATATTCGCTCTTTAGATGGCATTCATCCTTTGGATATGGCTTTTCAAGATGCTGTACAAAGCGGTATTACAACCGTACATGTTATGCCTGGAAGCCAAAATGTAATTGGCGGAACAACATGCGTCATAAAAACAGCAGGAAATAGTATTGATCATATGGTCATTCAAGAGCCCGCAGGTCTGAAAATTGCGTTTGGAGAAAACCCAAAAGGAATGCATAGTAATGGAAACAAAGAATCCATTACCCGCATGGGAATTATGGGAATGCTGCGCGAAGCTTTTTATGAAGCAAAGCATTATGGGAATGATGCAGACTTTCGAATGATCCCTATCTTACAAGCGCTCCGCCGTGAAATTCCTATACGTGCCCACGCCCACCGCGCAGATGATATTCTATCTGCTCTTCGCTTCGCTAAGGAATTTAATCTTGATTTACGTATTGAACACTGTACAGAAGGTCATCTTATTGCTGATAAATTAGCAAACCACGATTTAAAAGTATCTGTCGGTCCAACATTAACACGTCGTTCAAAAATTGAATTGAAAAATAAATCTTGGCAAACGTATCATGTCTTATCAAATCATGGGATTGAAGTCTCTATTACGACAGATCACCCCTATACACCAATTCAGTATTTAAATGTTTGCGCAGCTATCGCTGTAAGGGAAGGATTAGATGAGCATAAAGCTCTAGAAGGAATTACTATTATACCTGCTCGCAACTTACGTTTAGAAAAGAAAATTGGTAGTATCGAACCTAGAAAAGACGCCGATCTTGTCCTATGGACTCATCATCCTCTTCATTACTTAGCCAAGCCCGTATTAACGATGATAGATGGAAAAATTATTCATACAAAAAAATCATAAAAACTAGTTTATTTTTTTGAATAGATGAAGTATTATACGATTATAAACTGAATGAAACCATGATCAATTTGTGTCGTGTTGAGTAATTTCAAATTGATGAATGGGGAAGGCAAATGGTGCGCCACCAGCATTATAGACTGGTTCTAGTGGGTTCGATTCCCACCCCGAAATTTTTTAAAGTTTTATATAAAAATTTCGAGGGTGGGGTGTTTTTTGTCGTCATGCTGCCCTCTTTTAGGAGGAGATAGTATGTTAAAAAAACGTGACCTACATGACAGCCACGTTCTATATGATTTAATGGTTCACCCTGATGTCTTCCCCTTTGTGCGTCAGAAGGCATCTTCTTATGAAGAGTTTTTGTTTTTAACGAAACAAACAATTGAAGCTGAAGAGCGCGGGGAACTAATTTCACGCACAATTGTTGATGAATGGGGAAATCCTATTGGAACAATAACTTTATTTGACGTACAAGAAAAAGCAGGTTTTCTTGGCACTTGGCTCGGTAAACCATATCATGGAAAAGGTTATAATAAACCAGCAAAAGACGCTTTCTTTAGTGAGATTTTCTATGAATTAGATATTGAGACTATTTTCATGCGAATTCGCAAATTAAATACTCGTTCTATTAAAGCTGCCGAAAAACTGCCATACGTCAATCTAGCAAATGAAACACGTAAATGTGTATATGATCAAATTAACGCAAATGGTGAAGTATATAACTTATATGAAATTCCAAAAGATCAATACACACTACACACGATGCGCGAAGCAACATTCCAAGACGCTCATCATTTAAAAGAAGCATAATATATGTATATCTCCCTCTGTCATTGGTAACGATAGGTAATGACTTTATGACACGAGGTGAACTGTAATGGATAAGAAAAAACGTGAAAAATCAAGAAATACATTATCTAGCACACAAGAAGTTCTCTATCAACGTGAATTTAAAAGAGCCGATCGCGCAGCTGGATATAAGCCAAAAGGAATTTATTAATATGCAGCTACCTCTTGTTCAGAAGAGGTAGCTTTTTTGTGGAAAACTTTATCCACAAAAAACTGGAATTGTGTATAAATTCTAATATCTTTTTGATAAAAGAAGAATTTACTCACAGTTATCTTGTTTATTTTGTGGATAAATTCGCTGAAAATTGTGGATATTGTGGATAGTTTTGTTAATATTTAAAGTTTACTGCATATTGAAAGCGGATTCTTTTGTGGATAAAGTGAAACTTCCATCAGTAGAGGGACTTTATCCCCACCTATCTTCTTCGATTTTCTTGAACCTTGAGGTGGCGGTCTTACTGCCTGTTAGAGCGGGATAAAATGATACTTCCGTTCAGGGAACTCTCTTCTTCTAAATCATTACCTATGTCAATCAAATTCTTACAGACGATTCCTCATCTTGCTATTTCTATCTTCACTATCCATTTAAACGAAGTAACGAAAAAAACCTCCTTCTACTCAGATAGAAAAGAGGTTCTTATATTAAGTAAAAGACTGTATTAAGGCCGGTGGATGTACTGGTGAATGTACTCGCACATGATTTTCTTCTAAAATAGAATCTACAATATGAAACGCTGGTTCCGGACGATAAATGCGTTTCATCGCTTCTTTCATTTGCAATAACTTCATATCATCTTGCAATAATTCTTTCGTTTTCTGAAAGATCTCATTATCTTCGCGAATAACAACTGCTGCACCTTGTTTTTCAAAATACTTCGCATTTTCATTTTCTTGCCCTGGTACTGGTTTATATAAAACGACAGGTACTTGCAAAGCCGCTGCTTCACTTAATGTAATTCCTCCTGGTTTTGTGATCATACAAGAAGTAATACGGAACAGCTCGTCAATATTCTCTACATAACCGAATACTTTTAATGCATCTGGATTGCTTTCTTGTAATGGTAGCAAATCCTCTTGCAATACTTTATTTTTCCCGCAAACTACGGCTACCTGCAGATTAGGAATTGACATAAAGGATTGGCATAACTCTTTTACACTTCCTAATACTCCATGCGCTCCTGCTACAATAAGTAAAATCTTTTTATCTCGGGACAAATTATACTTGTCATACAATGTTTCTACATTGATGATCGCTTCAAAATTTTTACGAATCGGAATCCCTGTTGCTACAATTTGCTCAGCCGGTACTCCTGCCTGTATCATAATGTCCTTCACATAATCTGTTGCAACAAAATAACGATCCACTTCTCGGTGAATCCATATTTTATGCAAACAAAAATCAGTAACTACATTATAAACGGGAATAGAAATACCTGTTTGTTTTTTCAACTCTGGCACTGCAATGATTGGGAATGTATTAATAACAATATCGGGTTTTTCAGTATGCAATAGCGCTATTAGACGTTTTCGACCAAAATTAGCATACCATGATGCAATTTTTTTATCGTAAATTTTCTCAACGCCATAATAAAATAAGCGGTATAGCTCTTTCCCAATTGTATAGCTTTTTAAATATAAATATTTTGTAATGTCTGTTATGACAGGGTGCGATTCACTAAAAAGATCACATACGATTACATCCTCAAGTCCTCTTTGACGAAATGCTTGTTCTAATGTTTTTGCCACTTGTACATGACCGTTACCGTAATGTGCTGTTAATATTAAAACCTTGGGGTTTTTTATCAAACAAATCCACTCCTAGCTTTTTCGGTCTTTCATATTGTCTCTGTCACAATATAAAAAACAATTTCCTTATAATTTTGCATGTTTGAACTCCAACAAATTTTCGTTGGATGTGTACCTGTCGTGGATATGCAAAGCATATGTTATTGACCCCTTAATCCCATCTGCTCATATCTTAACATTATACTTTCCTATAACTGCTTTCGCAATAACTTGACTTTTATCTATACTCAATGATACGCATTACATTATTTCTTAATTCTTTCTATTGTTTCGTTTTCCCTTTACATTTTTGTAAATTTATCCATATCGTTTCTTTACAAAAATAGACATTGTGTAATCATAGTATACTCCTTTCCTTATGTTTGCTCTACTATTTGTCAGCAGAAAGCAAAAAGCCTAATCCACAATTGGATTAGACTGCTGCTAAAATATTCTTGGCTTTTTGAATGCTTTCTTCCGTTGGAGGCTCTATTCCTACAAGAGGATATTTATGCCCTAATGCCTCCCATTTGTAAACGCCTAACTTATGATACGGTAAGACTTCTACCTTTTGCACATTATCGAGACTTCGAATAAAGGCTGCCAAATTTTCTAAGTCCTCTGTACCATCTGTAATTCCAGGTACAAGTACATGACGCACCCAAATTGATTTCTTTCGATCTGATAAATAACGAGCAAATTGTAAAATATGTTCGTTCGGTTTTCCTGTTAATTTGCGGTGTTTCTTTGAATCAATATGTTTCAGGTCAAGTAATACCAAATCTGTATATTCCATCAAAATGTCTAGTTTTCTTTGGAATTCTTCATCTTCAGAATAGCACCCTCCTGAAGAATCAATTGTTGTATGAATGCCGATCTCTTTACATTTCTTAAACAACTCAATCAAAAAGTCTAACTGCAATAGTGGCTCACCACCACTTACTGTAATACCACCGCCAGAAGCTTCAATAAAAGGAAGGTAACATGTAACATCCTGCATCACTTCTTCAACTGTTATTTCTTTCCCTTTACCAATCTCCCATGTATCCGCATTATGACAATATTGACAGCGTAATAAGCATCCTTGTGTAAATATGACATAACGAATTCCTGGGCCATCGACAGTACCACAAGACTCAACAGAATGAACTCTTCCTTTTACCATGTTACTTCCTCCTCTATTAAAACAGCTCCCCTCTGTCTTTATGAAAAACAGAGGGAAACTTTTTACTTACATGCTTTCGTGCATTGTACGGTTAATAACGTCAATTTGTTGTTCACGAGTTAATTTAATGAAGTTAACCGCATAACCAGATACACGAATTGTTAATTGTGGATATTTTTCAGGATGTTCCATTGCATCCATTAATGTTTCACGGTTAAATACGTTAATATTTAAGTGATGTCCTTCTTTTACTGCATATCCATCAAGCATAGACACTAAGTTGCGAACTTGTACATCCTCTTCTTTACCAAGTGCTTTTGGAATAATTGAGAATGTATTAGAAATACCATCTTGTGCATCTTCATATGGTAATTTCGCAACAGATAATAATGATGCTAGTGCCCCTTTTGTATCACGACCGTGCATTGGGTTTGCACCTGGTGCAAATGGTTCTCCAGTACGACGACCATCTGGAGTATTGCCAGTTTTCTTACCGTATACAACGTTAGATGTAATTGTTAAGATTGACATTGTATGAACAGAATTACGGTATGTTTTATGTTTACGAAGTTTGTTCATAAATGTTTTTACAAGATTGACTGCAATTTCATCTACACGATCATCATTGTTACCGTATTTAGGGAAGTCTCCTTCAATTTCAAAGTCAACTGCGATACCATTTTCATCACGGATTGGTTTTACTTTTGCATATTTAATTGCACTTAAAGAGTCAGCTACTACAGATAATCCAGCAATACCTGTTGCCATTGTACGAAGAATCTCTGTATCATGAAGTGCCATTTCAATGCGTTCATAGCTATATTTATCATGCATATAGTGAATTACATTTAATGTATTTAAATATAAACCTGCTAGCCATTCCATTGTCATATCAAATTTACGCATAACTTCTTCGTAATCTAATACTTCAGAAGTGATAGGTGCAAATTCAGGTCCAATTTGTTCTTTTGATTTTTCATCTTTACCGCCATTAATTGCATATAATAGTGTCTTAGCTAAGTTTGCACGAGCTCCGAAGAACTGCATTTGCTTACCAATTTTCATTGCAGACACACAACAAGCAATACCGTAATCATCGCCATACTCTGGGCGCATAATGTCATCATTTTCATATTGAATTGCAGATGTTTTGATAGACATTTTCGCACAGTAGTTTTTAAAGTTCTGTGGTAATTGTTTAGACCAAAGAACTGTTAAGTTTGGCTCTGGAGCTGGTCCTAAGTTGTCTAATGTATGCAAGAAACGGAATGAGTTTTTCGTTACTAATGGACGACCATCAAGTGCAATACCACCGATAGATTCTGTTACCCAAGTTGGATCACCAGAGAATAATTCATTATAATCAGGTGTTCTTGCAAATTTCACAAGACGTAATTTCATAATGAAGTGGTCAACAATTTCTTGTGCCGCTTCTTCTGTTAATGTACCGTTTTCTAAATCTCTTTCAATGAAGATATCTAAGAAAGTAGACGTACGGCCAAGACTCATTGCTGCACCGTTTTGCTCTTTAATTGCTGCAAGGTAACCGAAATATAACCACTGGAATGCTTCTTGTGCATTTGTTGCTGGCTTAGAAATATCAAAACCATGAGAAGCTGCCATTTGTTTTAATTCTTGAAGGGCACGAATTTGCTCAGATAATTCTTCGCGTAAACGCATTGTATCTTCGCTCATTACACCGCCAGTTAAATTCAAATCTACTTTTTTCGCTTCAATTAAACGATCTACTCCGTATAATGCTACGCGGCGATAGTCACCAATGATACGACCACGACCGTATGCATCTGGAAGCCCCGTAATAACACCCGATTTACGAGCTGCTCTCATTTCTGGAGTATAAGCATCGAATACACCTTGGTTATGCGTTTTACGCCAGTCTCTGAAAATACGGCTTAGTTCTTTGTCCATTTCATATCCATAAGATTCACACGCTTGCTCTGCCATACGAACACCACCGAATGGTTGTAATGAGCGCTTAAATGGTTTGTCAGTTTGAACACCGACTACTTTTTCAATATCTTTATTTAAATATCCTGGACCATGTGATGTAATAGAAGAAACAATTTTAGTATCCATGTCAAGGACTCCGCCATTGTCACGTTCTTGTTTTGTTAAATCCATTACTTGATCCCAAAGTTGTTTCGTCGCTTCTGTTGCTCCAGCTAAGAAGGATTCATCCCCTTGGTAAACGTTTATATTATTTAAAATGAAATCGCGAACATCAATCTCTGCTTTCCACTTGTCACCTTTAAAGCTTTCCCATGCGTTTTTTACAGTTTCTAATACTTGAGTCATCCTAATCTCCTCCATTTTTGATTAGTACAGGACTAAGATTTTTTATATAACAGCTTATGTGTTTAGCATACTACTTTTTTAAAAAAACGAACGTTTAAGTTGTGACATGTTTGTGAAACAATGAGCAAACTCCTATAACCATAGTAAAAACGCTACTTAATTCTTTATTAAATTAACCTCCTTTTAATAATTTCATTTTTTTGGTATTCTAATTAAGGAATCCTTTTCTGCAGTATAAGAGTTGTATCCATTTAAACTGTAATACTCTTCCTCCCTATTCTGTTATAATTTTTTTAAAACAGAATAAAAAAAGGTGTGCCTGTTCTGGCACACCTTTTTCATTCTATGTCCCTCTTACGTCCTCCATCATGAAAGGCACCTCGAATACCTAGTTCTTCTATCACACATGACATACCCTCTGTATGATCCCCAATAATTCGAAGTACAGCTGGGGCATGCCCATCTACTGAAAAATGTTCACTCGGCCGAATTCGATTCATTTGATCTACATCCACACGATGAACACAAGAGATTGAAAATCCAGCTAATATCGCCTTCACCTGTGTCACACATGGAGATAATAAAGCATCAAATCCGATATATTCTAAACAAACCTTGCTAAACGCATTCGGTACAGCCACCAGCGAACCCACACCTAAAACTTTTCGCTTAAAGGCCAAATTTAAAGCATATTTTAGTGCCGTAACAAGATGTAACGGTGCTCGTAAATCTAAAGAATAATTTAAATCATTCAAGGCCACGTCTTGTCCGCCCGCGATCGCTTGTGCAAAAGGATATAAATCCTTTGCAGATATTGCGAAATCCCCATCAATAAATAGTAAAATATCTCCTTTAGCCATTTGAGCCCCTATAGAACGTCCGACATCATTTCCAAGCGGTTCTTCATAAATAATAGTTGTAGCTCCACATTGCTTTGCGATTGTTGCTGTTTGATCAGTTGATCCATTAACAACGACGATAATTTCAAGTGGCTCAATTTTACGTGCTTCTTGAATAACTAATGCAATCGTCATTTCTTCGTTTTGAACAGGAATAATAATGGAAAGTTGTTTACCACTATATAAATTAGATTGAACACCCCAGCCATTATAATATGGAGGCATTGCTTGATCACCAAGTTCACGAAGGGCTAGTACGATATCTCTTCTCCTGTTTCCCTTCCTATACGCGCCTCGATTATCATAGTTATCTAACCATTCACCTAATGCTTCTATATGATCTCCTATCATTCGTTGCTCTGCGTGTGCAAGGTTATTCCCATCTGCTCCATGCTCAGCTGGGCGAAACTTATTCGGAGTAATTACATCAATTGAACAATGACGCTGTATTCGCCATCCTTGTGTCGTTAAACGAACGTGTGCAACAATCGGATTACATAAGGCATCATAACCAATGCTTTCTATCGCTTCCTTCGTTATAGCATGTGGTACTGATAAAATAGAATCAATTTGTAAGTCAGCTCGATCCACTATATCATTCAAAATCTGTCGCCATACTGTAATAGAATGCGGACACTGTTTTTTCTTAAATAAAGCGTCGAAATTATTTAAAATCATATCTGCTTGTCCATGTAAAATTGGATTAAGAAAAAAATGAAGGTTAGGCGAAGGAATAGGAAAATCACCGTCTAAAAATAATAATACTTCTCCCTTTGCACACTTGGCACCAATTGCACGACCAACGTCATTCCCAAGCTCTTCCTCACTACTTATCACTATACAACCAAGCTCTTTTGCAATTTGTTCCAAATCATCTGTACATCCATTCGCAACAACAATAACTTCAAGCGGATGCAGTTCTCTCGCGGACAGAATCACTTCTCGAATAGAATCAGCTTCATTATAGACAGGAACAATTATAGATAAAGACTTAACCATACAATTCTTCACGAAACCATGTGATGGTTTTCTGTAATCCTTCTTCAAGTAACACTTTCGGTTGAAATTGTAGTGAAGTAGTTAACTTTGTTACGTTCGGACGTCGATGTGGAATTTCTTCAAATCCATCAGGATATACACGCTCAAATGGGAGATAAATAATTTGCGAAGAACTTTGAATCATATTTTCCCCTTTCTCTATACCTCACGAATTGAAAGAATGCTTGTAAATGATAATAAGACAATTTTCCCAGTTGATTCTTGTAATGTTAAAAAGTCATCTCCTACTTGCGAAATTACACCTGTTAAACTTCCAACCGTAACAGTAATTTCGACCTCTTTTCCTAACAGTTGTTCTTTGATCTCTTTAAATGGAGAAGCATTACATTCTTTTAAAATAGAACAAATAATGTTTTGAAATTCCTTAGATTCAACGTATTCTGCAACACCTTTTTTTGTATAAATCTCTATATACCGCGCAAACCGCGGTGAAAATAATATTCCTTCCATGATAGGGATAAATTTCTCAGAAAAAAAGCAATCTAATTGTCTACCGACAACATGTTCAAGCTTATGCCAATAACTTTTAAATAGAGACACTATCCTTCCCTCCTGTATACAGTTTGTTGTATTGACAACTTGTTCACACTTACCAGCGTATACAGAAATAGCACTTTTGGTGCTAAATAAACTACACATTTTCTACAAAACAAATCACATACCTATACATGAAGTACACATACAATTGCCAACATAATAGAGTGGAACTAACCATCCGTGGGAAATTTTTTATCCCCACCTATCTTCTTCGTTTTCTCTGAACGTATTTACACTTCCAACAGCAAGAGGATTTATTATCCGCTAATATGCGGTTTAAAAAAGGAGGAATTTTATATGCGAAAAACAAAAATTGTTTGCACAATTGGACCTGCAAGTGACCAATACGAAACATTACTTTCTTTACTAGAGTCTGGAATGAATGTGGCTCGGTTAAATTTTTCTCATGGAACACACGAAGAACATCAAGCACGTATAAATACGATACGAAAAGCCGCAGCGGCAGCTAAAAAAAATATTGCACTCTTACAAGATATTAAAGGGCCTAAAATTCGAACCGATGAATTTGAAGGCGGGCAAGCAGAACTACTTGAAGGTACGAACGTTACCGTTTCAATGAAAAAAGTACTCGGAACATCTAAACAGTTTTCCGTCACATACGAAGGTCTATATGATGATGTAGAAGTAGGATCTCATCTCTTACTCGATGATGGATTATTAGAACTAGAAGTAACAGAAAAAGCCAACGGAGCGTTACAAACAAAAGTTATTCATGGAGGAATAATTAAAGATCATAAAGGTGTAAACGTACCAAATGTAAAAATCCGCCTACCTGGTATTACAGAAAAGGATAAAAAAGATATTCTTTTTGGAATAGAGCAACATGTTGATTACATCGCAATCTCCTTTGTACGTAAAGCTGCTGATGTTTTAGAAGTACGCGACATATTAGCAAAGCATGACGCCTCACATATTCGTGTCATCGCAAAAATTGAAAATCAAGAAGGAATTGATAATATAAAAGAGATTGTAGAAGTTGTGGATGGAATTATGGTTGCGCGCGGTGATATGGGCATTGAAATTCCAGCAGAATATGTACCAGTTATCCAAAAAGAATTAATTCATACTTGTAATCTAGTCGGAAAACCAGTCATTACAGCAACACAAATGCTGGATTCTATGCAAAGAAATCCAAGACCAACAAGAGCAGAAGCTTCGGACGTAGCAAATGCAATCTTTGATGGCACAGATGCAATTATGCTTTCAGGAGAAACAGCTGCCGGTGAGTATCCAGTAGAATCCGTACAAATGATGGATAAAATCGCTCTGCAAGTAGAGGAGTCTTCTTTATTCCAAAATCAAAGACAACTGCTTCATGATAACCATAAACAAATAACAGAAACAATCGGTGCTGCTGCTGTCCAAGCAGCTTATTCCTTAGAAGCAAAGGCAATTTTAACACCAACCAAAAGTGGTTATACAGCACAGATGATTTCAAAATATCGTCCGCACACTCCTATTATCGCAACAACATCTGAACAATCTGTTATGCAACAACTCGCGCTCGTATGGGGCGTACACCCATTTTTAACTGCACAAAAACAAACGACAGATGAAGTAATTGAACAAGCATTATGTAGCGCTAAGGAACAACAGCTGATCTCTACGCAAGATATTGTCATTGTAACAGCAGGTGTCCCTGTTAATGAACGTGGAACGACAAATCTGATGAAAATCGAAGTTGTAAAATGAGGTGAAACTTCCATTCGTGGGAGGGTTCTTCATCCCTAACTGCCGGAAACCTCTGACCAATTCAGACGTATACCAGCAGTTAGCTTCCACCTACCTTCTTTGCCTTTTCAGAATCTTGCGGTGGAAGTCTTATTGTCCAAATATAGTAGGATAAAAAAAGGCAGATGCACTACGTCATCTGCCTTTTTTTCACTCACAACCCTCTATGTTACATGTCATACCATCTGAAACGGTTGCTTTTTCTTTTTTTAATTCCTGCTCAATTATAGCTTCTAATGCTTCTTTATTACGTACACCTTGTACCACACTCTCGCCAATAACAAATGTCGGTACAGCTTGTACACCTTGTTCATAATAAGCGTGATGAACGGCTTTTTGATGTGCTTCTTTATACGTACCATTCTCTAGTGCTTGGCGAAAATCATCTCGATTTAATCCTACTTCTCCGGCGATTTCTACAAGTACATCCACTTCTCCAATATTCCGTTCCTCTTGGAAAAATGCAGTAAATACGCGGTGCTGATATTCATTTCCTTTTCCATTTTCTTTCGCATATTGATATCCTTCAAATGCAGTATGTGTATATGGATGTGGTGACAAACGAGGTAATTTTATATCAACCCCCATTTGCTTTGCCCACGGTGCAATTGTACTTTGGAACGCACCTAACTTGTCTGGTTCATTCCATGGATCAATACGTTCCGCTGGATATGGACGTAATTCAAATGGCATCCATTCTACTTCTACATCTTTCCCTTGAATTGCTTCCTGTAATGGTTGTTCACCAATAAAACAAAATGGACACACATAATCGGAATATACTTTTATTTGTAATGTCATTATTTTTACTCCTTTGCTTTCTGATTGTAACAATTATAGTTACAACAAAGATTTTCTGTCAACTAAAAAGTATTTCCATTCCTATCTCATTTTTCTATTCTTTTTCCAAAGTAATTTCCAACTACAAATATGAAAAAAGGCTATCTTATAAGATAGCTTTCTAACCTTCTACATGCCGAGTCATCGTATAAATATCATTACTTAATACACCAAACGATTTAATGTTATTTTGAATATTAGATAATAAAACCACGTACGTACTTCCGTTTTTACTAAAACTATTTAAGCAGTTCCACCCTGGCATAACGCCATGATTTGAATAACTACCAGGATCGACATACCAACCAAATCCATAATCTTTTTTAAATGCTGTAAACATTTGATGATAACTTTCATTTGAAATAAGCTTTCCCGTAAATACGGCTTGATCAAATAAGTATAAATCATATGCAGTCATATATATATCACCACATCCAAACACTTGTGACATACTTGGTAAAGCTGGTGTTGTCATATTATTATTTACAATTTTATAACCGGTAGAAGGATATTTTTCTTGTTGAAATTTGTCACCAAATCCGGAGTGCTTCATACCAGCTACTTCAAATATGTGCTTTTGAATATAATCCTCAAGAGATTCCCCACTCACTTTCTCTACAATATACGCAAGTACAGAATAGTTAGAATCAGAGTATTTCCAATTTGATCCGGGAGGGAATGCCAATTTTTGATGTCCTATTCTTTTGATGAGTTCATCATGGGTAATGTTCTCTGATCCCTCTGGATACTCTGGAATACCTGATGTATGCGTAAGAAGATGTACTAATTTAATTTCTCCGCCTCTTGGGAAATCAGGAATATATTTTGCGACAGTATCTTCTGTATTTAATTTATTTTGTTCTTTCAATTGCATAATAGCAGTTGCTACAAAAGCTTTTGTAATTGACCCAATGTAATAGGATGTCTCTGAATTATTAGCAACTTTTTTATCTTGATTGGCAAATCCGTATCCTTTATTCAAAAGAACTTTTCCATTTTTTACAACAACAGCTGTACCATTGAAGTTTTTATTCTTTATATACTCATCTAATTGAGCATTGTTATTAATTTCTTGCGGAGGTTGCTCAGTGACCAATTCTTTTGAAGGTTTCTCTACAGGTTCTTTCTTTACTTCTTTCTCTTCTTTCTCTTCTTTCACTGCTTGCAACGTTTCCTTTTCTTTTTCTTTATTGCTCGCAGTAATTTTCGTATACCCCCAATATACAAGGATGAATAACAGACTGAGAATAATCGTTCGCTTTATATATATAATCGGTCTGCGAGATTTCATAACAATAAAAAACCTTCCTTTGCGTATAATCGCTCATTTTACCTCTTACTTTATCACGCAATGAGTGGTTTACCAACGCCATGCACAAAAAAAATAAAAAAGAGCATCGAAAATGCAAGATAGTCGTTACATTTGGAATAAAAAAATCCCTCATTTTTATCAATGAGGGATTTCTTTTTGTTACTTATACATGTTTTTTCATATCATCAGCAACAGACTCAACGTTTGTACCAACGATAACTTGTACACTTGTATCATTTAGTTTCATAACACCTTTTGCGCCAGCACGTTTTAATGCTGATTCATTTACTAAGTTTGCATCTTTTACTTGTAAACGAAGGCGAGTTGCACAGTTATCAATTACTGTTAAGTTTTCTTTTCCGCCTAATGCTGCTACGTAAGTTTCACCGATAGAACCTGCAACTGGTGCTTCGTCTTCTTCTACTAACTCTTCGTCATCTTCACGACCAGGCGTTTTTAAATCTAATTTCTTGATTAAGAAATAGAAAACAAAGAAGTAAATTGCTGCATAAATTAAACCGATTCCTGCTAATAATAACGGTTTTGTTGCAATACCGAAGTTAAGAACATAGTCAATTGCACCAGCACTAAACGAGAATCCATCGTGAATCCCAAGCGTTGTTGTTATAAATAATGAAAGACCTGTTAATACAGCATGAATACCATATAATAATGGTGATAAGAACATAAATGTGAATTCAATTGGTTCTGTAATACCAGTTAAGAATGAAGTTAATGCAAGACCAACTAACATACCAGTCACTGCCTTACGCTTCTCTGGTTTAGCTGCTGCAATCATCGCAAAACATGCTGCTGGTAAACCAAACATCATGATTGGGAAGAAACCAGTCATGAACATACCTGCAGTTGGATCTCCCGCAAAGAAACGAGCAATATCGCCATTTACAACATTTCCTGCTGCATTTGTAAAATCACCAAGCACAAACCAGAAATATGTGTTCATTACATGGTGTAAACCAATTGGAAGTAATAAACGGTTTAATAATCCAAAAATTCCTGCACCAACTGCTCCTAAGTTAACGATACCATGTGCTACTGCATCAATACCACTTTGAATTGCTGGCCAAATTTGTCCAAATACTAGACCTAACAGAAGCATCACTACAGCTGTAATAATAGGAACAAAACGTTTACCAGCAAAGAATCCTAACCATTCTGGTAATTTAATTTTATAAAATTTATTATATAACAATCCTGCAACTACACCCGCAATAATACCACCTAAAATCGCCATATTAATTTTCGGTGCTAACGTTGCCGCTTTCGAAATCTGTCCTAAAGTATCTGCCATTTTAGATGGATCGACCGAACCAACTAAATGTTGCACACTTTGTAATTTATCGTTTAACTCTGCTGCTGAATATCCTTTACTTAAAGTATCAGTCGTATTTTTCAAAACCTCATAACCAATCGCACCTGCAAGAGCTGCGGCACCGCTACCATCAACAGACAAACCGACTGCAACACCAATCGCAAAAATAAGTGCTAAATTATCAAAAATTGCTGCACCGGCTTGTGCCATAACAGGAATATTAAATACGTCAGGCTGCCCTAAACGAAGTAAAAGCCCCGCTGCTGGCAATACTGCAATTGGAAGCATTAATGCTTTACCAATGCGTTGTAAAAACTGCAACATCTGAATTCCCCCTATTCAATTTATGAAATCGTTATCATTTGTAAATAAGTTCTAGAAAACGCTTTCTATTACAGAATTATAATAACATATAGTTGTATAGATGTGTAGTTATTATTTTCAGTTTTTTTATGGATTTATCCCGCATTAACAGACAGTAAGACCCCCACCTCAGGATGCAGAGAAAAGCAAAGAAGATAGGTGGGGACAACTGTCCGTAAAAGCCCGATTGGTGAGAGCTTTCCATCAGTGCGGGGAATAAAGCCTCCCCTCACTGATGGAAGTTTCACTTTATTTCCCTTAATCCTAGTTATCTGTAAGACTCTCTCTCATTCTAATCACTAAAAGCAAGTTGATTGAAATTACCATTTTTACAAATAACGAAGCATCCTCATGAATAGAAGTTTCATTTTATCATTCCTCATTTTCATGTTATTATTTATTTCCGCGCTTGTCGGGAAAGTTAAATTTAGTAACTAATATATAGGAGTGTTTATTATGCAGTGTATCGAGACTAACAACTTACAACAGTTATTAGATCAAGTTCATCCCTATACCAAACAAGGTAAGCTTGCAACGTATATTCCCGAGCTAGGAAATGCAAATCCTGACGATTTAGGTATCGCGATTTACCATAAAGAACGCCATTACGTTCATGCAGGAAAATCCCAAGTACTCTTTACGCTTCAAAGTATTTCAAAAGTAATTACACTCGCACTAGCTCTTTTAGACCGCGGTGAAGAGTATGTATTTTCTAAGGTTGGCATGGAGCCTACAGGTGATCCTTTTAATTCTATTATAAAATTAGAAACAACCAGTCCCTCTAAACCATTAAATCCAATGATTAATGCTGGGGCATTAGCTATCACAAGTATGATTGCAGGAGAGTGTAATGAAGAAAAAATGGAACGCATCCTTCACTTTGTTCGTGATATTGCAGATAATCCTTCCATTAACTACTCTTCTAAAGTTGCCATCTCTGAATTAGAAACTGCTTATTTAAACCGCTCTCTTTGCTATTATATGAAGCAAAACAACATTATTGATGGTGATATTGAAGAATTAATGGATCTATATACACGCCAATGTGCGATTGAAGTAAACTGCATCGACTTAGCCCGTATCGGACTTATCTTTGCGATGGATGGCTATGACCCATATCGCAGCAAACAAATTATCCCAAAACACATTACGAAAATTTGTAAAACCTTCATGGTAACGTGCGGCATGTACAATGAATCTGGAGAATTTGCAATTCGCGTTGGAATTCCTGCAAAAAGCGGTGTCGCTGGTGGTATCTTTGGTTGTGTAAAAGGTGAAATGGGTATTGGTATTTTCGGTCCTGCACTAGATGAAAACGGCAATAGCCTTGCTGGATTTAAAATATTAGAATTGCTTTCTGAACAAGAAGGCTGGAGTATTTTTTAAAAAGCGTCTGAAATGGCGCTTTTTTCTGTATAATCTTGCATATTTTCTATACACCTCCGAATAGTATAGTACAACCTAGCATTTCATAAAACAAAACTTCCATTCAGAGACACTTCTCTCTAAATGCTTAACTCATCGGCTCTAACGGACGATATCTAATCTTGAAACTTCTAAATTTATCCCGCTATTCGCGGGCAGTAAGATAAAATGGAGGTGCTCATGAAACTCATCCTTCAAACAGAAGATCAGGCAGCTCTTGAGAAAACCATTCTTCTTTTTGTATTAAGCATCGTTGAAAGTTTAAAATTAAAAGTTGTTTCCCTTGATGAAGCCTATCGATACATATTTAATTTAGATGTACTGGAATTATTAATTGACCGAGATATTGATGATAAAGTACTGGAAATTGTTCATTTCGGCATTGAATTAGAAGACATTCGAAACTTAATCCCCGAAGATTTAGAACAAAATATCGAAGAGTTAAAATGGCGCTGTATTCAAGCGCTAAGTGACTATGAGATATATGAGGAAACGGAGCAATTGATTGAAGATATTCGGTAAAGTGAAACTTCCATCAGTGGGGGGAGGTTTTTTCATCCCCCACTGATGGAAAGCTCTCACCAATCGGGCTTTTACGGGCAGTTATCCCCCACCTAATCTTCCTTGTTTCTCTTTGCACCTTGGGGTGGGGCCCTATTGCCCGTTAATGCGGGATAAAGTGAACATTTCAGTAAAATAACGCTCTCCTTCTTCCCATTAAAGCGGTAAAAAAGCACCTCTATAGGTGCTTTTTAATGCTTTTTCAAACTATTTTTATATGTTTCAATATTTACTGGTAGCTCTTCCTCTTCTAACGTATGTTCATTTACATCTTTATGGATGTAAGCACCTTTTGGAGGTTGATGATCGTGTCCTTTTTTCTTATGATCAAAAGATTTACCGCGTCCCATACTAACACCCCTTCCTTTGAATAAAGTCTATGTTAGTATAAATAAAAGGTCGTCGACATATGCAATAGTTTGTTGTATTTCCGAGGAAATGGTAGAAGTTTGTTTGATTCCTCGCTTAACGAGCAATGAGGCTCCACATATTGATGGAAGCCCAGCTTTCTCTTATAAGAGTTGATCAACTGCAATTATAATAAGCAAAGCTCCAGCAATTATAGTTGCCCATTTCCCTAAATACACCGCTAAATACTTTTTACCTACATAAGAAAAGAATCGAACACTTAAGAAACTGAAGAAACCTGAAATAATAGCTGTCATCCACAAATTCAAATTTGTCACACCTGCATCAAAACCACCTGCCATATTATTAATGGACAGCGCAATTCCAAGTACAATTGCTTCTGAAAAACCAATTGTTTTAGATCCATCGAAATCAGCTACTTCTGGATTACGTAAAATACGCATCAACACATTACTTTGCTTTCTTCCTTGTTCCTCCTTACTAAGCAATGGCTGACATAGTACCAATACGCCAATACTCCCAATCACAATGGCACCAATAACACTAGCTGTAGCATCTGAAATAAACAAAGAAATCCAATTCCCGAAAAAACCTGCCACTAGTGTAAATAAAAAGCCAAAAAAAGCTATGATAAAGTTGTTAAACCATGAAATACGAATCTTCCGTATTCCATAGGCAATTCCTACACCGGCATTATCTAAATTTGAAGCTATTCCAATAAAAATAATTGAAAACAAACTCGTTATATACATCAATATGCACTCCTTTATTGCATTTTTTATTGCATCTTATGCAAATATTGAGCAACTGTGCCTGTCTGTTTCATATACTTCTAATAAAATCTCAACATTTCTTCAACATTTTAGTAACAAAAAGGAGCGCCTAAAACTATGTCTACTCAAAATATAAATCATCAACTCGGTACGGTATTAAAAGAATTATTACAAGAGCGTGCTTTATCTATGCGGCAGTTTGGAACACTAACCAACATTAATCCCTCCACCATTTCACGAATTATTAATGGAAAACAACAAGCGAAGCAAAAACATCTTCAAAAGTTTGCCGAATGTCTGGAAATTCCTGTACAGCTCTTGTATGACGCAATGTATGCAAAACATCCTCAACAAACGGGTGAATCCCAAACTGAAATGTACACATCAATTGATGCCATTCAAAATACATTACAATCCTCTAACTTATTTGACTACGAGTACACAACAACTCGTGTAAAACAAGAGCTTGAAAATTACGAGCGCTATGTGAAAACAACAGAAGGAACACGCCTCATTCATGAAGGATTCTCAACAAAATTGCAACAACTTGATAGCACAGGTCCTTTCATTGATCAATTAACGGATATGTATCATCAATTTTGCAAAGAAACAATTACACCACAAGAAAGAGCAATTATCGGAAGTGCCTTGCTCTATTTCGTTTTATCAACAGATATTATTCCAGATTACGTATTTCCCATCGGATACTTAGATGATGCAATTGCAGTAGAATTAGTAAAGGAAAAATTAATTGAGATTAAAAACAAATCGGAGAAAGAATAGTAACTCATCCTATTCCACATGAAAATAAAGAAAATCGGCGCAGCATGCACCGATTTTCTCGTTACCTTCATAACAACTTAAATTTTTTATTATAAGTTTTGCACTTCTGTTACATTCATTTCTTCAACCTGTTTCGTTTTGTTATTCTTATTTTTAGAAAAATGGTAAAACAGTAAGCAAATAATCATAAATGGAATACCGCAATACAATGCCATACGTTGATCTGGAATAAAGGCCATACTCACAATTACAATCATATTTAATGTAAAAGCAAGAAGTGGAACAAACGGATATAATGGCGTTCTAAATTTCAAATCCTTAATATCTCCACCCTGCTTGACGTATGTTCGTCTAGCTAGAAGATTTGATAAAGCAATAGATGACCAGACCAGTATTGCACCAAACCCTGCGATAGAAAGAAGCCATAAATAAACTGTATCTTCTGCATATATACCGCATAATAAAGAGAGACAACCAACAATGGTACTTGCAATTAATGCATAAATTGGAACACCCTTTTTAGATAACTTACCAAAAATCGGACTAATCATTCCTTGATTCGACATAGACCAAAGCATACGAGAAGTGGCATATAAACCAGAGTTTGCTACTGATAACACTGCTGTAATAATAACGAAATTCATAATATCTGCTGCATATGGAATACCAATTTTATCAAATACAACTACGAACGGACTTTCAACTAATCCCGCTTGTTCCCACGGGAATAAGCCAGCAAGTATAAATATAGAAAGTATAAAGAAAACTAATATACGCCAAACCGTATTATTAATTGCTTTTGGAATTGTTTTCTCTGGATTTTCACTCTCTCCAGCCGCAATACCAACTATTTCTGTTCCCTGAAATGAAAAATTGACGGCAACCATTGTAACTAAAATTGCTGTCAGCCCATTTGGAAACAGTCCCCCATGATCAGTAAAGTTTGAAAGCATTGGGGCTGGTTCATTTCCTTTCATATCTAAAAATCCAAACATAGCTGCCCCGCCTAAAATAATAAATGCAATAATCGTAATGACTTTAATGCTCGCAAACCAAAACTCAACCTCTGCAAAACTTCGTGAAGATAATGCGTTAACAGCAAAAAGAAGTACTGCAAAAACTACGCACCAAATCCAAGATGGTACATCTGGAAACCAACGTTTCATTAAAATACTAACTGCAATCAGCTCAATCCCTATCGTAGCAGACCAGTTTAACCATGACATCCAACCTACTACATAACCTGCCGCAGGCGAAATATGCTTTGTAGCATACACTTGATAAGATCCTGCACTCGGCATGGAAACCGCTAATTCTCCAAGGCAGAGCATTGTTAAATACATAACAAAGCCCCCAACAAGATACGCGGCAATTGCCCCGCCTGGTCCAGCTTCATGAATGGTATAACCGGATCCTAAGAAAAGACCTGTACCAATAACCCCTCCAAGTGCAATCATAAATATGTGTCTACTTTTTAACTCCCGCTTTAACTCCTGATTTTGCTGCTTCATATGAAACCCCCTTTAATTTTGCAAGTACCCTGGAATGTAAACGCTTTAAATTTAATATAAGAAAAGGATAAAGTGTATTGTCATTTCATTGTTACTATAAACCGGTAATAAGAGGGAGATTTTTCAAAAGAAAAATCCCCGGATACAAGAAAATACCCAAAATGCGATAGACAATGAATACTAAAGCTTTCTTATACTTCACTTGGTAGTGACATAAATTAAACTATTGTTTAAAAGAGCATTAGAAAACGGTACATAATCCAGAAAGCTTTGTATTAATCACTTCCTGTAATCAACATATCATCCCTGACTTTTATTAATAATGTTCGATTTGTGATATCTTGTCCTTCTTCTACCTCTAGCAATTCCACATAGCCACTAATTCCCACTTTAATCTCTACTTTCTGTTTATCCATCGTTTCAATTAAAGCTAATTTCTCCCATTCGTACACATAGGAACTTTCATTAATAAATAATTTTGCAACTTTACCATAACAAGGACTGTACACGTTTTCTATCACTGTTTTCATCTTTTAAACCCCTCTTTCTCATTAAGTACACATGTAAATCTTTCAATTCACCTCCCAGCTTAAAATTGAAAGTACTCAGCTATTATTCATGCAAGATATGTACCAACTTAATTTCTTATGTGGAATTAAGAGTTAGTACTGAAAAAATCTTAATACGTGCAAAATTTTTCTTCTCCTTTAAAGATTTTTAACCCCAAAAACGCAAATTTTTTTGCATACTTGTAATAATTTTATTAAAATTAAGAAAAATCAATCTTCATAGGGTATAACAAGGAGAAGATAAAAGATGTTCACAGAAGAAATCAATCTCAAAAAATTAGTCGAAATGAATATGCTATACGAAACCTTACTCAATGAAATTGATATTGGGATTCACATGATTAACGAGGACAGTAAAACGATCATCTACAACCGCAAAATGATGGAAATTGAATCAATGAATCGTAAGGAGGTACTATATAAAAATCTTTTAGAAGTATTTGCATTTGAAGAAAATCAAAACAGTACCCTTATAGAAGCACTAAAACTAGGAAAAGCGAGAAAAAATATAAAGCAAACTTATTTTAATAATAAAGGACAAGAGATTACAACAATTAATGATACCTTTCCCATAGTAGAAAATGGAAAAATAAAGGGCGCTATTGAAATAGTAAAAGAGGTTCCCCAAGTAAGGCAAACGAGTAAAGCGAGTGCTCTTCGAAGCTATAATACTAAATTTACCTTTGATCATATAATAGGTAATTCTAAATCCATTCAATCAGTTATTGTAGAAGCAAAAAGAGTAACACGCACCTCTTCCTCTATACTTATCGTGGGAGAAACAGGAACCGGCAAAGAATTATTTGCACAAAGTATTCATAATGAAAGTCATCGTGCAGGGAAACCTTTTATCTCACAAAATTGTGCTGCTATACCTGAAACTCTAATGGAAAGTTTATTATTCGGCACAAACAAAGGAGCTTTTACAGGGGCAATAGATAAACCAGGTTTATTTGAAGAAGCACACGGGGGAACTTTATTATTAGATGAAATTAACTCGTTAAGCCCAGCGCTTCAAGCTAAATTGTTGCGTGCGATACAAGATAAAACAATACGAAGAATCGGAGGAACACAAGAAAAAGAAGTAGACGTTCGAATCATAGCAACTATTAACGAAGATCCAATTGAAGCTATTACACACAACCGCTTACGAAAAGACCTATATTACAGATTAAGCGTTGTTACGTTATTTCTTCCGCCTTTAAGAAAGCGAAAAGAAGACATCTTACCCCTTCTTCGTAGCTTTATTGAAAAATATAATATGCAATTTAGCTTAAAAGTAAAAGGTATAGATGACAACGTAAGAGACTTTTTCTATAAACACGATTGGCCTGGGAATATAAGAGAATTAGAACATATAATTGAAGGATCTATGAATTTAATAGAAGATGAGGAAATGATTACAACATTCCATATTCCAACACATTTTTACGAGCTAGCCAAAAATGAATTAAATATTCACCCTCCTCTAGCTAGGTGGGAGACAGATAACTCAGGTCACACATCTAGAACTTTAAAGAACACAATAAAAGAAATGGAAAAAGAATATATTATTCAAGTTCTTGGCGAACATAAAGGAAATATCTCACAGGCTGCAAAATACTTAGGGTTAAGTAGGCAAAATCTGCAATATCGATTAAAAAAATACAATCTAAACACGTAGAGATTATCGATCTTTCATTAATCTATACGTGTTTAGATATATCACATGGATTTCTTTGAAGTCTCTATAAGTAGCAAATAAAGGGCGTTCTTAAAGAACGCCTTTTATTTTTCTGTATGGCACCATTTATAAATGAATGACAGGATTACTTTTGTAAACTCAACAAGCTGTTCTATCTCAACTTTTTCATTCACTGAGTGCGCTTCTTCTAACGTACCCGGCCCATAAATCACTGCTGGAATATTAAATTCACTAAACCATCCTCCATCAGTTACTGTTGCAGACATATCAAGAATGGCACTGCGGTGTAATGTTGATTCATGTACAGCAGCAAGTTGTCGTACTGCTGGATGATCTTGATCAACTTCTAATGAAGGAAAGATTTCACCACGATCCACAATCATAGATTCCCCGCCCCATTTAAATTGTGGTGGATTTTCACGTAACCACGGATCAGCTGCCGCAAGTCTACCAATGTAATCTTCAATTTCCTCAATCACCTGTTGATGTGTTTCATTTGGATAGAAGTGTACCGTAATCCATAATCGGCATTCATCTGCAATAAATGCCGCATGACGCCCTCCTTCAATGACTGCTGGATTAATTGTCGTTGTCCCTACTGGATAACCTTCATATGTTTTCATAACAGCCCAGTGTCTTTCTAGCTCTTCCAATCCTTGTACAATTTTCATCATCTTTTCAATCGCACTTGCTCCGAACAAACGACCACCGGCATGAATCATTTGTCTGCGCGTTGCATCATGGAATGTTTGCGGACTTTTCACAGTAATCCATCCTGTAATAACCCCGCCTTGGCCCTGCATATGTAAATCACTTGTATCCACAACAACTGCAAAGTCAGCGTTATATCCACGCTTGCAACATTGAAGTGTTCCTGCTTCCCCTACTTCTTCTCCAATTACCGATTGAAAAATCAAGTCCCCAGGCAATTCAATACCAGCTTCTTGCAAAAGCTGAATGGCAAATAAGGCTCCAGCTAGTCCACCTTTCATATCAGCAGCGCCGCGGCCAACAAGCCAACCATCTTTAATAAAAGGTTCAAACGGTCCAGTTTCCCATGGTTCATCTGCTGAAACTTCTGCTACATCCATATGACCATTAATGATTAAGCTTTTGTGCGAGTCTCCTGCTGTCCCATTTTTCACTCCAACAATATTCGGATCATTTGGATATACGTCCCATTTATCAATTTTAAAATTACGCTTCGTTAAAAAATCAGCGACAAATTGCTGTGCCTCATTTGTATTTCTCGCTGGTGGTGCAGGAGTTTCAAAACGAATCAATGTTTTTGTCAATTCTAATAGTTCATCTTTTCTTACATCTATTTGTTCTAGTAGCTTTGAAATCGTTTCATTCATTGCAAATTCCCCTTTGCATGTATAGTAAATTTTTATTTTCACATAAACAATTTAGTGTCTACAAACCTTCAACGATTTATATTTTTATTCTAAACCTTTATTTACAACCGAAACAATAAAATCCCAGTAAGTGACTCCATTTACTTACTGGGATTTTTATGTTCCTTATTATCCAATTAAAAATCAACCTTCTCCAAATACAACCCGCTTGCATCAGCAAGACAATTGATTTGATTTCGTTGTTTCGCCTCTAAAATTTGTGGTATTGCTTCAGCGTCTAACTGGCCTAATCCAACTTCTATTAACGCTCCAACAATTTTTCTCACCATATTGTGAAGAAATCCGTTTCCGCTTACTCTAATTTGGATAAAGCCTTCTTCTTCAACGATATCAAGCTTATATACTTCTCGAACCATAGACTTTTTCTTAGATTTAGCATTTGAAAAAGCAGTAAAATCATGTGAACCGATTAAATATTGAGCTGCTTTTTTCATATGTTCAATATTTAATTTTTTCCCAACGTGCATGCTGTATTTTCGCATGAATGGATTTGTATGTTCTTCATTCCAAATCTTATATAAATACGTTTTCGCCTTCGAATTGTAGCGAGCATGGAAACGCTCTGGAACTAATTCCACATCAGTAATACTAATATCATTTGGTAGGTATTGATTTAAGTACTTTTTAACTTTAGGCTCCGTTAAATTCTCATCAATCGTAAAATTAGCTACTTGATTAAGAGCATGTACACCCGCATCTGTTCTGCTGCATCCAATGATTTCAATTTCTTTTCCGAGCATTTCAGATAATACACTCTCTATTTTTCCTTGAATAGTATTATCGTTATTACCAAGACGCTGCCAGCCCTTATAGCGTGCACCGTCATATTGAATTGTTAATCTATAGTTGTTCATTGTTTTCTGCTATTAAAAACATAGACATTTGCCTATTCATGTTTTTATTAACAGACTCACCGCCTTTCTTTTTCCGTTACATAAGACAAAAAATCTTAAGCATTCTATGGTGTTTTTCATTATCGTCTTTCCATAGTAACACAAGACAGCTCCTTTAGTGTCTACTTCTGCCAATGTATTATGCGCCTAGCCTACAAAGACGTAATCTCTCTTCTAGTTCACGGGTGCCACCCACGTTCCTGCAAGAATTTCTGCAGCTCTTCTTCAGATGGTACGTTTTTCTCCCATTCTTCACACTCCTTTAAAAACTTCTCAGTATCGTGGGCAACAGACGGTTCCTTCTTCCGAAACCTTACTGTTGCTTCCTCTACTTCACTAAGCTTCGTGTACCCTTTTTCATGCCAATCTCGTAAAATCCCCTTCACGTAAAGTGAAACTTCCATCAGTGGGGGTTTTCTTCCCCACTGATGGTTTGTTGAACCAATCGGGCTTTTACGGACAGTTGTCCCCCACCTACCTTCTTTGATTCTCTGTGAATCTTAAGGTGGGGGCTTACTGCCCGTTAATGCGGGATAAGCAAGCGTCCGCTTGTTATTTTCATGGGCAATCTGGAGTGCTTTCAATACAAGTTCATCTGACAGATCAACCATCCATGCATTCAGTTCCTCCGTCGTATACGGTGACAAGCTGCCAAAGTTTTGTTCATAAAACGTGAATACATTGCTATCCGAATCAACTTTTCCAGCTGCTTCACAGCTTTCGGCGTCATCTTGTGGAGCAGCTTGAGACTCTTGGGCAGGCATGCCAAAATGCTCCAATAATAACGGAATGCTCAGATCTTCCTCCAAACATTTTTGAAGAAACATATGTACAAATTTTTTGCTTTTTACAGTCTTTAACTCACGCAATACACATTTCTCGATGTTCGTGTTCGTAACTGGGTTATAGCGCAACCAATTCTGAATGTATAACTCCTTCGTGTCTGCATCATATAGTATTTTTCCATAATCGATAAACCGCTGCAGCAACTTCTCGACAGTCTCTCTGTTGTAACCTGTTTCCATCTCCGCCAAACGTTTTGGCAATGGATAAATACCGCATTGCGTAGTTTTAGAACAAGTCAACAAATATATATAAAAGTATCGCTCCTCAGGGGTTAAGTCCAATACAAAATCATCCTGCCAAAAATTCACCTGTACATTCCGATATACTGCCATATGTATTCCTCCCATCTTTAGCGGCAAATATGAAATTGCTGTTTCCTTAATAGATATAAAGATGAATGAGGAAATTTGGTAATTTAATTTTATAAAAAATTACTACTACGGTTTTATTTCCTTCGATGTGATTCCTGTAGTAGTAGTGTTTTTTATTTTGTTTTTGTAATGATTTATTACTTGCAAGGGGCTTTTGATGGGCTTACAAGGGGTTTGTAAGGGGCTATTCATTGTGAATCGAAAGAATTTGGCTATCATTTAAGGAGCATTTGGAGTTATACAATTTTATGTGTCATTCTCTATATGTTACAAAATAAACCTGTCCAATCCACTTATCAAAACGGCTAATAACTAAGAGGAATTTTATAATCTTTTGGTTTATCTACAGGTTATTAACGCGTTCATCCGATTGGAAAAATCCAATTTCAACCAATTAAATACTATGAAATTTGGTAAAAAATAATGAAAATTTAAGAATAATAAGGTAAACTAATCAATGGTTTTATTTTACTAGTTTAAAATCGGTTGACGTTGATACCGGGGTTATATTAGGTATGCGGAGGAATGATTTATGGACAACAACACAGTAACTGAGTCAGTTGAAGAAATTGATAAAAAACGGGTAAACTCAAACAAGCGTTTTAAAAATTGGAAGTTTATCACAACGGGTGTCATCGTTATGATTGTACTCCTAATTGCAGGAATTAGTTATTATCAGACAACCCACTTCAATTCAAATGTTACGATTAATGACACAAAAGTCGGGGGTCTAACTGCTGATCAGGCAGTAAAGAAATTAAAAACATCTGTATTAGAAAACAAAGTCTATGTCGGCCAACAACAAATTTTAGATGAAAAAGATACACAGATAGGATTTACAGATGAAGATCTGCCTAAAGTTAAGAAACTATTAAAAAGTCAGTGGACATTTTTCCCTTCCTCAAAGGAAAAAAATTATTGGCTGATACCCGAAAAAGCGGATCAATATCGAAGCGAAACGATGAAAAAACTTGTAGAAGAAAAGCTCTTATCTATAAATAAAAGTTTAAAAGCGCCGCAAGATGCTATGGCGAAGCTCGAACAGGGCAAAGTTGTTATTTCAAAAAGCGTTAACGGAGAACAGTATGATGTTCCTAGTCTATTGAAGGATTACGACAAGCAGAAGTATAAAAGTGAAATCCATTTGAATCCTGTATACATACAGCCTATTAAAGAAAACGATTCAATTGTAAAAAAAGAGGAGCAAATGCTACAGGATCTTCTTCAAGGGACCATTGATTATAAGGTACAAAATGAAGTTTATCCTTTAAAAGCTACGGATCTAATTAAAAACGCCTCTATGTCAAAAGATATGAAGGTTACAATCGATCCGAGTGACATTAAGAACAAGCTTACTGAAATTAATAATTCTCAATCGACATTAAATAAAGACTTCACATTTAAAACCCATTCTGGTTCGGTCATATCAGTAAAAGGACAAGGCTATGGCTGGGCAATAAATGTTGAAAAAGAAGCAAAACGAATCCAAGAAGCCTTCGAAAAAGGGGAAAAATCGCTTTCTGCTTCTAATACTTACGGAAATGGCTGGAATAATGAAGGCATCGGTTATGAAACAACAGCGAATAATGGCATTGGAGACACGTATGCTGAAGTGTCAATTGCAGAACAGCAAATTTGGATTTACAAAGATGGAAAATTGGTAGTCACAACGGATGTAGTGACTGGTAAACATAGCACCAATGAAGATACATCACCGGGAGTGTGGTACATCCTCTATAAACGATCACCGTACACACTCAAAGGCAGCGCAGTAGGTAAACCCGACTATTCTGTTAAGGTAGATTACTGGGCTCCGTTTACAAACAGCGGACAAGGGTTCCACGATGCCGGCTGGCGGACAAACTGGGCAAAAGATGCCTATTTAACGGCAGGTTCGGGCGGATGCGTCAACCTCCCTCCTAATGTTGCGAAAACCGTGTATGATAATCTTAGTACTTATGAACCGGTTGTTGTGTACTAGCAAAGAGCAGTATCTCAAGTATTTTCTTTATAACAAAAAAGAAGCAGGAAATCGTAAGTGATTTTCTGCTTCTTTTTTTATTATTTATGATACGTACCTATACGGTTTCTACTGCCCTTTCAAGCATTGTTCCATTTTTAGCATAATTCGTATGCCAAGAAAAGGCTTTTTCTAAAACATGAGGAGTTTGTCCACCCCTTGTTTGTGCTTCTTCGTAATAAGCTCGTAGCTGACTACGATACATTGGATGTGCGCAATTCTCAATAATCAGTTCCACTCTTTCCCTTGGCGCCAGTCCCCTTAAGTCAGCATATCCCTGTTCGGTGACGATAACATCTACATCGTGTTCAGTATGGTCTACATGGGAAACGAAAGGAACGATACTTGAAATGTTACCACCTTTCGCAATGGATTTCGTAACAAAGATAGCTAGGCGTGCATTTCTTGCAAAATCACCAGAACCACCAATACCGTTCATCATGTTTGTACCTAAAACGTGAGTAGAATTAACATTTCCGTATATATCTAATTCTAAAGCAGTATTAATCGAGATTAATCCAAGGCGGCGAATAATTTCAGGATGATTGGAAATCTCTTGTGGGCGCATCATTAATTTGTTGCGATATTTTTCAAAGTTAGAAAATACCTGTTGCATTTTCTCTTCGGAAAGCGTGATGGAGCAGCAGGAAGCAAAACGTACTTTCCCAGCATCTATAAGATCAAAGACTGCATCCTGCAATACCTCGGAATACACTTCTAAATCTTCAAACTCCGAATCTAACATTCCATGCAGCACTGCATTGGCTACTGAACCAATTCCCGATTGTAATGGCGCTAAACTTTTCGTTAATCGGCCTACTTTTACTTCTTTTCGAAGGAACTCTATTAAATGCTGTGCCATGATAACAGTTTCTTCATCTGGAGGAACAATCGTCGATGGCGAATCAAGTTGGTTCGTAAACACAATACCTTTCACTTTTTCAACATCAATTGGAATGCCGATATTTCCAATTCGATCATCCGATTTAACGAGTGGAATTGGAGGCCTTTCCCCTTGTTTTCCTGGTTCATATAAATCATGCAGCCCCTCTAGTTGTGTAGATTGAGCCATATTAATTTCAATAATAATGGACTTGGCATTTAGGGAAAACGCTAAGGAATTTCCAATTGAAGTGGTTGGAATAATCATTCCGTCCTCAGTTATCGCAACCGCTTCCAAAATAGCGACATCTATATCCATAACGTCAGCACGGAGTAACTCTGCTGTATGAGACAAGTGCTGATCCACGAATAAAAAGTCTCCCTTATTAATTCCCTTTCGCATGGTTGCATCCGCCTGGAAAGGCAATCTTTTTCCTAAAATTCCTGCTTCAGCAAATAATTTATCCACATCCGAGCCTAAGGAAGCTCCGGTATAGACATTTACTTTAAATGATTTATCATGCTTAACGCGGTTCACCAGCGCAAATGGGACTGCTTTCACATCACCTGCACGTGTAAACCCACTTAAGCCTAACGTCATTCCACTTTGAATCCAGGAAGCCGCTTCTTCAGGTGTAACTACCCGGTCTTTTAGACGCTGGTCCCTGATTCTCTCCAAATTATTCTCCATAATGAATCCCTCTCTTAATGAATAGTCATAATTATTTTACACATTAACACTATCAAAATAGGGATTTTTGTATACAATGCCGAAAATTCAGATAAAATAGCAAATCTAGGTTCTAAAGCAGAAAAATCTAGAATCCTAGAAGCTTGCGAAAATAACTGGCGTATGATTGACTAACTGGTACCCTCTCACCATTATCCATCGAAAGTAAAAATGTAGAATGGGTATCAGGATAAATCGCTTTAATATGATTAACATTTACAATAAATGAACGGTGGCATCTAATAAATGAATCCTTCGGAAGCAAGTATTCGAATTCTTGCAGAGAGTATTTATGTGTTCCTGATAACTCTTCTGAATTCACATATGTCTTTTTATCTTTGGCCTCTAAATAAATGACCTCTGAAAAAGGAATCGGAATCCAGCCGTCCGGTGTTTTTAAGGTAACGACCGATTTTCCATCCGTTAAAGCTGGATAAATTGCCGTCACGCACCCCTCAAGCTTTCCATTATTTAAAAATGGTACGGCCATTCCATGATAAGGAATACCAAAAACATCCCGGTTAATAAACTCAGAGACCTTTTGCTTCGTCACTATTGCTTTATGGGCAATCGTCCCTTCCTTTATAGGGTCCCCGACGCTAATTTTTAAATCAATTCGTTTACTTGGCCGATAGTAGATATATTCTTTTGTATTAGAAACAGCAATTGAAATTTCATCTGAAAATAATTCACCAATGACATCTAGTAGTAAGCTTAAGGTTATATCTTCCATACTATTAACACCTCATTCACTATTATACTACTATTATTAACACCAAACCGTACTGATTCTGATGGAAAGAATAATAAAGTCCCTAATCAAACAGAAGTTCAACAGCAGTGACACTTGCAAACAGTACAAAAAATATAGAAGTTATGTGTTCAAATATTGCTTTCATGTAAAGTTCGTTCCTGCGATCAATGTAATATGGGTAAATATCCTGGAGGATTGGTTTCTACCATGAAATCGTATGAAAAAGAAGGGGGTGCATGATTAACATGCACCCCTTCTTTTTATATTTACATCTCACCCCATTACATAATACTGCTTCACTGTAATAGGGATCAGGTATTTATTTTTATACCTCATTTACTTATGGTACGGTTCACCGTGATTAATCTAAGTGAGGTTCATTAAATTAAGGTTTTTATCGGAGTAAACGTCTGTTCTTCTATTTTGGTATACCACTATTTATGAATCGCAGTTAGTTATTTATTCCTCAACATCTCAGCAAGTTCATATAGTGGGTTGTGCTGCTGAATGCGATAGTGACGTCCTTCCTTTTGCAAATACCCTTTGTCGCAAAATTGTGCAAGCACATGTAATAAATGTCGATAGGAGACGCCTAAAAAATCACAAACAGTTACGTGTTTCTCCTTATAGACCTCTTCATCCGAGGTTTGCAAAATAAAATCCGCAAGCCGGTTTTCAAGCGGGAAGGCGAGACTATACGAATACTTTGCAGCCATTTGTGTTGCTTTTACACTTAAAAATTTGGTTAGTTCACGTAGAAATTTTGCATCTTCTAACATTTGTGCACGACAGCGATGAAAAGGAAGCGCAAAGCAAATGGTCTTAGTGGAGGTTTGGATCCCTTTTGTATAGTACACATCATTTAATAATTCCATTTCCCCAATATAATCATTCGCATTGATAAAATTAATTAAGGAAACTTTCCCATTTTGATGCGTTACATAAATTTTTGCTTTTCCTTCAATGACATAAAATAAAAAATCCGGTCGCATGCCTTCTTGAATAATCCATTCATCGCGTTTATATTCATGCACTTCTATAAATTCTTCAATCGGAAAAGAAAATAAATGCGCAATGGAGTACTCATTCAAATATCTTTTCCTTTTCTCATTTTTATAAATTTCCATAATCCACC
This sequence comes from Bacillus pseudomycoides, assembly GCF_002582035.1. Classification (GTDB taxonomy): domain Bacteria; phylum Bacillota; class Bacilli; order Bacillales; family Bacillaceae_G; genus Bacillus_A; species Bacillus_A pseudomycoides_B. Next base: position 55,877 of record NZ_NUQE01000006.1, read on the forward strand.
TCAAAAATGTGAGATATCTCATATTATTGTACGTATCTCCATGTTATCATGCAAACAATGAGGGGGATACAGAATGAACACACAACGCTGGATGAGTAGACAGTTTTTTAGTTTTTATATGACATGGGGCATTTTTCTACCCTATTGGACAGGATGGATGATTCATACAAAAGGGCTTACGCTTTCACAAACTAGTTTGATTATGAGCTTAGGTTTGGTTGCAAGAGGCCTTTCTACATTAATTGCGTTTCCTTATTTATCGAGGAAATTTAGTAGTAAAATCTTATTAAATGGGATGGCAATCGGCACACTAATTGCTATTCTGTGTTGTATTCCAGCGAGTTCTTTTGTTAGCTTACTTGTGGTAACGTTACTTTTGAATTTTATTTACCCAGCGCTGATGCCTGCTTTAGATAGCGCAGCTGGCGTACTTGCGCAAAGTAATCAATTAAGAAATTATGGGAAGAGCCGCTCGTGGGGATCCATTGGGTTTGTCGTGGCAGGTATGATCTTAACCATCTTTACAGGAGCGTTTGGGGATGAAGTGATTTTATGGGCACTGTTACTCGGCACATTGGTATTCGTGTGTCTTAGTTTTATGCGTGCACCCGTTGTTTTATCTAAAAAACCGCAAGCGGATCAAACAAAAAAAGGCGGTATGTTGGAATTATTTCGCATCAAACACTTTGGTTTGGTGCTCGTCATTGTAATTTTACTGCAAGCGGCACACGCTTCTTATTACAATTATGGTTATCTCTTTTTACAAGAAATCCATGCACCCAAATATTTAATAGGTATAATTATTAACATTGCCGTAATCGCGGAAATCATTTTTTTCTCAATCGCAGACCGGAGATTTCATAACTTTTCAGTAGGTTCCTTGCTTGCAATGGCAGCACTTGGTTCTTCCGTACGTTGGATATTAGTATTTGCCTTTCCTAATGTAATTGTTTTCTGTATCGCGCAAACCTTGCATGCATGCTCATTTGCTATGGGGCATTATGCCTTTATGAAATATTTAATTAAAAATATTCCACATGCGCAGATTCCAAAAGCACAAGGCATGTATTCAGCATTGGCACTTAGCTGGAGTACTGCGGTGCTCACGATGTTCGGCGGTTATTTATACGAAATCGAACCAAGATACGCCTTTATCGGGATGATTGTTTGTACCATACCATCGATGCTGCTTGCACTTGTTTATCGAAATTTGGAACATAAAAAGAAAGCAGCAGTTTTTATTTAGTTTGTTTATTTAAGACTATCCGAAGCTAAATCGATCATATATGCCGCACAAATCTTCGGATATTCAAGCAGCGGCATATTTTTGTTTTACCTAATGCTTAAGATCATCGTAGAGCATTAGGTAATACCGGGTTATTATGAAAACTCCCGCCACTTATCTCCTTCGGATCTTGAAGTGGGGGTTTCTCGTGTATCATCTTCAAAAGATGCTTAACACGAGTGGAGTTGACACAGCTGCCTGATGGCACAACCCCTCTATTCCATCGGCAAACGCCTTTGGAACTGCTTTTTTTAAGATGTTATAGGAACCATTCACATCTGCGTTCAGTAGTTTATTCTCTTTCGTACGATATAATCCACGTTTGATCCGTTTTCCACTGAATACAGGAATGTCTTCCTCACCGTAAGTGGGGATCGCATCACTGTCTAGAAAGGATGCCTTGCTTGTATACGATTCTTCTACGACTTGTACAGCAATACCTTTTCGTTTTGCCTTATAGGTGATCATTTCAATGAGTAGATTATGCGGGATATGGCAGAACGATTGATTCTGTCGTTTCCCCATCTCACTGTTTTGTTTCCACGGTGTATTTTTCCCAATCACAATCGTAGAAATTTCGTATTGAACTGCAAGCTGAACAATATGGTAACTCATTTTGTGAAAGAGGTCTTTGATTTTGAGAAAACGTTTCTCATGAAGCCTTTCTAAACGGTTTGATGTGTGTGGTCCTTCTTTTGGTTCTTTTCCATGACGAAGAATTCCTAGTAAATAAGCCTTTTGCTTGTTGTAGTATTGATTGATACTTTTAATGACATTGCCCTTTACTAACACAGGAGTGGCCCCTGTATTCGTTGTGATAGTTGCAACGTTATTGATTCCTAAGTCAATACTCATATAACGTTTGTTATCAACAGCCTCAGGTGCTGGTTCGGACTGCTCTGTCACAATTTCCACCTTAAATTTCCCGTAAGAAGGAGAAACGCGTACCTCTTTGAGATTGCCAATCTGCCCAAACAATTTACCAATATTTAATTTTATGCTTGTTTTTGGAAAACGAATGTACCTCTCTTGGAGTTTACATACTTGGTTCGTGAATACAATTTCTTTCATAGATGATTTGATATACTTTGGAATGCGAGGTTTACCAGTAAAAGTGGAAGGATGTTTCTGGTATACCTTGATGGATGCAAAAAATGATTTCCAGTTTTGATATAGCTTATTCATAACTGCTTGATTCGTTTGCGCCGGCAAGTTCATATAATCTTGTTGTTTCATTGTTTTAAACAAACAATCTAAGAAATGATACGATAGGAACGATTTCTCTTTTGTCGGTAATGTAAACAAGTTACATTTTATGTCTTTCTGTTCTTTAACAGGTTTTTCTTTTTGTTTTTGTACGCGTTTTTGGTATGCATGCAGTTGATTTTCATTCATGATTTCAATATGTGCTTGTAATGTATGGAGAACTTCTTGTTGAAGTGGCTGTAATGGCTTATCAGTACGTAAGGCCGTATACACTTGGCGAATATAGAAGTTTGTTGTATTGTAGAGATTTTTTGCGTTTTGACACATTTCTAGGAAGTAAGAGTATAGCTTATGACCTTTCTTGATCCAAATTTGATAGGTTGCATATTCTTTTTCTTTCGTCATCATGTTCACCCCCTTCTTTCCTTCATGATACTACAAAACAGTCAAAAAGAACATACATTCGCCATGCTACGAAAATATTTTTACAAATACGATGGCAATTCATCTCCACCTTAAACTGGGCTATGCCCTACACGTTTTGAAGATGGAGTTTTCTTGCCAATTTTCCGATAAATCCTAGCTCTCTTTTTCATCACTAAAAAAACGCATACCAGGACGCAACCGCATTTACTTATGATACGGTTCAGCGTAATGAATCCTGAATAAAAATTAGGCCTTATCGATTTTTCGATAAGACCTATGGCTCATTGATTATTAGATTCATTCACAGACCCTTTTCTTATTAAAGGCAAATAAACGATTGAATTTGCCGTAAGCTTATTCCAGAATAAACCCATCTAAATCCAGTCCAAATATACCCTGAGACAGAGTTTCGACCAACATATGTTGGATAAAACCAAAATTGCTGAAATCCTCTTAACCATACATACGTGTATCTGAATAAACATCTTGCAATACTGCCTGGATCAACTGCAAATGTTTCTACTTGTTGTGTCTGTGTGGGAACAAACGATGGTGGTGGTGCAGTTGGCGGTCCCCCCGTTGGTGCAAACGGAAATTGTCTTTCATCATGGGTTATAGGATAATAATTCTCCTCTTGGAATGGAGTTGAATATAAATAAGCTTCCTGATTATATGGATTGTTGTAATACAGAGGTGTATGACTAGAATACATAAAATACACTCCTTTACTTTTCATCTCACATAATCCTATTCTTTAGTCATTGGCCTATCAACTTGTACTCTCAAAAATGTGTATTTACCTATAAAACAGTTATTTCTTAATAATAACCCTTGTGAACCTTCCAAAATTGTTAGCCCTTGTATGTTTTTTGTCAACTAGCCCGCAGAAGTTATCAGTTAAAAGACGTACTAACACTCAAGGAAATCACTCCTCAGCTGCTTCACTCTCTCGTCAGCGGTATAACTTACAAATCGGATGGTGTTGTAACGATCCATTACAATTTTGTAAATCCGTTTCAAGAAACATAAAAAGGCAACTCCCAAACGGGTTAGTTGCCTTCTTTTAAAATGAGTTGCGCCACATTCTCCACATGCGCTGTATGCGGGAACATATCAACTGGCTGTACATACTCCACTTCATAACTCTTCATTAATGTTTTCACATCACGTGCTAATGATGAAGGGTTACAAGAAACGTAAACAACTTGTTTCGGTTTTACTTTCAAAATTGTTTCAAGTAATTTATCGTCACAGCCTGTACGCGGCGGATCGACAACAATGACATCTGGACGCCATCCTTCTTTCACCCATTTTGGTAACCATTGTTCCGCTTTTCCAGCTTCGTACTTTGTATTTGTGAAACCATGACGCTTCGCATTTTTTTTCGCATCTTCAATCGCTTCTGGAATGACATCCATTCCGCGTACTTCCGCTGCATCGTTTGCAAGCCAAAGCCCAATTGTACCAACGCCGCAATAGGCATCTACGATTTTTTCTTTTCCTGTTAAAGCAGCTGCTTTTTTCGCTTCGTTATATAACACAACTGTTTGCTCAGGATTCAGCTGGAAGAATGCGCGTGCAGATAATTCAAATGATAAGTCACCAAGTGTTTCTTGAATCACTTCTTTTCCTGCTAAACGGAAGGTTTTATCACCAAAGATAACTGATGTTTTACGCCAGTTCACATTTTGCATAATTGATTTTACAGATGGCATTTGTTTTTGCACTTCTGCAATAAATTGTTCTTTATTTGGCAATTCTTCTTTTGTTGTAATTAACGTGACTTGTACTTCCCCTGTTTGAATTGCAGCACGTGTCACAATTGTACGTACAAGCCCCTTTTGTTTTCTCTCATTGTAAATAGAAATGTTCAGTTTTTCTAATATACGTCTTACAACTTTTGTTGCTTCGTTTGTTGCTTTATGTTGAATCATACAATGCGAAATATCAATTAAGCGATGTGAGTTTTGTTCATATAATCCTGTAATGACTTTTTCATCTTTACGGCCTACTTGTAATTGACTTTTATTACGATAATGCCATGGATCTTCCATTCCAAGCGTTGGACGAATGATAGCTTCCATACTTCCGTTCATATACTTCTCAAATGCTTGTACAACGATGTCACGCTTTTGATTTAACTGCTCTTGATAATCTAAATGTTGAAGCTGACACCCACCACACTTATCATATACAGGACATGGCGGCTTCACACGGTGCGGTGAAGCTTTACGAATTTTTTTCACTTTTGCTTCTGCAAAACCACGTTGAATTTTCGTTGTTTCTGCAACAACTTCCTCTCCCGGTAATGCTCCTGGAATGAAGACGACTTGTCTCTTAAAGTAACCTACGCCCTCTCCGTTAATTCCGAGACGTTTAATTGTCACAGGAAACGTTTGGCCGACTTCCAACTTACTCTCATGTTGTTTTTGTATCATTGTTACACCTCTACTCTATACTTTTCCATAAATATAATGATGCATAACTGCAATATGGTTCACACTCTTGTTTCATTCGTTCTAAAAATGCATCATCTGGTTTTTGTTCTAACTGAAATAACTGTTGAAGCGCGCGTTGAATTCCGATATCTGCTTTTGGAAACATATTTTGGCGTCCAAGTCCGAACAGTAAGAAATTTTGTACGGTCCATGCTCCAATACCTCGAAGCGGCAATAGTTGTTCTCTAACCTCTTCGTCTATTTTTCCCTCTAACTCTTCTAAGTTTAACTTACCGTCCATAATATGTTTCGCAAGTCCAATGATATATTCTGCCTTCCGCTGACTAAATTTTTGATTTCTCAATTCTTCTACTGTAATATTTGCTACTTGTTCAGGTTTTGGAAAAAAGAAAACACCGTGTTTCTCTGTTCCATATGTTTTTACAAATTGTTCTGTAAGCTTTGTAGCAAATTTCAAATGAACTTGTTGATGAATAATGCAGCGAAGAAGACAAGAAAAATAATCAAACTCTAAAATAATGGGTGTATATGCAAACGTTTCAAAAAGTGGACGTAATGACGTGTTTGTAAAATGATTTTGAATCTCATCAAAAGGTTGATTCCATTGGAAAATAGAAGAAATACGCTTCATGATTTTATCTTGTTTGTCTGTTTGGCTAGAGATCCAAAATTGTGGCTGTTCCGTTGTTCCCTTCCCTTGTACACGTACAACAAGTTGCTCTCCATCTATGCTGAGCGGAACATGAATTGTTTTATCTTCTAAATTAACGACATTTAATGGATCAAAAGATAACCGCTTTAACACTTCTTCAAAACGATACGGGTATTCTAACGTAATTTGTTCGCTCCACATGCATTCCTCATCCTTTTTACACATCATTATAGCATGAGAAAACCGCAAGCATACATGCTTACGGTTGATTGCCTTTTACTAAATCATCTAAGCTTTTAAAATGATACCCTTTCTCGCGTAAATCATCAATGATTTTCGCTAGTGCTTCTGTGTTATCTTGGGAAACAGAGTGCAATAAAATAATAGCTCCAGGGTGAACCATATTCATTACATTATTATGGGCATACTGCCATCCCCTCTGCTGATCTACTTTCCAATCTAGAAAAGCAAGTGACCAAAATACATTATAATAGCCCATTTCTTTTGCAAGTGCTAATGTACGCTCACTAAAGATCCCGCGTGGCGGCCTTACATATCGTACTTCTTTTTGTCCTGTTACCTTCTTAATTTCATCTGTTACAATTTGCAGTTCTTCACGAAGCTTTGCATCATTTACTGTTGTAAAATCCGGATGACTTTGTGAATGGTTTCCAACAATATGCCCCTCATTTGCCATTCTTTTCAATAAATCTGGTTGGCTTTTTATATAATGTCCTGTTACAAAAAACGTTGCTGGTACCTTCTTTTCTTTTAACACATCAAGAATCTTTCCTGTAAAGCCATTTTCATACCCATTATCAAACGTTAAGTAAATATCTTTTTTCTTTGTATCCCCTAAATAAAATCCTCCATTTCTCTGCAGCAGCTCTGTAAATTTCTGACCAGCATCCGGAGGAGTTTCATTCTTCGCACGTGGAATCCCCCAATGATTCGGTGTATTCACATAAGCAAACACAGAAGCTGGAACAAGTACCATCATAATTGAAAAGATAATACTGATGTATAACCAATTACGCTTCATTTATAAGCTCCTTTTCATATATAATCGTACTTGTAGTTTCTGTGTCTCTAATTTGTTTCATGCTGAACACGTTTTTCCATTTATGCCAATACAAAGAAAGAGCATCTCCATTATTGGAAATGCTCTTTCTCTTTATTCATCTTATCCCGCATTAACGGGCAGTAAGACCCCCACCTCAAAGCTCAGAGAAAAGCGAAGAAGATAGGTGGGGGATAACTGCCCGTAAAAGCCCGATTGGTTCAACTAACCATAAGTGGGGGATGAAAACCGCCCCACTTATGGAAGTTTCACTTTATTTAAATACTGGTTCTTTAAACGTTGCTAACTTCTCTAAAGATGTTTTATCCACATCAGCATGTAAGCTATTACCGTGAGAATCCATCGTTACAACTGCTTTAAATCCTTCTACACGTAAATGCCACATTGCTTCTGGAATACCAAATTGTAAGAAATCAACATTTTTTACTTCTTTAATACACTCTGCGTAGTACTGTGCTGCGCCGCCAATTGCATTTAAATATACGCCGCCATGCTCATTTAATGCCGCCAATGTTTTCGCACCCATACCACCTTTACCAATAACAGCACGAATACCAAATTTCTTCATAATATCGCCTTGGTACGGTTCTTCACGAATACTTGTTGTCGGGCCTGCCGCTTTAATTTTCCAATTGTCGTTTTCATCTTTCACAACAACTGGTCCGCAATGATAAATAACTTGTCCGTTTAGATCAACTGGACAATCGTTATCCATTAAATGTTTATGAATCGCATCGCGACCTGTGTACATCATACCGTTAATTGTTACAACGTCACCGACGCGAAGTTCGCGGATTTGCTCCTCTGTAATTGGAGCTTGCAGGACGATTTCACGTTGCGCGTTTGTATCTTCCTTCGCTTCCTCTTGCTTTAATGTATTTTCACCTTCTTGATATAACCAGTCAATAATTTCACCTGATTCTGGATGAATCGTTACACCTAAGCGGCGATATGCCCAACAGTTATACGCAACAGAAACATAAAAACTAGCTGGAAGACGGTTGTATACGCCAATTTTGCAACCAAGTAATGTTGTTTCGCCGCCAAAGCCCATCGTTCCAATGCCAAGCTTATTCGCATTTTCTACGATATATTCTTCAAGCTGCTTCAATTCTGGGATTGGATTTTCATCATCTAATGTACGGAATAATTGGTTTTTCGCAAGTTCATAACCAGACGTGCGATCTCCTCCGATACCAACACCAATTACACCAGCACTGCATCCTTGTCCTTGTGCTTGGTATACCGCATGAAGAAGACATTTACGAATTCCTTCTAAATCACGACCAGCTCGTCCTAACCCTTCTATTTCACAAGGTAAGCTATATTGAATATTTTTATTTTCACAGCCACCGCCTTTTAAAATAAGACGTGCATCAATATAATCTTTTTCCCATTGCTCAAACTTAATAACAGGTGTTCCTGGCCCTAAATTATTCCCACTGTTATCGCCAAAAAGAGAATCAACAGAGTTTGGACGAAGCTTTCCATCTTTTGTTGCTTGTTCAAGTGCTTGGTAGATCGCTTCTTTAATGTGTAATTGATTTACACCAACTGGTGTGTAAACTTTAAAAGTTGGCATCCCTGTATCTTGGCAAATTGGCGAAATATTATCATCTGCCATTTTAATATTATTTGTAATTGTGCCAAGCGCCATTGCTGAACGAGTTCCTGCACTTTCTCGTTCTTTTGCTCTTTGAATCGCACGGCGAACATCTTTCGGTAAATTCGTCGACGTTTCAACAATTAGTTGATACATGCTTTCTTGAAGCTTTTTCATTATTACTTCCCCCTCAATTGTGAACGCTACCAAAACGCTTTAAAAAATTTAACAATTTGATTATACCTCTTTTTTTGTATTGCTTCTAACAAAAAAGAATCAGCAATTTGCTGATTCTTACTCACCTTTTTTAAATTGCTCGCATTTAAATTCAATATCATCTAACATTTCAAGAAGGCGATCTACATCTTCTAGTTCCACGTCTTCTGGTTCAATTGTATCAATAACTTCTAAAAACATATTTAAACGTTCTTTCAAATATACTAATTGTGAATCTTTATCATAAGTAGCATTTCCCATAGGTGCTCTCTCCTTTTTATTCGAGTTATCCTAATTTCATATCTAGCATACTCATTTGTTTACTTGTTGAATCTTTATTTTATTATACAGCAAAAATGATTATACGGTCATGGAATTTTTTCGTCAATTCGAGTAAACGAGTTTATCTCGCTACTCGTGGACAGTAACAGCCCGATTGGTTCAACTAACCATCAGTAGGGATGAAAAAACTCCCCACTAATGGAAGTTTCACTTTATTAAAAAGCAATCTTCTTCTATCATAGAGAATGGACAAATTGTTATTTCAATAGTCAAAGGAGTATTTCATAATGAATACATCACAAAAAATGAAGCCGATTACTCCTTCTTATGATCCATGGGAAGCGTATATGGACCTTGAAGAGTACGGCAAATTATTATTAACAAACGTTGAGTTTACAACTACAACGTTATGCAATATGCGCTGTGAACATTGTGCTGTTGGTTATACATTACAGCCAAAAGATCCGAATCCACTTCCGCTTGATTTGTTATTACAACGATTAGATGAAGTTCCTCATCTACGCTCTTTAAGTATTACAGGCGGCGAACCAATGCTTTCAAAAAAATCCGTTGATAACTATGTAACACCGCTCTTAAAATATGCTCATGAACGAGGCGTTCGCACACAAATTAACTCTAACCTAACTATAGATTTAGCTCGTTATGAACAAATTATTCCTTACTTAGATGTTTTACACATTTCTCATAACTGGGGAACGATTGATGATTTCGTTGAAGGCGGATTTGCCATGATGGAACGCAAACCATCATATGAACAACGTGCCAAACTATTTGAACGTATGATTTCAAATAGTAAAGCATTATCAGAAGCGGGTGTTCTTGTTTCTGCTGAAACAATGCTAAATAAACGTACGCTTCCACATATTGAACATATTCACCGTCAAATTGTTGAAGAGATGGGCTGCAAACGTCATGAAGTACATCCGATGTATCCAAGTGATTTTGCTAGCAATCTTGAGATTTTAACAAAAGATGAAATTCGCAGTGCAATTTCACATCTTCTTGATATTCGCGATGAAAATGTATGGATGTTATTTGGAACATTGCCATTCTATGCATGCAGCAATGACGAACGTGACTTAGAAGTATTTAAAAAGTTACATACAAGTAAAAACGTCACCGTGCGCAATGACCCAGACGGTCGTTCTCGCTTAAATGTAAATATTTTTGACGGCAATATTATCGTTACAGATTTTGGTGACATTCCATTGCTTGGAAATGTCCAAACAAACACATTGCAAGAAGTTTATGACAAGTGGAGCTCTTCACAAACAGCTAAAGAATTAAGCTGTCATTGTCCAGCTGTAAAATGTCTTGGACCAAACATCCTTGTGAAAAATAGTTATTATTCAACAGAAAACTTTTTAACAAAACAAGCAAATCTCACTCTATAGTAGGAGAAAAAAACGTCAGCGCAATATGTGCTGACGTTTTTTTCCGCTATTTGCAGGCAGTAAGATCCCCACTTTTACTTTATTTTGGGGTAGGAGACGAAATAAACTTAAATGAAATATGATCTTGAATTGGTATGGAAGCTCCAATTCCCTGTGATGTTATATTTTTTATCATAAGTTTTCGCTGATTTCCTTTTAAGACAAGATATACTTCTCCAAATGTTACTTTTCCTTTTTCATTAACTGCTGGTGTATATGCATATAAGTATCCAAGTTGTTTCGGACTAATATTGTATACTCGTTCATGCTCGGTTCCATAACCAATAATTGTTTTAAACGAAAGAGGTAAGCGTACTTTTTCCATTGCTTTTAGTAGCATCATCTTCTTCACATCTTCCGCATCTTTAATGGAAGAAGTAAGCCCACCTTCCACAATTTTTTGCGCTTCTTGCTTATAACGAAGTAAATAAAACCCCTGTCCGCCACGATTATCATGAAAATTTCGATTTATTTGTCGATATTCCCAATTCATCGTTGTTTCAGTGGATTCATAATTTAAAGGCCATTGTCCTAAATAAATTTTAGCCCGGTATCCAACTGCAAGCGGCGCATTAGAAATAGACGTTTCATTAAACATTCGAATTAAGTCCGGATTTTCAATTACGATTGGCGATGTTTCAAGCAGTGTTTTTGCTAATGCACTCGGTTGCAAGCGCGGTAAATCTTGCGTTGGATTTGGATACGTATTTTCTTTTGAAATGTTTAAAACAGATGGTGGAATTTTCACATTCAGTTCTGTCTTCGCAAAGCTACTACAAGGAAATAAAAAAATAAACGAGAACATGATGATGAGACAAATACTGGACACTCGTTTCATCCGTAAAGCTCCTTCCTAATGGGACTATACGGTTATATTCTTTTCCGCACTCCTCTTTGTTATCCAAACTTTTTATCAAAAAATAGGAAAAAAACCCCCACTTCAAGATCTAAAAGTGATATGTGGCAGGAGTTTTTATAATAAATAAAAACCGATACCCATAATGAGATACGCTGCAAGTAATGTTAAACCTTCAAACCAATTCGTATCGCCATCATTTGATATAGCAATTGTCAAAAATACAGCTGTAATCATTGCCACTAATTCCGGGAAAGTGAATATAAGAGGCATTTCCACTGCAAAAAACATAGAAATAATAACAAGTACAGGCGCAACAAACATTGCAATTTGTAATGTTGATCCAACTGCAATTTCAACTGCAATATTAATCTTATTTTTATAGGCCATGAGAATAGCCGATGCATGCTCTGCTGCATTTCCAACAATGGCCACAATAATAATTCCAATAAATAATTCACTCCAGCCAAATGCCTTTGCGACTGTTTCAAACGTATGTACAAGCGCCTCTGATACATAGCCAACCGCTACTGTTGCAAGTGCTAAAATAAGCAACGCTCTTCCTTTTGACCATTCTGGCTCTTCGTCGTGTTGTTCTATTATTTCTTCTTTAGGCTGATATACTCCTCGATGCGTGACAAGTTTAAAATACAATGCAGCTAAATATAAAATAATCATAATGATTGAAACGCCAATACTAAGTTGGAAGGTTTTCTCTATGTTCATTTTCATTGAAAATATTTCTGGAATAACAAATGCAACAACAACCGCAAAAATTAATAGGGCTGAATTATGTCTTGCATCATATACATTAAAGGTTTGACGTTTATACTTTAGACCACCTACAAAAAATGAAAGGCCGCCCACTAACAATAGGTTACCGAGAACAGAACCTGTTAACGAAGCGAGCACTACTTCTATTAACCCAGCTTGCAATGCAAAAATAGAAATAATAAGCTCAACCGCGTTACCAAATGTTGCATTTAACAAGCCACCGATACGCGGTCCTGCCACAATCGCCAAACTTTCTGTCGCTCTCCCCATAAAACCAGCAAGCGCAATAATCGTAATACAATATACAGCAAACATAATTGTTTGTGGCCAGTGCATGACATTACCAAGAATGGAAAACGGCAAACCAATAACTACAATAAATAAAAAGATTTTATTAAACATCCTTTTCATCCTTCCAATTTTCATCAATTATCCTTTGTTTTATCATTATTCTTCTAACTTACCCAAATTTCATGATAATTACGTGTGAATAACCCCTCTTATCCACCTTACGGTCTGATTGAAGAAGGGG
>NZ_NUQE01000007.1 GCF_002582035.1 Bacillus pseudomycoides
ACTTTATTGGAGAGTTTGATCCTGGCTCAGGATGAACGCTGGCGGCGTGCCTAATACATGCAAGTCGAGCGAACCGATTAAGAGCTTGCTCTTAAGAAGTTAGCGGCGGACGGGTGAGTAACACGTAGGTAACCTGCCTATAAGACTGGGATAACTCCGGGAAACCGGGGCTAATACCGGATAACATTTTGCACCGCATGGTGCGAAATTGAAAGGCGGCTTCGGCTGTCACTTATAGATGGACCTGCGGCGCATTAGCTAGTTGGTGAGGTAACGGCTCACCAAGGCGACGATGCGTAGCCGACCTGAGAGGGTGATCGGCCACACTGGGACTGAGACACGGCCCAGACTCCTACGGGAGGCAGCAGTAGGGAATCTTCCGCAATGGACGAAAGTCTGACGGAGCAACGCCGCGTGAGCGATGAAGGCCTTCGGGTCGTAAAGCTCTGTTGTTAGGGAAGAACAAGTGCTAGTTGAATAAGCTGGCACCTTGACGGTACCTAACCAGAAAGCCACGGCTAACTACGTGCCAGCAGCCGCGGTAATACGTAGGTGGCAAGCGTTATCCGGAATTATTGGGCGTAAAGCGCGCGCAGGTGGTTTCTTAAGTCTGATGTGAAAGCCCACGGCTCAACCGTGGAGGGTCATTGGAAACTGGGAGACTTGAGTGCAGAAGAGGAAAGTGGAATTCCATGTGTAGCGGTGAAATGCGTAGAGATATGGAGGAACACCAGTGGCGAAGGCGACTTTCTGGTCTGCAACTGACACTGAGGCGCGAAAGCGTGGGGAGCAAACAGGATTAGATACCCTGGTAGTCCACGCCGTAAACGATGAGTGCTAAGTGTTAGAGGGTTTCCGCCCTTTAGTGCTGAAGTTAACGCATTAAGCACTCCGCCTGGGGAGTACGGCCGCAAGGCTGAAACTCAAAGGAATTGACGGGGGCCCGCACAAGCGGTGGAGCATGTGGTTTAATTCGAAGCAACGCGAAGAACCTTACCAGGTCTTGACATCCTCTGAAAACCCTAGAGATAGGGCTTCCCCTTCGGGGGCAGAGTGACAGGTGGTGCATGGTTGTCGTCAGCTCGTGTCGTGAGATGTTGGGTTAAGTCCCGCAACGAGCGCAACCCTTGATCTTAGTTGCCATCATTAAGTTGGGCACTCTAAGGTGACTGCCGGTGACAAACCGGAGGAAGGTGGGGATGACGTCAAATCATCATGCCCCTTATGACCTGGGCTACACACGTGCTACAATGGACGGTACAAAGAGTCGCAAGACCGCGAGGTGGAGCTAATCTCATAAAACCGTTCTCAGTTCGGATTGTAGGCTGCAACTCGCCTACATGAAGCTGGAATCGCTAGTAATCGCGGATCAGCATGCCGCGGTGAATACGTTCCCGGGCCTTGTACACACCGCCCGTCACACCACGAGAGTTTGTAACACCCGAAGTCGGTGGGGTAACCTTTTGGAGCCAGCCGCCTAAGGTGGGACAGATGATTGGGGTGAAGTCGTAACAAGGTAGCCGTATCGGAAGGTGCGGCTGGATCACCTCCTTTCTATGGAGAATTGATGAACGCTGTTCATCAATANNATGTTCTTTGAAAACTAGATAACAGTGTAGCTCATATTTTTTTAATTTTGGTTAAGTTAGAAAGGGCGCACGGTGGATGCCTTGACACTAGGAGTCGATGAAGGACGGGACTAACACCGATATGCTTCGGGGAGCTGTAAGTAAGCTTTGATCCGGAGATTTCCGAATGGGGAAACCCACCATACGTAATGGTATGGTATCTTTATCTGAATACATAGGATAATGAGGACAGACCCAGGGAACTGAAACATCTAAGTACCTGGAGGAAGAGAAAGCAAATGCGATTTCCTGAGTAGCGGCGAGCGAAACGGAATCTAGCCCAAACCAAGAGGCTTGCCTCTTGGGGTTGTAGGACATTCTATACGGAGTTACAAAGGAACGAGGTAGACGAAGCAGCCTGGAAAGGCTCGTCATAGAAGGTAACAACCCTGTAGTTGAAACTTCGTTCCCTCTTGAATGTATCCTGAGTACGGCGGAACACGTGAAATTCCGTCGGAATCTGGGAGGACCATCTCCCAAGGCTAAATACTACCTAGTGATCGATAGTGAACCAGTACCGTGAGGGAAAGGTGAAAAGCACCCCGGAAGGGGAGTGAAAGAGATCCTGAAACCGTGTGCCTACAAATAGTCAGAGCCCGTTAACGGGTGATGGCGTGCCTTTTGTAGAATGAACCGGCGAGTTACGATCCCGTGCGAGGTTAAGCTGAAGAGGCGGAGCCGTAGCGAAAGCGAGTCTGAATAGGGCGTTTAGTACGTGGTCGTAGACCCGAAACCAGGTGATCTACCCATGTCCAGGGTGAAGTTCAGGTAACACTGAATGGAGGCCCGAACCCACGCACGTTGAAAAGTGCGGGGATGAGGTGTGGGTAGCGGAGAAATTCCAATCGAACCTGGAGATAGCTGGTTCTCCCCGAAATAGCTTTAGGGCTAGCCTCAAGTGTGAGAGTCTTGGAGGTAGAGCACTGATTGAACTAGGGGTCCTCATCGGATTACCGAATTCAGTCAAACTCCGAATGCCAATGACTTATCCTTGGGAGTCAGACTGCGAGTGATAAGATCCGTAGTCAAAAGGGAAACAGCCCAGACCGCCAGCTAAGGTCCCAAAGTGTGTATTAAGTGGAAAAGGATGTGGAGTTGCTTAGACAACTAGGATGTTGGCTTAGAAGCAGCCACCATTTAAAGAGTGCGTAATAGCTCACTAGTCGAGTGACTCTGCGCCGAAAATGTACCGGGGCTAAATACACCACCGAAGCTGCGGATTGATACCTATGGTATCAGTGGTAGGGGAGCGTTCTAAGTGCTGTGAAGTCAGATCGTAAGGACTGGTGGAGCGCTTAGAAGTGAGAATGCCGGTATGAGTAGCGAAAGACGGGTGAGAATCCCGTCCACCGAATGCCTAAGGTTTCCTGAGGAAGGCTCGTCCGCTCAGGGTTAGTCAGGACCTAAGCCGAGGCCGACAGGCGTAGGCGATGGACAACAGGTTGATATTCCTGTACCACCTCTTTATCGTTTGAGCAATGGAGGGACGCAGAAGGATAGAAGAAGCGTGCGATTGGTTGAGCACGTCCAAGCAGTTAGGCTGGTAAGTAGGCAAATCCGCTTACCGCGAAGGCTGAGCTGTGATGGGGAAGCTCCTTATGGAGCGAAGTCTTTGATTCCCCGCTGCCAAGAAAAGCTTCTAGCGAGATAAAAGGTGCCTGTACCGCAAACCGACACAGGTAGGCGAGGAGAGAATCCTAAGGTGTGCGAGAGAACTCTGGTTAAGGAACTCGGCAAAATGACCCCGTAACTTCGGGAGAAGGGGTGCTTTCTTAACGGAAAGCCGCAGTGAATAGGCCCAAGCGACTGTTTAGCAAAAACACAGGTCTCTGCGAAGCCGTAAGGCGAAGTATAGGGGCTGACACCTGCCCGGTGCTGGAAGGTTAAGGAGAGGGGTTAGCGCAAGCGAAGCTCTGAACTGAAGCCCCAGTAAACGGCGGCCGTAACTATAACGGTCCTAAGGTAGCGAAATTCCTTGTCGGGTAAGTTCCGACCCGCACGAAAGGTGTAACGATTTGGGCACTGTCTCAACCAGAGACTCGGTGAAATTATAGTACCTGTGAAGATGCAGGTTACCCGCGACAGGACGGAAAGACCCCGTGGAGCTTTACTGTAGCCTGATATTGAATTTTGGTACAGCTTGTACAGGATAGGCGGGAGCCTTTGAAGCCGGAGCGCTAGCTTCGGTGGAGGCGCTGGTGGGATACCGCCCTGGCTGTATTGAAATTCTAACCTACGGGTCTTATCGACCCGGGAGACAGTGTCAGGTGGGCAGTTTGACTGGGGCGGTCGCCTCCTAAAGAGTAACGGAGGCGCCCAAAGGTTCCCTCAGAATGGTTGGAAATCATTCGTAGAGTGCAAAGGCATAAGGGAGCTTGACTGCGAGACCTACAAGTCGAGCAGGGACGAAAGTCGGGCTTAGTGATCCGGTGGTTCCGCATGGAAGGGCCATCGCTCAACGGATAAAAGCTACCCCGGGGATAACAGGCTTATCTCCCCCAAGAGTCCACATCGACGGGGAGGTTTGGCACCTCGATGTCGGCTCATCGCATCCTGGGGCT
The DNA here is from genome assembly GCF_002582035.1 of Bacillus pseudomycoides. GTDB lineage: Bacteria > Bacillota > Bacilli > Bacillales > Bacillaceae_G > Bacillus_A > Bacillus_A pseudomycoides_B. Next base: position 4,190 of record NZ_NUQE01000007.1, read on the forward strand.
GTAGTCGGTCCCAAGGGTTGGGCTGTTCGCCCATTAAAGCGGTACGCGAGCTGGGTTCAGAACGTCGTGAGACAGTTCGGTCCCTATCCGTCGTGGGCGTAGGAAATTTGAGAGGAGCTGTCCTTAGTACGAGAGGACCGGGATGGACGCACCGCTGGTGTACCAGTTGTTCTGCCAAGGGCATAGCTGGGTAGCTATGTGCGGAAGGGATAAGTGCTGAAAGCATCTAAGCATGAAGCCCCCCTCAAGATGAGATTTCCCATAGCGTTAAGCTAGTAAGATCCCTGAAAGATGATCAGGTTGATAGGTTCGAGGTGGAAGCATGGTGACATGTGGAGCTGACGAATACTAATAGATCGAGGACTTAACCATATAATATG
>NZ_NUQE01000008.1:0-541 GCF_002582035.1 Bacillus pseudomycoides
GTTCAGTTTTCAAAGAACTCAAGAGCGGGTGAAGAGAATCGAACTCTCGACCAGAGCTTGGAAGGCTCTTGTTTTACCACTAAACTACACCCGCATGGTCGGGAAGACAGGATTCGAACCTGCGACCCCCTGGTCCCAAACCAGGTGCTCTACCAAGCTGAGCCACTTCCCGTAAATGGCGCGCCCGAGAGGACTCGAACCCCTAACCTTTTGATCCGTAGTCAAACGCTCTATCCAATTGAGCTACGGGCGCTTAATGTATGTTGTTTGTTTTTTGCGACTTTATTAATATACCATGGCGGTAAGATTAATGCAAGCATTTTTTTATTTCTTTTTTTTGGTGCGGCCGAGAGGACTTGAACCTCCACGGGGTTGCCCCCACTAGGCCCTCAACCTAGCGCGTCTGCCATTCCGCCACGACCGCATATGCGGGTGAAGGGAGTCGAACCCCCACGCCAAAGGCGCCAGATCCTAAGTCTGGTGCGTCTGCCAATTCCGCCACACCCGCGAAATGAAATAAATGAGCCATGAAGGACTCGAA
>NZ_NUQE01000008.1:566-731 GCF_002582035.1 Bacillus pseudomycoides
GCTTGGCTATAGCCCATCGATTTAATCGAATAAATTAACATCTTTGAGGATATCACTTAAATTCGCTTCACAAGATTTTTTAGTGAAGAAATACATTTTATCATATCCTCTAACCAAAAAAAACAACTTCCATCTATTAGAAGTTTAAATGGCGGTCCCGACCGG
>NZ_NUQE01000008.1:772-68837 GCF_002582035.1 Bacillus pseudomycoides
CCCAGCTGAGCTAATCCTCCGAAGTGGTGACCCGTACGGGATTCGAACCCGTGTTACCGCCGTGAAAGGGCGGTGTCTTAACCACTTGACCAACGGGCCAAAATTATGGCAGAGAAGAAGGGATTCGAACCCTCGCACCGCGTAAGCGATCTACTCCCTTAGCAGGGGAGCCCCTTGAGCCACTTGGGTACTTCTCTATATTATATGGCTCCGCAGGTAGGACTCGAACCTACGACCGATCGGTTAACAGCCGATAGCTCTACCACTGAGCTACTGCGGAATAAGAAAGACATTTTTTATCTTATAAAAAATCATTTTACAAATCAAGCACTTCTTACAATATCTTGTAGTGAGCTGACATGTTTATACTATACTGGATTGATTTTTAACTGTCAAGGTGTTTTTTTACCTGCTTCAAACGCCCTTTACACTTTCCACAAACATAGCGATTTGTATTTATTCTTCTCCTTCTTATGTATTGAAAGCCACACGATAAACAAATATATATGTATTGTTTTTTCTCCTTCCTCTCATCAGGAATCCTTTTACAAAAACGCGGCGCATCTACTTGATTCAATAACTCACGGAAATCCCTATCCCTATGTTGATACCCTTTCCCCATAAGATGTAAATGATAATGACAAAGCTCATGCTTAATTACTGCAATTAATTCCTTCTCTCCATAAGTTTGATAATAACGATAATTTAATTCTATATTGTGTGATCCTAGCAAATATCGTCCACCCGTCGTACGTAAACGTTTGTTAAATGTCACTTTATGCAAAAAAGGCCTCGCAAAATATTCTACTGATATCTCCTCCACCAATCTCTGTATATCTATTTCCTGCATCCCTATCTCTCCTAATGATTAAAATAAATCCACACGTCTTTTTTGTCTCATGCATACATTAAATAGTACATATACCCATCCTCATTTCTGTAAAAGGAGGGATTCATATGCCAGCATGGCTTCGTAAACAAATGCGGCGTGCTTATTATGAAAAAAACCGCTATCAAATCAAACTACTTAACGAATGTTGGTTTTTTTATAAAAAAAGCAATACCCTTAGTAAATAAAGGGAGCGGAACACCCTCCACTCCCTTTTCATGTTAACTCTCAGTGTAAATCGAAAAAGCCACAATGATTCATTTTACTTCATCACTCTATTGGTAACATAGATAAAGCAACGCGTCCTTTTTTCATATCAACTTCATCAACCCACACTTTTACAATTTGCCCCACAGACACGATATCTAATGGATGTTTTACAAACTGCTTACTCATTTTTGAAATATGAACTAATCCATCTTGCTTCACACCAATATCAACAAAAGCACCAAAATCGACAACATTACGAACCGTACCTTCCAATTCCATGCCTCGCTTTAAATCCTCTAGTTTTAAAATACCTTTTTTAAGAAGCGGCTTCGGTAATTCATCACGTAAATCTCGTTCTGGACGAATAAGAGCATCAATAATATCTCGCAATGTCGGTTCACCAATATTTGTTTGTTCTGATAACGAAGGAATTTCTACTTCTTCTAAACGCTTCTGCAAATGAGGTTGTCCAACATCTGTAATAGATAACCCTAAGCTTTTCAATAGCAGTTCTACATTCTTATATTGCTCCGGATGAATACTTGTTCGATCAAGTGGATTTTCACCTTCTAAAACACGTAAAAAACCAATACATTGTTCATATGTCTTCGCACCCAATCGCGGGATATCTTTCAGCTCAGCACGTTTTGTAAATTTCCCGCTCTCTTCACGTTTTTTTACAATGTTTTTCGCAACTGTTTTTGATAAACCAGAAACATATTGCAATAAGGAAACAGAAGCAGTATTTACGTTCACTCCAACTTGGTTTACAGCCGTTTCAACAACAAATGTTAATGATTCATTCAACTGTTTTTGTGATACATCATGTTGATATTGTCCTACACCAACAGATTTGGGATCAATCTTTACTAATTCTGCAAGCGGATCCTGCAAACGTCTTCCAATGGAAACTGCACTTCTTTCTTCAACTTGCAAACCAGGAAACTCTTCCCTCGCTAAGTCTGACGCTGAATATACGCTCGCCCCAGCTTCATTGACAATAATATAAAATACATCACGTGTAACTGCTTGTAATACATCTACGACAAATTCTTCCGTTTCACGAGAAGCCGTACCATTTCCAATTGCAACTACTTCTACTTCATACTTTTCTAAAATTGAAATACACTTCTTTTTCGCTTCTTCATATTTCTTAACGGGCGGATGCGGATAAATAACATCAATATGAAGTACTTTTCCCGTATCATCTACAACGGCAAGTTTACATCCTGTGCGATATGCTGGATCTACAGCTAATACAACCTTCCCTTTCATCGGCGGTTGTAATAATAAATTCCTTAAGTTCTCTGAAAAAATATGAATTGCTTGTTCTTCCGCTCTCTCTGTTAACTCTTTACGAATTTCTCTTTCAATAGATGGTTGAATTAAACGCTTGTAACCATCTTCAATCGCCTCTTGCACATAAGAAGTACTTGGCGCGTATGATTTATGAATTACTTTTTTATGTAAAAACTGAAGAATTTCTTCAACCGGAGGAACGATTGCTACTTTTAAAATTTCTTCTTTTTCACCGCGATTCATGGCTAATACACGATGAGGTACAACTTTTTGTACTGGCTCTTCATAGCTGTAATACATTTCGTATACATTCTTTTCATCTTTCTCTTCATCTTTTACAACTGCTGAAATGGTTCCTTTTCTAAAAGTAGTATTTCGAATCCAACTGCGATAAGATGCTTCGTCAGACACGTATTCTGCGACAATATCTTTTGCACCTTGTAACGCTTCTTCTGGTGAATGAACTTCCTTTTCTTCATTTACGAATACTTTCGCTCTTTCCAACGCATCATCCTTCGCAAACGTTAATAACCAATCCGCTAAAGGTTCTAACCCTTTCTCTTTTGCAATTGTTGCTTTTGTTCTTCGTTTTTCTTTATATGGACGATATAAATCTTCTACTTCTTGTAGTTTTGTTGCAGATACAATGTTACGACGCAACTCTTCTGTAAGCTTTCCTTTTTCATGAATTAAACGCAACACTTCTTCTTTACGATTTTCAAGCTGAGTGATATACTGCCATCTTTCTAAAATCGAACGAATTTGCACTTCATCTAATGAGTTTGTCCATTCTTTTCGATAACGAGCAATAAATGGAACTGTATTACCTTCCTCCGTTAGCTGAATAACATGACGTACTTGCTTCTCTGAAAAATTCAATTCTTTCGCTAACATTTTCATTAACTCTTGACGGTCATCTACCATTTCCATTTGCAACAAAACCTCCTTAATAATAAAAAAAGCTGCTCTTAAAAGAGAGCAACTTAAATGTTGAACTAAAAATCTATCAGTCCTAAACTAATTTGCAGAGCTTCATCTACACGATTCATCATCAGATCGTCTAACTGAGTGATTTTGTCCGTTAAGCGCTGCTTATCGATTGTTCGAATCTGTTCAAGCAAGATAACAGAATCTCTCTCAAATCCATACTTTTTTGCATCAATCTCCACATGGGTGGGCAATTTCGCTTTCTGAATCTGTGCAGTAATGGCCGCCACAATCACAGTAGGACTAAAACGATTCCCAATGTCATTTTGAATGACCAGAACCGGACGAACGCCTCCTTGCTCAGAACCAACAACTGGGGAAAGGTCTGCAAAATACACGTCGCCGCGTTTTACAATCAAGAGATTACCCCCCGCTAACTAAGCGTTCTACTGTATGAGCTGCTTCATACTCCGCTAAGAAAGCTTCAGATGCAATACCAAGATTAATTTTTCCCATTTCAATGTACCCACGTCGCATTGATTCATGCTGGTAGCGCTTCTTTGTTTTATGTTGGCGCAATAGCAATTGTGTTGCCTGGCAAATAAGTTCATGGCGATTCTTATTCTCTTGTTTTCCAATTCCGTCTAATTCTGTTACCACTTGTTTTGGCAACCGAACAACGATTTCAGTAGTTACACTTGATTCGGACACAAAAATACACCTCCACCGTCAACTACACACACATATATATGACACCTATTGTAATAATACCATTGTATGAAGCCTGTTGCAAAGACTTCCTGATTTCTTGTTTTATGTTTTCCAATTTGGAAATAAAACATTCACTTCCTTGTACTTTTCTATGTTCTTCTTCCAAATTGAGTTTCTCAACTTGCCAAAAAGGGACATACTCACCTTTTATAAGTGCACACTTAAACTATAGAATTCTCATCTTATATGTCATTTAAATAATTTACAACCTCTACGACCTTTCCATTTTTTACATATACACGCGGAATACGAAAATTGATTGTTGCAATGACTTCATAATTAATTGTCCCTGAATAATCCGCGACCTCAGTAGCACTAATATACTGATCATTTTGTCTTCCAATTAGAGTAACTTTTGTTCCAAGCGGCACTTCATATGGTACACGAACCATCAGCATATCCATTGTAATCCTACCTACAATTGGCACTCTTATACCATTTACAAGCACTTTAAAACCCTGCAACCTACGCAGCCAACCATCAGCATATCCAACAGGCAACGTAGCAATCCATTCTTCTGTTTTCGTTCGATAAGTGACGCTATAACTAATTCCATCACCTTTTGTCACCTGTTTTATATGCGCAACAGTTGTATGCCAAGATAATGCAGGATCAAGCTTAATCGGTAAAAAAGGTTGGATTTGCATAGATGGGGTCAATCCATACATCGAAATCCCTATTCTGACAGCATTGAAAGTAGTACTTGGAAAACGTAAAGTTGCGGCACTATTAGCTGTGTGAATACATTTTGGGCTCAATCCAAATTCTTTTAGCCAACCTAGTTGTTCCAAAAACATATTATACTGTTTATCAAAATAAGCTGTCTCCACTTCATCAGCTGTTGCAAAGTGAGTATAAACCCCTTCTAATTTTAAAAAAGGTGCATTTTGTAAACTTTTTAGAAACTTTTTCAATTCATCTTTTCTACGAATTCCAATTCTCCCCATACCGCTATCAAATTTAAGATGAAAATGGAATGACCTCGAAGAAGCCCACACCTTTTCCGCTTTTTCTATCCATTCTTTTTGAAACACAGTTAATGTAATCTCATTCTCTGCTGCCACATTAATGTCTTCCGGACGCGAAGCACCTAATACTAAAATAGGAGCTGTAATTCCAGCTCTTCTTAAGACAAGAGCTTCATCCAAGAATGCAACAGCTAATCTTGTGGCTCCTGCTGCTAACGCTGTATTTGCAATTTGCACTGATCCATGGCCATATGCATTTGCTTTCACAACAGCAAAAATCTCCACATTTTTTGGAATAATAGATTTAATACGAGTCAAATTATCATAAATCGCATCTAAGTTTATCTCTACCCACGTATCACGATAAAATGGCGATTTTTCCATCTAGAAAAAAAACACTTCCTTTATACGATATGCAAAGCTTATTCTTTTATATTCACTTTTTTTCTTACCTTTATTCCATCATGTTAAGCGCCACTTTCATCACCAGATTTTACACACCAAAATACTATCTGTTAAATCGTGATAAAAAACGTGGTGTACACCATAGCCACCACGTTTTAATCGTTTACTTCACTTGTTTTTGAGTCACAGAGCGCGCTACCATTAACAACTCTTCTTGTTCTAAACCTTTTGATACAAGCATATACTCAGCTCCATCATGTGACCATGTAACAGAATCTTTTGTTAATGCCCCAATTGCGAAACCTAAATCAACAGGTTCCCCACTCATATTTTGTAGTGCAATAGTTGGTGCTACCTTCGCTTTTTCTTGTATTAATGTAAAACTCTTTTTATTGCCAGTGTACGTAAGAATATTACGTTTACCACTGTCTGTCTGAAATTCTTTCTCCTCTTTTAAAGCCATACCTTGCGGCGTATCACTTGGGTATAACACAGCAAACGGCTTCTCTCCTTGTGCTGTCGTTTGTATATCGACTTGTGCTCTAGACATATTTTGCTTCGTATCAAACGCACCTTTATCAAATTTTGTATCAAACTTTACTTTAGAAAAATCTACTTGCACAAGAATATTTTGATCATTGTCCATTAATTTCACCGAAACAGGCGCTAAATCATTTTTATTAAATGTAATTTGTTGCTTTGGCAACATATTTTGATGATGATAGTTTGTTTTCGTTTCAAACTCATAATATTTGTCTGTTTTCTTAAACGAACGGTCCTTATCATTCAAAATATCCCTTACAAGTGATTCATATAAATATGCTTGGCTGCTATTTTGCGGCCAATCACTTTGAAAACGAAAACTTTTATTTAAAGACGGGGTAAGAACGAATACACCTTCATCATTTCGTAAAATAATCTGGCTTTGATCTTTCTTTGCATTTTTCAGGTTCACTCGATAATACGAGGGTTTCTTATACCAAACCTCAACATCATATACTTGCGGTTCATTTCCCGTTTTAATCGTTAACTTCGCTTCTGCTTGATAGCTTTTCATATCTTTTACTCTTTCATTCAAATCTTGCACAACATCTTCATTCTTCTTCTCCATACAACCCGCTAACAGAAAAACGGTTAACAAACCGACAATAAACAAACCTAGCCGCCTTTTCATATGTTCAGCCCCTTTGCCTCGATAAGTAAGTGGAAGAAAACCTCTTCCTTAACGCTACTCAAATATATGAGACAAATATATGAAATATGCAGACTAGCTTGACGGGCTTTCTAAAATGACTTGTGCCACCGCAAACTCTCGGCTATGGCTAATCGAAAGATGGATAATATGATTTGTATTTGCAAGTAAAACAGGTTTTCCTCTTTCATCATTTGTGATTTCAATATGTAAAAAACTAACCTCTTTTCCAATTCCGGTACCAAGCGCTTTCGAATATGCTTCTTTTGCCGCAAAGCGTCCTGCAACAAATTCACTACGCCGCTTTCCTTTTAACGAACATGCTACTTGGCGCTCTTTTTCTGTTAAAATACGCTCTATAAATTTCGGTTGCCCTTCTATCATCTTTTCAATTCTTTCAATTTCAATAATATCGATTCCAATTCCTACAATCATATCCTTACGTTCCTTCCTTCTATTTTCTTTCTCATTTTCATATTGTAAGAATAACAGACAATCTGTTAACAGCAAAAGGAGTGGGGATATGAATACTCCATTAAAATACTCATTTACCTCTTTCCCTCCGATTACTACTGCATTAATTTTCATACAACTTGTTTTACTATTATTAGGGAATAAGGTACTATCGATTGGAATCGCCTGTAATGAGTGTATCGCTGAGGGGGATTGGTGGCGAACTATTTCTTCATTATTTATCCATACAACATTTTCTCATTTTTTATCCAATAATATTTGTTGCTTAGCACTCGGCTTTTCATTAGAAAAACAACTGCATAGCATTCGATTTTCACTTGTGTTTCTTATATCCGGAGTCACCGGAAATATTATCTCTTACTTTATACTTCCCCTCCAGTATACTCATACAGGAGCTTCAGGCGCTATTTTTGGATTATTAGGTCTGCAGCTTTATATATTCTATATGCAATACCACCCTACTAGAAAAAAAGAAGCTCTTCTCTTTATTATTATTTTATCCATTCTTCTAGCGTTTACATTTCTCGACAATACAACAAACCCAATTAGCCATCTTGTCGGGTTACTCACAGGTGCCTGCTTAGGACCATTACTCATAAAGTGAAACTTCCATCAGTGGGGGCTTACTGCCCGCAAATAGCGGGATAAAAAAATAGATGGTGCATCGCTTACTTTACAAAAAAGCTTGCACCATCTACTATCTCTATCCCAACCTTATCTTTCATATCTCTCATCAACTGAAAGAGCGCCTCGTCTTTTTGTTTTGCTTCTATCATACAATGTATTTCTGAAACACTGCCTTTTATATATCGCAAAAAAGAAAAAAATTGTTGAGAATCAATAAAATCTGCATGAGCCCTTGGATTATTTCCTGCTCGCGGACTAGAAATATGCATTTTAATTGGCAAAGGAGATTGCTCCCACGTTTGCACAACACGTTCCCAATGAGTCTCCCAATCTTCATCGTGATTCATCATATGATGATGTAAATCAAAAACTACCGGGACTCCAAGTTTTTCTCCTAAGTACAACACCTCTTTTAAGGAAAATGTTGTATCATCATTTTCTAACATAATCATCTTTTGAATTCCCACTGGAACAAGCGACCAGTTTTCAATGAATTGTTCTAGTGCCTTCTCTTTATCTTCATACGCACCACCAACATGTAAAACACAGCGATGCGTTTTATCAATCCCCATTCCTTTTAACAACTTCCCATGCATCTGTAATGTTTTAATGGATTGCTTTAAAATTGGAACATGTAATGAATTTAACACAACAAAATGGTCAGGATGAAAGTCAATCCGCATCCCTTGACGTTTTACATATTCTCCAAGCCGTTTTAAATTTTCTCTTAAAGGCTTTATATAATCCCACTCTAACAACGCCTCATGATTTGCCAGAGGAATTAACTTCGAACTTAAACGAAAAAATGAGACATCATGTCCATAATTATGTTTTAACAACCGTAGGCAATTTTCTAAATTAGAATTAGAAATCCTTTCTAATTTTTTAATTGCCGCTTCCCGGTCCTGTATGCGCTGAAACTGCGCATACGTCATTGTTTGCGAAGGAGAAGCGTTCTTTAAATGTACGCTCATTGCAACATACCCAAGCTTTACAAGCATTCCATTTCCTCTTTTCCAATACAAGTTTCTATGTAGTATACCCAACTAAAAAAACAAAAAAGACAGCCTTTATGAACAAGACTGTCTCTCTTCTATGAATTTAATTAAGCTTGTGGCTTACGGCTTGTGTGCTTTCTTTCGCCACCGCGTCCTCTAGGAGCTGCAGAACGACCTTCACGACCTTCACGTCCTTGACCTTCTCCTTTACGACCTCCACGATTGCGGTTGCCATCGCGATTACGGCCGCCTTCACGATTACGGTTACCATCGCGGTAACCACCTCTTCCATTTCCGTTCCCGTTTCCGTTTCTCTTTCTAGAACGATCTTTTGAAACTACAGGTGGTTCTGATGTTAAAGAAACTGGCGTTGCATCCGGCTCTTTTGTCATCATTTTTAAAGCAGCTGCTACAACCGCTACAGAATCATGCTCTTCTAACAGCTCTTCTGCAATACGTTTGTAGTATGATAAGTTTTCACTTTCAATCGTGCTTTGAAGTTTTTCAGCGATTAAACGTTGTTGTCCTTCTAAAGCTTCATCTAAAGTTGGTGGATTCATACGATCCATTTTGCGTTTTGTTGTACGTTCAATATTTTTTAATTGACCTGCTTCACGTGGTGTTACAAACAGCATAGCAAGACCTGTTTTACCTGCACGGCCAGTACGACCGATGCGGTGTACGTATGATTCTGGATCTTGTGGAATATCAAAGTTATATACGTGCGTTACACCTGAAATATCAAGACCACGCGCCGCTACGTCTGTCGCAACAAGAACTTCGATTGAACCTTCTTTAAATTTACGTAATACAGAAAGACGCTTCGCTTGTGTTAAATCACCATGAATTCCTTCTGCTGCATAACCACGTAAATTTAGCGCTTCTGATAATTCATCAACACGACGCTTTGTACGACCGAATACGATTGCAAGCTCTGGAGATTGAATATCTAATAAGCGTGTTAACACATCAAATTTCTTTTTCTCTTGCACTTCTACATAGAACTGCTGAATGTTTGGCATTGTTACTTCTTTAGCTTTAACCTTAATATGTTTAGGCTCGCTCATGAAGCGTTCAGCAATGCGACGGATTGGGTCTGGCATTGTTGCTGAGAATAATAATGTTTGGTGTGTTTCAGGCACATCCGTTAAAATTGCTTCAATATCTTCAATGAAGCCCATGTTTAACATTTCATCTGCTTCATCAAGAACAACTGTTTCTACGTTTTGCAGACGAAGTGTTTTACGTTTAATATGATCTAAAATACGACCTGGCGTACCCACGATAATGTGTGGACCTTTTTTCAACGCACGGATTTGACGGTTAATATCTTGGCCGCCATAGATTGGTAAAATGCGAACACGCTTATGTTGACCAATTTTGTATAGCTCTTCACCTACTTGAATCGCTAACTCACGAGTTGGTGCGATAACAATACCTTGAACTGTATCTTGATTTGTATTTACTTTTTCTAATAGTGGTAATCCAAATGCAGCTGTTTTCCCTGTACCTGTTTGAGCTTGACCAATGATGTCGTCACCTTGTAAGGCTACTGGAATTGTTTCTGCCTGAATTGGTGTTGCCTCTTCAAATCCCATGCTTTCAACAGACTTTAGCAAAGAACTGCTTAATCCTAATTCTCGAAATGTTGTCAATGTTACTTCTCCTTTTCTATCTAAAATAGCCCAGATTATTCCTTCTTCTAATATTCACAGGATATACAAGTAAGGTTGGGCTAAGTCTTCTTCAGACAAAATGCGTTATCATCGCAAGATTGCCTGACAATTATAATAAAACTAGCTTTTGAAAACTGAATGTAGAAAGTCGCAACAAAAATATGGGCCACATAAAACATTCAAACGTAAAGCTAGACAAAAGTAGTCCCAAAAAATTTATCGACGAGATAGAGGGGTTAGGCGGAAATCAATCCCAACTCCACTAACGCCAAGCGCCGAGCAAAAATGCCTGGCACGCTAGAAACCCCCACTTCAAACAATTATAACTTTCAAGTGGCGGGAGCATTTTTCCTAACTATCCATTCAAAAAAGACATTTTCCATGTTTGCGGAAAATGCCCTTTCCGTTATGTTCACGTATATAAACGGGCCTACATTTATCACAAAAATACTCTACAACGTTATTACACCCTATCAATTATAAGTTTTGTATGTGTAAAAAGCAAACCCAACTCCTACCTTATTTTACATATGGACTTTTCTATCCCTCTTATAACTTTCCCCTTCTGCATTGTAAGCGTTTCTTTATTTTTCTCTGCGCTAACAAGATATAGAAGACCAATTAATAGAACCTACTCATATACAAAGTAATGAAGGCAACCGCGACATACAAAATTTTTACTTTAGCATCGAAATAACTTCTTCTAATTTCATTCCACGAGATGCTTTTACTAATACAACGTCTTTCACATCAACGACTTCTTTTAAATCTTTAACAAGTTCTTCTTTATTGTCATAAGCTTTTACGCGTTCACTAGAAAAATTAATTCTTGCACCTTCTGCCATTTGTGCCCCTAGTGCACCGTACGTAAATACATATGCAATACGAGCTGGATCAATTAATTTTCCAACCTCATAATGAAATTGTACTTCTTGGTCACCAAGCTCTAACATATCGCCAAGCACGAGAATTTTTTTAGAAAACCCATTTAAATCATTCATTAAATGGAATGCTGCTTCCATCGCTGTTGGACTTGCGTTATATGCATCATTAATAATTGTTAACCCTGCATCTGTTTTCAAAACTTCCATACGCATGCCTGTCATTTTCAAATTCATTAAACCTTGTTTCATTTCTTCCCATGTTACACCGAAAAATTCAGCAATCGCCATTGATGCTAATGCATTATATACATTATGCTTCCCAAGAACGGGTAAATAAAATACTACATTCTGCGCTTGATTCATCGTAAATTGTGTACCTGTCGCTTCTAACTTTACAGATACCGGATAATAATCGTTTGCTCTCGCATCACCAAACGTAATTGTCTTTGCTTGTAAGTTCATGCTTGGTACGCGTGTAGTTAATAATGGTTCATCTCCGTTATAAACAAATACACCAGTATCTTGTAAGCCTGTGATAATTTCTAGCTTCGCTTCTGCAATTGCATCACGAGAACCCAAATCCATTAAATGCGCTTCTCCAATATTTGTAATAATTGCTGCATCAGGACGAGCAAGCTTTGACAAAAATTCAATTTCTCCGCGGCTTGACATCCCCATCTCTAATACAGCTATTTCTGTATCTTCTTCTAAATTTAAAATCGTCAAAGGAAGTCCAATATGGTTATTGAAATTCCCTTCTGTTTTTTGCACTTTAAATTTCGCTCCAAGTAAGCTTGTCACAATATCTTTCGTTGACGTTTTCCCGTTACTGCCTGTTACACCAACCACTTTCACGTTTAACTGATCGCGATAGCTCTTCGCCAATGTTTGCAGCGCTTGTAATGTATCTTCTACAAAAATAACCGGTAAATTTGCTGGCGGATTCGCTACACCTTTCTTCCAAAGTGTTGCAACTGCACCACCTTCTATTGCTTTCTCCACAAAAGCATGACCATCGAAACGTTCTCCTTGAATTGGGATATATAAGTTTCCTTTTTCAACTTTCCTTGTATCAATGGAAACACCTTTTATAGCTACATCATTCCACTGCTCTGCTAAGCCACTTCCACATACCATTTGCTCAATTTGCTTCATTATTCTTTGTATCATACAAAAACACTCCTTACACGGAAGAAACACTATTCATTTGAATAGTGCTTCTCCTTTCTTGTTAGATTGTATATTTAATTTTTTGTTTTTCATCGTGACGCTCAATCGCTAGACGTACTAGCTCTTGAATAAGCTCTGGATACGGAACTCCCGTATTTTCCCATAAAAGAGGGAACATACTAAAAGGTGTGAATCCTGGCATTGTATTTACTTCATTAATAAATACATCGCCATCTTTCGTTAAGAAGAAATCTGCACGCGTTAATCCCGCACCATCTAAAGATTGAAATGCACGAATCGCATACTCTTTAATCTTCTCATATTCCGCCTCTGTAATTTCGGCAGGAATAACCATTGCTGTATCGCCATCAATGTATTTTGATTTATAGTCATAGAATTCTTTTTTCGCCACAATTTCGCCTACAACAGAACATTTCGGTTCATCGTTTCCTAATACACCAATTTCCACTTCACGACCGATAATATTCTCTTCTACGATAATTTTACGATCGAATTGGAACGCTTCTTCAAATGCATTCTCTAACTCATCACGATTTTTGCATTTATTAATTCCAACGCTTGAGCCAAGATTTGCTGGTTTCACATAACATGGATATCCTAATGTTTCTTCAACTTTTTCATACGCTGTTGTACGATCTTTTTCCCATACACTGCGAATAAATGAAACATATTTTGCTTGTGGCAATCCCGCTTCTGCGAAAATATTTTTCATAATAACTTTATCCATACCTGCAGCCGATGCTAACACACCATTCCCTACATATGGAATATTCATAAGTTCTAACAAGCCTTGTACTGTTCCATCTTCACCATTCGGTCCATGTAATAACGGGAAGATGACATCGATTGCATTCTCTTTATCAGAACCTGCCATCGGGATAATCTCTGAACTTAATGATAAAGGAGAAATTGCATTCTCTTCTCCATTCAACTGCAATGCTTGAACGCTTTGCACTTCACCTTCAATACGCTCACCGCGCACCCATTGTCCTTGTTCAGTAATATAAATTGGATGAACCTCAAATTTTTCTTGATCTAACGCTTTACTAACAGCAAGAGCCGTTTGTAAAGAAACTTGATGCTCCGCTGATTTTCCACCATATAATAAACCTAATTTAATTTTCATAATGAAATCACCCTAATCGTTTGTTTTCATTTTTCTATTGTAGCACTTTTTACGAAAATAGGTAGTTCTATTTAAAATAAAGCGAAACTTCCATCAGTGGGGGATTTTCTCCCCCGCGCTGTTAGTTAGTTCAACCAATCGGACGCATGCTAACAGTTATCCCACACCTATCTTCTTCGCTTTCTCTGAATCTTGAGGTGGGGCTATGAATAGCAAGATAACTAAGCTGCCATAATAATTTTTCTAGTTATGTACCTAATAATATGAAAAAAAGAACCTATTTGTGTATGATGAAAACCCTATGACGTTTGTTTGACCACGTCACCTTTTTGCCTTTGCTCTACACGTCGGTCTAATGATACGTAAACAAGGCCCGCTATCATACATCCAATCCCTAAAATCGTAAATAAAATGTGCCCCAACAAACGATCAAGTAAAATACCACCCAGTAAAGGTCCGAACGCATTACCTGTAATCCATTGTAAACTAGCCGCTCCCATATACGTACCTCGTAAATGTTCTGGCGCTAAATTTGCTACAAATGTCATTTGTACAGGAGACATAACCATTTCTCCTAATGTATAAATTGCATATACGATTAGTAATGTAACAAGCACTACAGTAGCATTTGTCCCCGCTTCTCCAAACCACCTCGGAAGCCAACCGATTGCAAGAAGACCTATTCCAAATAACCAAGCACCATACAACATCGTTTTCCCTACCGGTTTATCTGTCGCCCATTTCGAAATTTGAAATTGAAACAAAACCACCAAAAGCCCATTTACTGCCATTAAATAAGGAAATGGATTATTCATTCCAAATATACCCTTCATTTCATTATCAAAATGAAGTGGAAGCATACCTTCTGTTTGCGAAAATCCCATCGAAATAACAATTCCGGCTAATAAATAGATTAATAAAATTTTATCTTGAAACACAACTTTCCATACAGATTGTTTCATTCCCTCTTCCTCACTCATTTGTTTTACTACACCCTTTGGCATTGTTTCTTTAATAAGTAGTAAAACTAGCAGCGCATAGAATAACATAGAGGATGATGCAATCATAAAAATCACATTTTTAGAAAGAAGCGCAACTGAAGCACCTATAATCGGCCCAATTGCCGCTCCAATATTATGTCCCATCCGCAGCAAACCATATGCCTCTGTTCGTTTTTCAGGTTCTGTTACATCCGCTACCATCGCAGAAGCCGCTGGATGAAACAGTGAATTACTAAGTCCTAAACAAATAGATAGAATAGCATACGATATAAAACCATCTATAAATAAGAAACCAAGCATTAAGACCGCATTGCTAACCATTGAAAATATCATAATCGGCTTTCTTCCATAAATATCTGCAATTCGTCCACCTAGAAGAGAACCAAAACTTGCTGCAATCGGAGACAGCGCCATAATAATTCCCACCTGTAGTAGTGAATCCACTTTATCCTTTAAATATAATGCAAAGAACGGCATTAACATCATCATTGCAATTCCGTTTAACGTTTCTCCAATAAATCGAATCCAAACGTTTCGATCCATCCCCTTTAACTCTTGCCATGTCTTTCTCATATGTTCACCCCTTTTATCACCCACTTTTCATCTTATATTAATTTTAGAAAAATGCAAATCTTCAAAATAAAGAAGCCGTTCTTTTTATAAGAACGGCTTTCTCTTTATAAATTCACAGTTTTTTTATCATCTTTTTCTTTATTTAATGCACTATGTTTTCTGCTATATAAGAAATAGACTATAACTCCAATCGCCAACCAAATACCAAAACATTCCCATGTAATCGCTGGTAATTGAAGCATTAAGTATAGACAAAAAATCACTGCTAACGCTGGTAAAAACGGTACAAGCGGTGCTTTAAAGGCACGCGGTAAATCCGGATGTGTTTTTCTCATTACAATAACTGCTATTGCAACAAGTACGAATGCCGATAGAGTTCCGATATTCACAAGGTGAGCCAATACACTTAGATCAACAAGCCCTGAAATAAGAGCTGCTACAATACCTGTTATCCACGTATTTAAAAATGGCGTTTTAAACGTCGGATGTACTTTCGAAAAACGTTTCGGCAATAGACCATCACGGCTCATTGCATACGATACACGTACTTGACCATACATCATAACTAACATAACGGTTGTAATCCCTGTAATAGCACCTACCGAAATAACACCAGCCAAACCATCTTGTCCAATAAATTGAAGCGCAAATGCTACTGGATCTGATCTATCCAATTGCCCAAACGGTACAATACCTGTCAAAACAAGAGAAACAGCAATATATAGGACTGTACAAATTAATAGCGATGCGATAATACCGATCGGTAAATCACGCTGCGGACGTTTTACTTCCTCCGCTGCTGTTGAAACAGCATCAAAACCAATAAAAGCAAAGAATACTGTCGCTGCACCTACCATTACACCATTAAAACCAAACGGCATAAACGGTGTCCAGTTTTCTGGTTTTACGTATTTAAACCCAGCGAAGATGAATAATAGTACAACGGCTAATTTAATGAATACCATAATGTTATTTACGCGGGCACTTTCACGAACACCTCGTGATAAAAGAATAGTCATAATTAAAATAATAAGAACAGCTGGTAAATCAATAATTCCACCTTTTCCTGCCCCCGGAGCAGAAGCTAAAATCGTTGGAATATGAATTCCAAATCCATTTAATAAAGACTGAAAATAAGCTGACCATCCATTAGCAACGGCTGATGTTGCTAATAAGTATTCAAGCATTAAATCCCATCCAATTAAGAAAGCAAATACCTCTCCCATCGTTGCATACGTATACGTATACACACTACCAGATACTGGTACACTGGAAGCAAATTCAGCATAACAAAAGGCAGCAAAGGCACAAGCTAGTGCAGCTAATGCAAACGATAAAATAACAGCAGGCCCAGAATGTTTCGCAGCAACTACTCCTGTCAGCACGAAGATCCCTGTTCCGACAATTGCTCCTACCCCTAGCATGGTTAAGTCAAATGCCCCTAATGTTCGATCTAATTTTTTCTGACTTCCTTCTTGTAACAATTTTGTCAGCGGCTTTTTTTGAAAGATTTGCTTCATACTCTGCACCTCGACATTTTATAATTTTCTGAAAATTTTAATATTTGCTTTTATTGTACTTATTACATCTTTTTTCGTCAATAACTTCTGTCGAATTTAATGGAAAAATCATATATCTTTTCATAAATAAAGTGAAACTTCCATCAGTTGCTCTTTACTGATAGTTAGTTGAACCAATCGGGTGCATGCCAACAGTTGTCCCCCACCTATCTTCTATGCTTCTCTCTGCATCCTGAGGTGAAGGTCTTACTACCCATTAATGCAGGATAAAAAATTTTGTACGAAACAGATTGGGTTTTCATACATTTTCTTTATCCTCCCTACCTTCTTTAAGCCTTCAAAAGATTGCAGTAAGTTATTATAATACTCTATGCAAGGATGTTATATAGTTATATTTTCATATCATTTTATAAATATTTTTGGTATTTTATATAATGTTGATTCCTTTATTAGCACAAGCACAAGCACACTCATCAAATGAGTGTGCTTGTTTTGTTTTATTCACCTTATACAGTATATGAGCCCCGTTCTAGCCAACTATACATATATTGTCCATCTTCCATCTCATGTGCATGTTTTATAATGCGTAGTGGACGGAATGTATCAATCATAACCGCAAGTTCGATTGTTTCTTTTTTACCAAGGCTAGCTTCTGTTTTCCCTGGATGCGGCCCATGTGGGATACCGCTTGGATGAAGTGTGATAGATCCTTCCTCTACACCTTTTCTGCTCATAAAATTGCCTTCTACATAATAGAGTACCTCATCACTATTTACATTACTATGATAATACGGTGCCGGAATTGCTTCTGGATGATAGTCATATAGACGCGGAACGAATGAACAAACGACAAAGTTATGTCCCTCAAATGTTTGGTGTACTGGCGGCGGCTGATGAATACGCCCTGTAATAGGTTCAAAATCCTCAATATTAAATACCCATGGATATAAATGACCATCCCATCCAACAACATCTAACGGATGATGCTGCAAAACATGCTTATGCATATAGCCTCTAGACTTTGTCATCACAACAAAATCTCCTTTTTCATCATACGTTTCTAACGTCTCTGGACCACGAATATCACGCTCACAAAACGGACTATGTTCTAATAATTGTCCATACTCATTGCGATAATTACGCGGTGTGGTGATTTGGCTATTTGCTTCAACAATGAGGAATTTCGATTCTCCAGCTTCAGGGATTACACGGTAAATTGTACCGATTGGAATGATAATATAATCTCCTTTTCGATAATGAATCGTACCGAACATTGTCTCAATTTTCCCAGATCCATAATGAACAAACAGCATTTCATCTCCATCGCCATTGCGATAAAAATAGTCCATTTTTTCCGTCGGATTGACAACCCCGATTAGTAGATCTTCATTTCCTAATACAAAATTCCTTCCGTTCACGGCATCTCCTGTTTTTCTATATTCTTTCGTCCGAAAATGACGATGCGCTAACGCCACGTCTTCTTCATACTGTATATGACAGGACTGGGCTAATGAAGCATGACCGACTTCAGTTGGCATGTAATGATGATACAAAATAGATTGTGTACCAGAAAAACCTTTCGTCCCCATTACTTGCTCACGATAGAGCGACCCATCTTGCTTACGAAACTGTACATGTCGTTTACGAGGAAGGTCCCCCATGCGACGATAATACATGCTCATCCCCCGCTTTCTTTTCCGCTTTTACCGTATTACGCAATGTCCCTAGGCTAGTAATCTTTAACTCTACCACATCGCCAGCTTTAAGCCATTTCTCTGTTCCAAGCTCTAAAATACAGCCGCTTCCAACTGTACCAGAACCAAGTATATCCCCTGGGTACAACATAACATCTTGAGATGCTCGTTCAATCATTTCAGCAAACGTGTAATAAATATCTTGAAAATTACCTTTTGACCATTGTTCGCCATTAATATGAGCTGTCATTTCTAGATTATAACGATCATCGCTTCGATATACGTCTAATTCATCTTTCGTCACAATATACGGCCCAAGTGAAGTAGAAAAATCCTTTCCTTTTGCTGGTCCAAGTCCAACCTTCATTTCATGGGCTTGTAAATCTCTAGCGCTCCAATCGTTCATAATGCAGTAGCCAAAAATATATTCATGAGCTTGTTCACGCGAGATATTTTTACCTTCTTTACCAATGACACAAGCAATCTCTAGCTCATAATCAAGTTTTTTTGTTGCGCCCGGGCACAAAATAGCTTCTTCTGGCCCAATAACAGCACGATGATTCGTAAAATAAAAAACCGGAATATCATACCACTCTGGAACAACATCTAAACCACGGCGGCCACGCGCTGTTTTTACATGTTGTTCAAATGCATAAAAATCACGAATACTACCTGGATTTGGTAAAGGTGCACAAAGCTGCACATCTGCAATATGATAAACACCGCTCGCTGGTATGCCAATCTTACGGATTATTTCCATATGTTCATCTGATTTCTCTAAAAAAGAAATCATTGTAGAAGGAAGTACCCCTCCACTTGCTGTATGCATATCAATAACCTTGTCACCTTCAAGCCAACCAGCTCGCATTTCTTGTGAAGGAAGACGGAATGTAATAAACTTCATCGTTTTCTCTCCTCGCTTTGAAAATAAAACAGCGGGCGGAAGGTGTATCTCTCCTAACCGTTATCCCGCTCTAACAGGCGGTATGTGTGGGGTATGTCATAAAGAAAAACCGCCTGTAAGAGCCCGATTGGTTCAACTAACCTTCCGGGAAAGAAACACTCCCAGAAGGAAGTTTCACTTTATCCCGCTCTGACAGACAGTATGATACCTATCGATTTACTAAAGATAGCCATCAATACGAGTCCGATTAATTCAACTAACCATCAATTTAGAACTGCTAAGTTTTACTTTACAGATTTCCTCGACGTGCCTGTTCTCTTTCAATCGATTCAAATAAAGCCTTAAAGTTTCCTTCACCAAATCCTCTTGATCCTTTACGTTGAATAATCTCAATAAATAAAGTTGGGCGATCCACAATCGGCTTTGTGAAAATTTGTAATAAGTAACCTTCCTCATCACGATCCACAAGAATTTTTAGCTCTTTTAATTTTTCAATTTCCTCATCAATTTGACCAACACGTGCTGTTAATTCTTCATAATACGTATCTGGCGTATCTAAAAATTCCACGCCGTTTGCGCGAAGCATAGAAACAGTTTTTACAATATCATTTGTTAATAATGCAAGATGTTGTACACCCGCTCCGTTATAGAACTCTAAATACTCTTGGATTTGTGACTTTCTTTTCCCTTCTGCTGGTTCATTGATTGGAAATTTAATACGACTTCCATTTGTCATTACTTTCGACATTAAAGCAGAATATTCCGTACTAATATCATCATCATCAAAATGAATCATTTGTTTAAAGCCCATTACATTTTCATAATAACTTACCCATTCTTCCATTTTTTCAACATTACCAACAACATGATCAACAGCAATTAATCCTGTTTCTTCAAAAGGAATAGTAGATTCTAATGGTTCATATCCTGGCATAAACGCACCCTTATAATTTTTACGTTCTACAAGTGTGTGAATTGTATCACCATATGTGCCAATAACTGCCTTTTTAATTGTTCCATGTTCATCAGATAGCACTTCTGGTGGAGCAATCGCAATTGCACCGCGTTTTACAGCTTCTGCATATGCTTTCTCCACATCTTCTACAAGAAGTGCCACATCTTTTACACCATCGCCATGCTGTTTCACGAACTCAGCAATCCGGCTATTCGTATTTAAAGCACCTGACACAACAAAACGCATATTTTTTTGTATAAGTACGTACGATACTTTATCACGGTTTCCTGTTTCTAAACCGGAATATGCAGCTATACGGAAACCAAATGCTCTTGCAAGGTAATAACTCGTTTGTTTTGCATTACCAACATAAAATTCCAAATGATCAACATCACGTACTGGGAAAAAATCCTCCATTTGTGCCGCTAAAGCGTCCATAGACTTTTGTTCCATACTTTCCTCATCTCCCTATAATATAATTTTTCAATTATTTCTCACAAAAACGAAAACGCTTCCAAATATCAGCGAAAAATAAATTGCACCTGAAATTATTTTGTCAATTTTAAATTTTCTATCTTTTTACGTCAAATACCTCCCTTTTTCTTACATAGAAAATTCGACTTTTTTATATTTTTCCCCCTATATTATATAAAGTGAAACTTCCTTCTGGGAGCGTTTCTTTTCCCAGAAGGTTAGTTGAACCAATCGGGCTCTTACAGGCGGTTTCCTTCATGAAATATCCCCCACATACCGCCTGTTAGAGCGGGATGAGGTGAAACTTCCATCAGTTCCTCCTTACTGATAACTCAACGAAAACACAAAGAGGGACTTCGTTTTTTCGAAGTCCCTCTTTTCATTCACGTTCATATTTACACAGAATTTAAATTATACTAAAGCACTTGAAAGAAACATAATAAGTGCTGTTAATGCTGTTGCTACTCCTGCTGATCCTAGTAAATCCATTTTTGTTAATTGTAATACTTCTTTAGTTTCCATTATTCTCATTCTCCTTTTAATAGATTTCTATATATAACTTGCACTTTGTAATAGTTTTCCGCTCTACTATGTACAAAAATTACTATGAATTATGCTAAAACACTTGAAAGAAATACGATAAGTGCTGTTAATGCTGTTGCTACTCCTGCTGATCCTAGTAAATCCATTTTTGTTAATTGTAATACTTCTTTAGTTTCCATTATTCTATTCTCCTTTTTATAGATTTCTATATATAATTTGCACTTTGTAATAGTTTTCCGCTCTACTATGTACAAAAATTACTATGAATTATGCTAAAACGCTTGAAAGAAATACGATAAGCGCTGTTAATGCTGTTGCTACTCCTGCTGATCCTAGTAAATCCATTTTTGTTAATTGTAATACTTCTTTAGTTTCCATTACTCTCATTCTCCCTTTTATAAATCTTTATATTAAATTCCCAAGAAATAATTTATTTATAGTTTTTAACTTAATGTCATATTGGATTATATAATGTAACGTTTGTAACATTACTGTAACATAACTTTTTTACTTAAGCAATAGTTCGTATAAAATTATTACGTTTTTTTTACAAGTATAAAGCGTAGAGAGAAGATACCTCTCACATTTTTACCTTCTCAAGCATATTAAGTAGTTAAAATAAATGAGTATATTTGTGTAACAATAATGTAACAGTTTCGATATAGCATTTAATTTAGTATGATTGAAACAAAGAGGTGATCAGCTTGAAATTAATCGCACTTGATATGGATGGTACGCTCTTATCATCCAATCTAGAAATCTCCAAGGAAAATTTAGAGGCAATACGCAATGCTGAAGAAGCAGGACATATCGTTATGATTTGTTCTGGTAGAGCAAAAGAAGATATTTTAAAACTGCTCGAGCAATACCGCTTATCTCTTCCACTAGGAGCTAGTAATGGAGCAGTAGTATACGCTGATGGAAAAGTAATTCATTCGCGCACTTTGCAAAAAGAAAAAGTATATGAAATTGCAAAACAGCTCGAAGCTGGGGGATTTCCGTATAAACTCTATACAAATAAGGGTGTATATGCACCATATAATTGGAAAGAGCAAGTAACAAAAGCTTTTCAACTAAACAAAGATTCCCTTGATGTTACAATTGAAGAAATTGAGCGAATTAGCGAGAAGCAACTAAAAGCTAATTTAATTACAACTTTTCAAAGTATTGACGATGTAGTATCCGACTCAACCATTGAAATTTCAAAATTTTTCATCCTTACATTCAACAAAGGGGAACGTATACAATTGCTACAATCTTTAGAAAAAGATGCAGCAATTATGGTGACAGCTTCCGCTCCAACAAACTTAGAGATTATGGACAAACATGGCCATAAAGGCAATGGATTACAAGAAATGGCAAAACATTTTCATATTCCTTTACAAGATACTGTTGCCATTGGAGATAACTTTAATGATGTACCCATGTTAAAAGTAGCAGGTTTATCAATTGCAATGGGCAATGCGGAACCTGACGTAAAACAACTATGTGACATTGTAACAACAACAAACGATGAAAATGGCGTAGCTTATGCAATCGAGCAACACATTTTACAAAAAACAAACCAAAGATAATAAAGAAAAAGGAGAAGCCATTAAACTAGCTTCTCCTTTTCTCATAATATATATGATTTATTTAGAAAAATAATTTTGAATTCCTTCTAAAATATATGACTTTTACCACCATACAAAAACCCTACTAAAAAAATTATTCTATTATTAATAGAACGAGCATACGATAATAACAGATTCGTAATAAAGGAGAGAAAACATGGACAAGTTATTCCTAGATGTTTTGAACTATATTTGTTTAATGCTCATTGTATTAGGAGCATTACTCTTATTCCCGTTCTTCCCGACGTTCGTCCTCTTTTTAGTGTTTCTCTTCATGTTCGGGATTGCTATTATCATTTCACTCGGGTCATCGGAAGAACAACAAAAAGAAAGCAGAATTCAGCGTGCAAAGCTGTAAATTCTGCTTTCTTTTTGTTCAATCATAACGTATCCTTGTTAAACCGATGACAAAGAAGATACCAGCAAACAGAAGTAACACGCCAATATATCCTACACCAGCTTTTTAATTCTTCATATCCATACTATTCTCTAAATCCTCATATAATTTTGTTCTTAATAATTCTTTTTGCTCTTTTTCATTATGCAAGCTCTCCAACTCTACAACATTTGTCGTTTCAGCCATTTTGCATTCTAACTCGTATATACTTTGCTCCACATTCATAAGCTGGTCTTCCAAATTTATAATGCCTTTATCTATAAATATTTGCTTTGACACAGCTACTATTTTTTCCTTTTGTACAATATTTTGTTGTTCTTTTTCTCTCTTCTCTTGCCACTTCTCGCGTGCCCACGCATAATTCCCAGCAAATCCATACACTGTTTGATTATCAATCCAATACGTTTTCGCAAACAATTTATTTAAGAAATAACGATCGTGGGATACTGCCAGAATGGTTCCATTATAATGCTCAAGCGCTTCCTCTAATACTTCTCTCGATTCAATATCAAGATGGTTTGTCGGTTCATCGAGTACAAGAAAATTAATATCTTGATGCATGAGCTGCGCTAACCGCAAACGCATTCGCTCGCCCCCGCTTAATTGATTCACCTTTTTAAATACAGCTGGTCCGTAGAATAAAAAGCGAGCAAGTATATGGCGGGCTTCTCCTTCTGTTACTGCTACCTGTTCTCGGAACATTTCTAATACCGTTTGTTTACCGTTAACGATCATATGTTGAGACAAATAGCCTAGCTTTACTCCACTCCCAATACGAATTTCACCTACATCTGGATTCATTTCTTGTAGTAATAAATTCAATAATGTTGTCTTCCCTGTACCATTACGCCCAACAATCGCAACGCGCTCTTGAAAACGAACATATAATTCTACATTTTGAAATAAGATGCGTTCACCAAAATTCTTTCCGACTTCTTTCATGATAACAACATCTTTTCCGCTGCGTTCTTGTCCTTCGAATTGAAGACCCATTTGCTTATGCTCTAAGATCGGCCTCTTCAATTTTTCCATCCGCTCTAAAGCACGTTCCATACTGCGAGCACGTTTATGCAATCCCTCATTCGGAGGATTCGCCTGATTAGCCCACTCCCTAAGTCTTTTAATTGCTTCTTTCATTTTCTTTATTTTCTTTTGCTGCTCTTGATACGCTTGGAACTCTTGCAGTAATCGTTCTTCTTTCTCCTTTACAAACTGTGAATAGTTCGTATGATATACATACAATTCCCCATCTTCTAAATCAAAAATCTTCGTTACGACTTCATCCAAGAAATAACGGTCATGTGAAATCACAACGACTGTTCCATCGTATTCCTTTAAAAATTGCTCAAGCCATTCCACCGCGAATAAATCTAAATGATTTGTCGGTTCATCGAGAAGTAATAAGTCTGGCTTCTTAAGGAGCATATAAGCCAGGCTCACTTTCGTCTGTTCACCACCGCTTAGCTCTATAAAACTTCGCGGAAATAATTCTGTTATTTGCAGTCCATTAGCGACTTTCATGATATTCGCTTCGATTTCATAACCGCCTAGAAAAGAAAACTGCTCCTGTATTTCTCCGTACTCCGCCATCATTTTTTCCGTAACGCTCGCCTCATGGTCTTCTGCCATCTTCTGTTCGAGTTTACGCATTTTCCTTTCTAATTCTTGCTCTTTCTCAAATGCAGAACGTAATACATCATATACAGTCATTCCTTCAGTAAACTTCGGAATTTGAGCAACATGACCAATACGCGTACCTTTCTTCATATGGATCGCACCACCATCCACATGTTCAATTCCCGTTAACAGTTGAAAAATTGTTGTTTTGCCACTACCGTTACGACCAACTAAACCAATGCGGTCGCCTTCCTTTATCTCAAACGATATATTTTCAAATATAATATTTCCACCAAATGTCTTCCCTATATTGTTTACACTACAAATCATCATCTTTTCCGTACTCCTTTCAACGTGAAAAAGCCATGAGTAAAGAACCTTACCCACGGCTTTTATTTCAAAATAGAAAAGGGAACCACCATAGTTCCCTTTTCACACGTTTCTATAAAATGGGTGAAGAGACCTCTATCGTTCAATAGTTGTTATGAAATTGCTAAAAAAGGGCATACGTATCCCGTTAGCAACTACACGATGAAAAATTGCACGACAAATGTAGATAAAATCTAAAAATTGCGTGCGTACAACTATAGAACGATTCATCTCTTTCACCTCTTTCGTACGGAATTTTATACTTACCATTTTATTATACTCTCCTAAAATATGTTTGGATAGTCATTTTTCTGAAAATAATGTAAATAGAAATATTCATACATAAAAGACAGCTGCTCCACAGCAGAAAGAAACATCGTAAAAATACTCTTAGTAGTATTGATGAATGGCAAGCTGTGGCTCAAAAATAAAAGGAGGAATAGAACATGATAGATATTGTAAAAACCGTCATTCAAATTTTAGTTGACGCAAAACCAATCGTTGATGAGATTAACAAATTCTAAAAAGGAGATGAATATGAAGAAAGCCATACTGATGATTGTAAATAGCTTTGTTATATTACATTGTTTTAACCATAAAAAACAAAAGAAAACAACATTATACTATCCATACACACTGTTAATAAAACATAAAGGCGAGATATCCTAACTCATTTAAAGTATCTCGTCTTTATGTTTTATATGAATTATTCTCCATAAAGTGAAACTTCCATCAGTGGAGGTTTTCTTCGTTCCTCACTTTAATCTGCTTGCGCTCCTAATTCCAAATCTAAGCCAGCATTACTTTATCTAGTAATAAAGGATTTAGAATAGTTTTTCACGAATATATATCAGTTGGAGTATGACAAACTGGGGGGAGAAAAATGGAGACTCAACAACAGCTATTCTTTTTAAATCATATCGGACAACAAAAACCTGAAAGCATCCAGAATAAAGAAGCAGCTTGCCCATTTTGTGATCAAACACAACTGAGCAATATTTTAGGAACAGATGAAACAATTATTTGGCTAAAAAATAAATATCCGACATTACAAAACACATTACAAACAGTCATTATCGAAACTGATAATTGTAATGATCATATTGCAACCTATACGCAAAAACATATGCGAAAGCTCATCCGTTTTTCAATCAAACATTGGTTGTCGTTAGAAGAAAGCAAAAAATTCCAATCTGTTATTTTATATAAGAACCACGGACCGCTATCAGGAGGAACAATCCACCATGCACATATGCAAATTATCGGTATGGAACAGGTCGACTATCGACAAAATGTAAGAGCGGAACATTTCAAAGGAATCCTTGTAAGCAAAGAACACGGAATCGAACTGAATATTTCTACTCATCCAATTATCGGTTTTACAGAGTTTAACATTATAATAGACAATACAAATCAAATTGATCTGATGGCCGATTATATTCAAAAAACCGTACGCTACGTATTACATGATTTTCATAAACGGTGTAATAGTTATAACATGTTCTTCTATAGCTTAGGCGGAAAAATTATATGTAAAATTGTTCCCCGATTTGTCGTTTCACCACTATACGTTGGATATAACATCCCTCAAGTTTCTACACAATTACAAGCAGTAAAAGAACAGCTAGAAACGTATTTTATAGAAAAATAGAGTAGGTCATCATATAACCTACTCTTTCATAGCACCTTTATTTTTATAATACACATCCTCTAATCCGATATTATAATTCATATTTTTATCCGTCCACTCCGTTCCAAGATTACCAGGCCATCCAGATGTGTTCGCTGTATATTTTAATAACTCAAATTCTGTTAAACCTTTCTGTACACCTCTTTTATACCCTTTTGCCAAATGAGGCATAGCAATTTGAGCATTTGTTCGCGGATCCTTTAATTGCTCATCCGTTACATCATCAGGAGCAATTCCACCACCGCGATGCAATTGAAATAACCCAAATGATGTTCCATGATCTCCAACAGCTCTTGGATTTAGACCACTCTCATGCTCGGCGATTGTAAGAGGTATCCATTCTGGAAGATCATATTTCTTAGCCTCTTCGCTAATAATTTGTTTCATCTGTTTTGCTTCTTCTGAATTAACATAACTTGTTTGATTTATAAATCTGCCCATTCCTTCTGATTCGCCTCGAAAAAACGTATATATTCCTGCCACAATTAAGAACCCTACAAAGAACTTTTTCACGTACCTTACCTCTTCTTTCGCTGAAATTTGTCGCCTTTCAGCCTTACCCGTATACAACTGCTTCATTTCTATCATACCAAGAATAGTTTACACCGCCATCCTTCTTAAGTCTGACTTTGTGATGCAAAAGTTATTAAACATACATAGAAATGTAACATTTCTCTATCAATCATTGAAACTAACTTAAATCACATGCCATTTATAGAATTACATTCACTATTTTTCCATAAATTAAAATTCCACTCAATATAAATAAAATAGACGAGGTCAAAATGAATGATATCGAGGTTACTTCTGATAGAGTGGAACTTCCATCTGTGGGGGTTTTACTGCCCGTTAATACGGGATCAACATGGGATTCATGTGAATAAGCCATTTACCGGAGATAATTTTGTAGATTTATTGAAAAATACGGATTTTTTATCATTATCGGATGCATAGCTCTTACCTTCTTGTTATTAATCAAGCGTAACAAAAGATTTGAGTAATAGAAAAGATCCAGGAAAAATCCTGAATCTTTTCTATTATATTTTATAAAACTCAACTGTGTTTGTATAAATAGTTTCCGCTGTATCTTCAAGTGATAATCCTTTTATTTCACTCATACTCTTTAACACTTGTAAAATCATATTTGGATGCGTCATTTCATCTTTAAATTTCCACGGTCCATCCGTTTCTACCATAAGATGCGATAACGGATAAAAGGTAACAATATCCTTAATTTTTTCTTTATATACAATGTCAGGTGTAATAGAAATGTAATACCCATTCCCTATCATTCTCTCCATCGTTTGTTGACTTCCCTTAAACCAATGAAAGTGAGCTCGACGTATTTGATAAGATTCAAGTAAATCACAAACAACTTCTGCGTCATCATATACAGCATGTAATACAATTGGTAGGTCATGTTTTTGAGCCAAGTATACGAATCTTTCTAGTATTTCAATATATGGCTGCAACCACAACTTGGGATTCTCTTGCCGTAAATAGTAAGGCAAACCAACTTCTCCAATCGCAACAATGCGATGTGCTTCTTTTTCAATCAATTGATAAATTTTTTCGCATTGTTTGAAGTCAACGTCTTGCTCGGGATGAAATCCAAGCGCTGGATGTATAAACGGATAATCCTTCGCTAGCTCCAACGTTTGTTGACAAGAATGATAATTCATCGACACAGCAATCATTCCTGCTATTTCCTTTGCTTTTTGTATATCTTCAATTAACTGTAATTGCTCTTCTTTTTTATATTGATCCAAATGTATATGACTATCAATCCATCTCATTTCTATCACCTCTTTCTTTCATTGTAATATGATTTTCCAGAACACTAAAATGTATGTGCAATAAAAAACAAGAAGGTTCTCCCTTCTTGTTCATCTATTTATTAAACAAAAAAATTTGTAATCACATCAAAAATTCCAATACATAAGATTGCGACGCCAAAATACCTAAAACACTCTACAAATGGAAATTTAACCATTTCTTCTTTTTGCATCCCACTTGTCTCCCTTCTATAATCTCCCTAGCTTCTCTATCTATTTGTATTATGAGTGAAATATGACAAAAGTGCCATCGAATTTACTTACTTTAACCTTACATTTTTGTAAGGTTTAAAAAAATAGCCACATCTCTCTTAAGATGCGGCTTACAGTTAGTTGGTTGTTAATCCTTTTCATCACATTATTCATTTAGACAGAAAGATATATTTCGTTCTTTCTACTTTTATTATAGGTGATACCACTCATTACAACTATCGAGTTACATTACATGTACCTTACAAAAATGTAATTTTACTGTAAGCTAATTCGATAGTTGTAAATCCTACTATTTTGTACAATTGATTTAGAAACAGGACAGTAATAAATTTGATTACGTTCTCTTCTTACAGCATTCATTTATACTGCCGCAATGAATCTTATATAATTTGGTGTCCCCCTTTCCCCTTATATAGATAGAATTGAAAAGACGACCTTCTATGCCAGGTCGTCTTTCCTATTTCCATTATGCTTTTTTATCTTCTTTCAGCGTTTCTTTTAACTGCGTAAACGTCTCATTTAATTTTTCTGTCATCAGTTGCATCACTTCTTTACGATCCATCTGCTTTGACTGCTCTACTTGAATTGGATCACCAAAAATTAATTGTGCTCTCTTTCCACGAAACAATTCTTTTAAATTACTAGGTCCAACATATGCAGCTGGAACTAATGGAACATTAGAACGAAATGCAATTGTAACAGCTCCAGCTTTTAATGAAGTAGCTTCCGCTGTTCTTGTGCCGCTCGGAAAAATCCCAACAACTTTTCCTTCTTTTAAAAGCCTAGATGGGATCTTTAGTGTACTTGGTCCCGGATTTTCACGATCAACCGGAAACGCATTTACCCCTTTAAAAAACCAATTCCCAAACTTGCTTTGAAACAATTCTTTTTTCGCCATGTAATAAATTTTCGTCGGTAACATTCCCGTTGCTAACATTACAACATCCATCCAACTTGTATGCGTACAAGCTACAACATACGGTCCGCTTTGCGGTAATTTTTCTTTTCCATATACTTCCACTTTACCGAATGTTCTAAATATATATTTTAACGAGCTTGCAATGAATGTATACATTTGCTTCGTTCCTTTCTACAATCCAAATTTTTTCAACTTTATTTATCTTAAATTATAACACTAAGTATTAATAGTTAGTAATAAAAATAAGTGACAATTTTAAAAATGTTATCTATAATTCCTTACGAACAATTAAATCTTATCCCTCGATTCTTATGCTGCAACAAAAAATATTCCTTAATATACATAAAAACAGCTGCTTGTCATTATACAAGCAGCTCTTTCTAATTTGTTTCATACATAATTTTACCTGTTTTACTTATATCATAACCACCGATAACACGCAGTTCATTTTGAAATTCAGGAGACTGTAATACTTCTTTTACTGTTTCAATCAATGTAGCATTTTCTTCTGTTTTTAAAATTACTAAATCATAACGTTCTTGTATAAATGGAACAAAATCTATATTTACAATTTGTGCTACCTTTTCTGATCCTATCCCTACATCAGCTTTTCCATTCGCTACTTGAGAGGCAACGCCAATATGGTTTGACTCTTCCCAGTCATACCCAACAATACTCTTTTTGGATATTCCATTTATACGCAATTGTTCATCAACAAGAACACGAATACCAGATCCTCTTTCTCTATTTACAAATTGAATGGATGCATCACATAAATCATGCAATGTCTTTATACATTTCGGATTTCCTTTTTGCACATAAAAACCAGATGTTCTTGATAATAAATTAATAACAATACAAGGTTGTCCAACTAAAATTCGTTTCACATACGGAATGTTATATTCTCCTGTATCCCCATCGAACAAATGGAGGCTAACAATATCTCCTTTTCCTTGATACATTTGAATTAAACTTGCTAAGCTCCCTTGATATGCCCTTAGTATATTAGGAGCTTTCAAATGATTTTCTAGATGTTTGGTTAACATATCTAGAGACAAATCTTGCCCGCTAATAATACAAGAATGGGATTTGTTTGTTTGATTTATTACCTGTATAGATGATGAATCAGCTTGTATCTTCCCTGTTTTCATCTCTGTAATATATCGCTCTAAATCACTTGCATCAATACGCATTTGCCTACCAACTCGATAAGAGGGCAAATCACCTTTTTTAATCAAATCATACACTGTTAATTTCGATACTTTTAATCGTTTCGCTACTTCTTCTGTTGTGTAGGAATGATGATCCATAAGCCGATTCCTCGCTTTCTGCCTTCATTGTAACAAAAATAACAGTTTTTCTTCTATTTATTTTCACTATTGTGAGAAAAATCACGACATAACTAATTATAACTATTTATAATTAGATATAATTAGTTATAATTAAAAAGGGATGAAAGAAGGGAGAAATAAAGATGAACAAGCGCATATTTCGTTTTATTGGCAGTATTTTATCCGTGCTACTTCTCGTAATAAGTGCCGGATGTACAAGCACAGATAAACAAGAAAAAACAACTGCTAAAGAAGAGAAGGTTGAACTTACCATTTCTGCTGCGGCTAGTTTACAAGACGCACTAAAAGACATTCAAGCACAATATGAAAAGAAAGAACCAAATGTAAAGCTGTCATTTAACTTTGGAAGTTCTGGCGCTCTTCAGCAACAAATTGAACAAGGAGCTCCTGTCGATCTATTCTTCTCGGCCGCAGAAGATAAATTCCAAACGCTCGTAAATAAGGGGCTTATTGATCAAAAAGAAGGGAAAAATCTACTTGGCAATGAGTTAGTATTAGTTGTTCCAAAAGATAGTAACATAAAAGATTTTCAAGCATTAAAAGAAGATCAAGTGAAGAAAATTGCATTAGGTACACCTGAATCTGTTCCAGCGGGGAAATACGCAAAAGATGCTCTTACTCATTTAAACCTTTGGAACGATCTCCAAAATAAAATGGTATACACAAAAGACGTACGCCAAGTATTAACATACGTGGAAACAGGAAGCGTTGATGCAGGGATTGTTTATAAAACAGATGCCCTTATTTCTAACAAAGTAAAAATCGCTAACACGGCACCAACAAATTCACACGAACCAATCCACTATCCACTAGGCATTATAAAAGCAACGAAACATAAAAAAGAGGCAACTGCTTTTTATGAATATTTACAGTCTAAAGAGGCTATAGCTATCTTCAAAAAATATGGTTTTACAGTCCTGCAGTAGTCATTATGGTATTTGATGCATTTTGGTCGCCTATCATTCTTTCACTAAAAGTTGCTGCACTTTCTACTATAATCGTGACGGTGTTCGGAACAATTATTGGACGTGTTTTAGCTCGTTCGTCAAAGCGCTATAAAATTTTATTAGAAACCGTTTTTCTATTGCCAATGGTACTCCCACCTACTGTAATTGGATTTTTTCTTATTATCATCTTTGGAAAAAATAGTCCAATTGGTCAATGGATAGAAACTTTATTTCAACAATCTATTATGTTCACATCTTGGGCCGCTGTTATCGCTTCAACTGTGGTTGCATTTCCACTTATGTACCAATCAGCAAAAACAGGATTTATCATCGCTAATGAACAAATTGAAGATGGAGCAAGAGACCTCGGAGCAAATGAAATACAAGTGTTCTTACATGTAACATTACCACTTGCTTTCCCTTCTCTACTTAGCGGAATGATTTTAAGCTTCGTACGTGCTCTAGGAGAATTTGGTGCAACGCTTATGTTTGCCGGAAACATTCCCGGTAAAACACAAACAATTCCAACTGCAATCTACATGGCAATTGATGCGAGTAACATGTCACTTGCGTGGGCACTCGTTCTTACAACTGTCGGTATGTCACTTATCTTTTTGTTGCTCATTCAGCTTATAAACAAAAGAATAGCATCTTCTTAACAGCAGCTTTCGACAAAGCTGCTGTTTTTTGATTATTTCCCGTGAAATGAGATGAAAATACGATTTCCTTGTAGAATTATAGAAGAAAAGGAGCGATCTCATGTTTAATCAAACACTTTGTTTTATAAGAAAAGATGATGAAATATTAATGCTCAATCCTTCTGTTTTCCACAATAATCAGCTTGTGCACTACGAACAAAAAGCGTCTGTAGATGTAAAATAGCCTCTTTGGCGGAGGCTATTTTACTAAATATTACGACAGTATCGATAAGATATAGCCGTTTCTTCTTCTGTACTTCCTTGACTTGGGCGCTCAAACTGTTTAACAAATCCCCTTGCTTCATAAAACGGAATTCCTTTTTCATTCCCTTTTGCAACTGATACCCACTGCTCTAAAATTCCTTTTTCTTTTTGAATTTCCGTAAAATAGTCTACTAACAATGTTCCAATCCCTTCTCTTCTTCGATTTGGATCTAAATAAAGGACAAAAATTTCTCCTCGCTTGTCACCTGTCGTTCCTCCGCCAATCGCTCCAACGACTTTGTCGTTTTCTAATGCAACGAACCATCCATACCAGTTTTCATCATCTGTCAGCACTTCCTTATGAATACGCTCATGATTATAGTACTCTTCAATTACACAATCGATATATTCTTGACTATGCAAGCCATCATATGTCGCTAACCATCCATCTGTACAAACCTTTATAATCCCTTCAACGTGACTTTCATTTGCTCTTATCACTTGAATCTTATTTGTCCTCTTCTCTTGAATTGCATGAACTTTCAAATCTTCCACCCCTTTTAAATTAAGCTCCCAAACTAATTATACAGAATATTCAATTTTAAAACCAAACCATAATCCCTATGAATCTCTCTACCTTTTCATATCTTTATAAAATATTAAAATTTTTCATATTCATAGGAATATACATTCTATTTGAATTTACTTTCTAAATGAGATACTTTCCTGTTATTATATGAAGGTGCAAAAAAAGAAATAAATGAAACCGCATAAATTATATTGAAAACGCATTTATATAATGATAGTGCTCTTCCTATTCACAGCACTACTTCATAGATGTGGAGTCATGTTTTAACAATCGGTAATCCTCTACTTCTGAAGTAGGAAATTACCGATTGTTAGAACGGAATACATTTTATTGATATAACAAGAAGGGAGTCTTGTAATGGACATTTTATTAGCACTTCTTCCTGCATTAGCATGGGGAAATATTTTATTAGTAAGTGTAAAAATGGGCGGCGGTGCATATAGCCAAACAGTAGGTATGACAATTGGTGCTCTATTCTTTGCTATAATCATGTATGCATTTACAACACCTGCATTATCTTTAACCATATTAATTGTTGGCTTTATTTCAGGGTTATTCTGGGCTTTAGGGCAAGTTAATCAATTAAAAACAGTAGAAAGAATGGGTGTTTCAACAACTGTTACAATTTCGACAGGTATGCAACTTGTATCTACTACTATCTTTGGAGTTATTGCATTTCATGAATGGACAACAACTACTACAATCATTCTGGGAACGATTGCAATCCTTTTAATTGTGATTGGTGTTGTCTTTACTTCTATAGATGATAAAGAAAATGCACAGCCACCTGGACAACTAAAACAAGGAATCGTTACTCTAATTATTTCTACTTTTGGTTACCTTGTATATGTAGTCATTATTCGTTGGTTCAACGTTGATGGTTGGTCGGCTATTTTACCTCAAGCAGTTGGTATGTTCGTTGGAGCTGTTATACTAACAGCTAAACATAAACCTTTCAACAAATATGCAATTCGTAATATTTTATCTGGTTTATTATGGGGTACAGGTAACTTATTCTTATTCCTTTCTCAACCAAAAGTTGGTGTTGCAACAAGTTTCTCGTTATCCCAAACTGGAATCATTATCTCAACATTTGGTGCAATTATCTTCTTAGGCGAAAAGAAAACAAAACGTCAAATGGTATTTATCGCACTTGGTAGTGCACTAATTATTGGCGGTGCAGTTCTTCTTGGTATGACAAAATCTTAATTATATATCCTAGTTTCGGAAATGATACTTTCTGAGACTAGGATTTTTTTATGCAAGTCTTTTCTTTTTACAATTATCTTTCATCAATGTTATCGTTTTGTTAATACATTTCCTACAGGAAGGATTAAAGGATATGCAAAAGAAACAACGAATTTTATTTATTGGTGCCGGACGTATGGCAGAAGCAATATTTACTGGCCTACTTAAGACGAGTAAAGAATACATCGAAGAAATTATTGTATCCAATCGAAGCGATACAGAAAAACTTAAGCAATTAGAGCAACGATATGGCGTATCGACTACAAATGATTGGAAACAGTACATCAAAGTTGTGGATACCATCGTTTTAGCAATGCCACCAGCTGCACATGAACAGTTATTAGCGGAATTATCTCCTCTTCTAACTCATCAGTTTGTAGTGACTGTTGCTGCTGGAATTGGCCCATCTTACTTAGAAGAAAAACTTCCTCAAGGTACACCAGTTGCCTGGATTATGCCAAATACAGCTGCGACGATTGGACAGTCTATCTCCTTATATACGATGGGACATTCCGTAAATGAAGAACAGCAAGAAATGTTACAACTGCTTTTAAAAGGCATTGGTACATCACAACTTTGCACAGAAGAAGAAATTCATCAACTAACTGCTGTTACTGGCAGTGCACCCGCCTTCCTTTACCACTTTGCTGAAGGTCTAATTGAAGCAACAAAAAGTTATGGAATTAATGAAGCAACTGCAAAACATCTTGTCATTCAAATGATTGCTGGTTCTGCTGCTATGCTCGAGCAAGAACAAGATCCAGCTATGCTGCGTGAACAAGTAACAACGCCAGGTGGTTCAACTGCAGAGGGTTTAAAAGTTTTATATGAGTATAATTTCTCAAAGATCATTCACCGAGCAATTGAAGCAACAAATAAAAAAGCTAGGGGGAATTAACATGAAATTAACGAGCTTACAAGATTGCACAACTTTACATAACGGTGTAAAAATGCCATGGTTTGGTTTAGGTGTCTTTAAAGTAGAAGACGGCTCAGAAGTTATTCATTCTGTAAAGGCAGCGATTAAAAATGGCTACCGCAGCATCGATACAGCTGCTGTATACAAAAATGAAGAAGGTGTTGGGCAAGCCATTCGTGAAAGCAACGTACCTCGTGAAGAACTCTTTATTACTTCGAAAGTATGGAATAGCGACCAAGGTTATGAATCTACACTACAAGCGTTTGAAACAAGTCTACAAAAGCTTGGTTTAGAGTACTTAGATTTATACTTAGTACATTGGCCTGTAAAAGGGAAATATAAAGAGACATGGAAAGCATTAGAAAAGCTTTATAAAGACGGTCGTGTTCGTGCTATTGGTGTTAGTAACTTCCAAGTTCACCATCTACAAGACGTATTAGAAGATGCTGAGATTAAACCAATGATTAACCAAGTAGAATACCATCCGCGCTTAACGCAAGAAGAACTGCATACTTTTTGTAAAGAACATGGCATTCAATTAGAAGCATGGTCACCACTAATGCAAGGTCAGCTTCTTGATTATCCAACCTTACAAGAAATTGCAGCAAAATATAATAAATCTACTGCCCAAGTAATCCTGCGTTGGGATTTGCAAAATGAGGTTGTTACGATTCCAAAATCCGTAAAAGAGCATCGCATTATTGAAAATGCGGATATCTTTGATTTTGAATTAACTGCTGAAGATATGAAAGCCATTCAATCTCTAAATGAGAATCACCGTGTTGGGCCAGATCCGGATAACTTTAATTTTTAGAAAGAAAGCCACTGTATATGCACAGTGGCTTTCTTCTCTTTTAAAACATCTGAAATTTAAACTATATTTTATTTGATTGACAGTTTGCTTTTTGTAAATAATTAAGAACGATACTCGTATAAACAACCAAGAAACTGAAATACAGTTAATATAAAACTAAATAAAAGCATAACTAGCATACTCATATGTAAAGATGGCTGAAAAATAGTAATTGTTCCCCAAACGCTTATACTAATAAAGAAAAATTGAGCAATGACCCCCATCGGTTTCAACCATACCCTTGTCTTTTGTTTTGTGATCTTCACTAAAAAACCGATAATTGAAAATAAAGTTAATGCAATAAATGCTAGCCATCTTCCATAAGCAACATCATAGGGCTCAATTTGACTCGGAAACATGAAATGAATGATACGAAATAATAGAATGCCAATACCGATACAAATAATCAATCCAAGGAAACATTCTATAATAGCCTTAAATAGAGAATGTAAAAATGGCTTTCTTTTCCCTATCGCTTCTATCATTTCACTCAGCACACCAATTATAAAGAGTACAAAAAACCATATAAAGAAATAAAAAGGCGTTTCTAATTTCAATAATTCCGATATTGAATAGAATAACATTTTCCACATGTGTTCTTTCTCACCTTTACTTATTCTTCTATGTCTTCAAACTGCAAATTTGTAGGTTCTTCAGAAAGAGTCTCATAAAAATTTTCTGCTAAATCCGTTGACGGCACCTTTTCATCAACTTCATCCAATCGAAAACTATCCGCCCATATACAGCCTTCTCCTGATAATAAGATGCCAAATGCAATTCCGAGCGCTTCTTCTTTTATGTCCAGCACAACTGAATAAGGCTCCCAATTTTTCGTATTTTTAATTGGACGATTTTGCATATTATCCATTGCTAATGGCTCTGTATCTTTTCCGTCCACACGCATCCACAGTCCTGCCCAATCTTTCACACTTTTACTTTTAATAAATGCCGTTAGGCGCAAACGCTTTCCCTTGTATTTATCAGCTTTAAACATTTGCATAAGTGTTGTAAATCCGCCATGTGTAACATCCTCTTTCGCTTTTATATAAGCCGATGTTTTTCCTTGATGAACAGTTTCATAGTCTATTCCCATTTCATATTCTCCGGGGTGACTTCCGCTTAATACCCACCCTTTTGGTAATCCTTTTTGCATTGAAACGCCCTCCCTTTCTATATAAAATGATTGAAAATATGTACGATACTTTTTTGGTGGCAAATGAAACATTCGTTTAAATGCTCTAGTAAATGCTTCTTGTGAAGAAAATCCATATTGCATGGCAATGTCTAATACAGATCGATCTGTCATCACTAATGCCTGTGCCGCATATGTTAATCGTCTCTTCCGAATATACCCATTGACGCTAATTCCAATATTATCCTGAAAAATCCGATGAAAATGATACATAGACATAGCACAATAAGAAGCCACTTCTTCTAAAGTCAGTTCTTCCTCAATATGTTTTTCCATATAATCAATTGCACGTTTTAATAGTTCACCATACCCTCTGCACATTCATTATCTCTCCTTACATTTCCAATCTAACATAAATATTCCATCTGTTTTTTGATTTAAATTGCGATATTTTCAATCCTTTTAGCATTCATGCTATTGCCTGTAATGACAAGGTGTATATAAAAAAGAAATAGTTTCTCCCAAAAACTTAAAATTATCCAACCTTTTGGAAGAACTACTTTTTCTTTATGCTTCATTTTCTAATCATAAAAAATCATTACTTTTTCTTACATAAAAATATAAAAAATGGAAAAACTTTTATTGAAAAATAATAAGGAGGCATACAACATGAGAATCTTATTTTCAATCCTTTTAGCATTCATGCTAGTACCTGCAATGGCAGGATGTACAACAACAAAGCAGGATACAACTACTGATAAGAAAACGACAGAAGGAACAAAAGATGCAGTAAATCAAGATTTAAAATTAAGTTTTAATGAATTCAATTTAAAGGCAACTTATCAAGATACAAAGAAAGACTACGAAGCAGAATATAAACAGAAAAAACCAACTGACAAACCAGAAGCAAAAGTAGACGATAGTAAAACAAATGAAAGGTTGGCTGGAGATGAAGCAATGAATAAATTGGCTCCACTCTTACAACAGCTTAAATTTGATAAGGACACAAAAGACCAAGATGTCGTTGATCAAATAGTAGATGTATTCCAACTCGATAAAGATTATCAAAAATTCGACTTAAAAGTTGTCTTTACAGATGGAACGAAAAAAGAATATAAAATGCCATAATAAAGTGAAACTTCCCTCAGTGAGTGCTTTTTTCACTGAGGGTTAGTTGAATCAATCGGGCTTTTACGGGCAGTTATCCCCCACCTATCTTCCTCGCTTCTCCCTCAATCTTGAGGTGGGGGTCCTACTGCCCGTTAATGCGGGATAAAGTAAAACTTCCTTCTGGGAATGGTTTTTCCCAGAAGGCTAGTTGAACCAATCAGGCTTTTACGGACGGTTACTCCTATATACTCTTCATTTCCCTTAAATCTTAATCTGAGGAGTTACTGCACGTTAATAAGGTAAACAAAAGCAAAGCAGCTCTTTTAGCTTCCGTCTAAAAGAGCTGCTTTTTTACAATGAAAGTTATTTCTATTGATTTCGTATAACAATAAAGTGAAGCTTCCCTCAGTGAGTGCTTTTTTCACTGAGGGTTAGTTGAACCAATCGGGCTTTTACGGGCAGTTATCNNCCCGTTAATGCGGGATAAACTAACACTTTTTATGAAACCTTTTTCCGTTCATTTCGTTATAGTATACTTCATATTTCTCTCTCGTAATTGGATCAAAATATATTTCCCCTGTAAACAAATACCCATTTGGTACTTCTGTGCCATGATGATCTTGTAATCTTTTATCTTTTCTTTTAGCAATCATTAAAATAATAAGAAAAATAATTACCTGTACACAGAAATATATGAAAATGCCTTTCCACATACTATTCAACCGTTTCTATAATAACAGCTGTACCATATGCTACAATTTCACTCATATTATTACTAAGACTGCCTGAATCAAAACGAACCATAATAATTGCATTTGCCCCCATCGCTGCAGCATTTTCAATCATGCGATCTAGCGCATATTTCCTTGCATCCTCAAGCATTTCTGTATACTGTGAAATCTCTCCGCCAAATAAACCTTTGAATGAAGCCATAATATCTTTTCCTAAGCCTCTTGCCCGTACCGTTAACCCAAACACGGTTCCTAACGTCTGTTTTACTTCATAACCTGGCACACTTTCCGTTGTTACAATAATCATTTTGTTTACCTCCTTTAAAATTTATTATTATTATCAATAATGATAATAATATATACAAAAAATGTCAAATATTCCTCTGTCTTAAAATTCATCCCGCATTAACGGGCAGTAATACTCCCAACTCAAAATTCAGTGAAAGCAAAGAAGTTAGGNNTTAAAGTTTCACTTTATTTACAAAACAATGAAAAACCCCCACCTATCTTCGATTTCTTAAAATCTTGAGGTGAGGGTTTTATAGTCGTTAAGTGTAAATGATAACTTTGTTTGTAAACAAAGTTATTTCGCTTTCTGCTCTTCTTTTTTAAAGCGGTCATAATAATTGACTGCTGTAGAAAAATGTACTTCAACATCACGAATTAACGAAGAATTTTCGTCTTTCGCTACTTGCGCTAATTTTTTCATCGCCTGTTCTGTTTCATTTAAAAAACCTACATACTCGCTGTTTTCTCTTTCTTTTGATGCTGGAACCCGAATTTCTTTACGCACATTCTCAATATCTGCTAAGGTATTTTCTGTTACCTTTTGTACGTCTTCTTTAAACTTCGGAGATTGTAATGTACCTTGAGATCCTTCTTTAGCTTCTTTCCAAAGCTCCATAGCCTGATTTACTTCATCATTGATTTTTTTCTCATATTGACTATGTACGGAATTATACACTTTCACATCTTCCGGATTGTCTTCTTTATGATTTTTTTGATCTATCTGTTCTAAGTTTTCTTTCGTTTCTTTTTTTACTTCTTTATTACTAGTACATCCTGTTAATAGTAATGCACTACTAAGTAGAATCGCACCCCAAGCTTTTTGTTTCATTTCAAACTACTCCTTTTATCCGCTGTATTTCTTATATATATTATATCGACAATGAGTAAAAAATTATATGTTCCCATTATCTTTTGTATCTATGGCGATTTCTATTTCACAATATTGTCACTTTATCTACATTACTTATACTAAAAACCTATACGACGACTACCTTTAAAAAGAAAGTTTGAACATCCTTACCCAAAAAGATAATATAGCATATTCAGTCACAAAAGCAGGATAATCTATTCCTTTTAATTAAAAAATTGTAAAATCATACAATATGCTATTTTATACAATTGGGGGTATAACATTTTGTTCTTTTCAAAAGCAATGGACTTATATGCCTTATATGGTTTGCATAAGAAACGCAGCAAAGAATTTCAATTTTCTTTTCTTCCTAGTAAGGTTTTAGAAACGAAAGATATCCAAGAGTTTTATAAAACCAATTCAATCAATATTCAATTTAAAATAAAAGATTTTAATAACCAAAATTATAATATCGGTAATTTTGAATATAAAAGCTCAATTCAATCTGGTATTTCATGTAATGATATTGTAACTGGAGAGGTCTTTTTACACAAAAATGATGCCTCACCTAACATTATTTTTGTTCATGGTTGGAGAATGGATTCAAATGAAAGGGTAAAAAAAATATTTCATAATCGAATAATGGATTTGAAATGGAATATGTATTATTTTACGCTGCCATAGCACTTCGAAAGAAAACCAGAATGTTCACTATATAGCGGAGAATACATGATTAGCGCCAATATTGAACGAACAGTCCAATCATCTCAGCAAGCTGTAGCTGATTTAAGAGGATTAATACAATGGATTAAGAAAAACAAACAAGGACCGGTAATTTTAGTCGGTATTAGCCTAGGTGGATTCATTACAAATTTAACGGCTTTAGTTGAACCTCAAATTGATGTACTAGCTTCTATTTTTTATGCCAATCGTCTTTCTTATTCCATTTGGAATACAAAGCCTGGGAAATATATTAAAGCAGACTTACAAGAACATGGAATTACTTATAATGATTTAATACAGTATTGGCGAATTACAGAACCTAACCAAACTGCTCCAGTAATGAACAAAGACAACATCCTGTTAATTTCCGCCAAAAACGATCAGTATGTCCATATCGAAGACACTGATTACTTATGGCAGTCCTGGGGAAAACCTACACGATATGTATATAATGGCGGGCATGCTGGAATTGTCCTTAATCATAAAAGAATTGTGACAGATACCATCAACTTTATCCAAAAACGGATAGCTGGGGAAAGAAACCATTATGCAACGGATTCGATAGAGTAAAACTTCCCGTCAGTAGATGTCTTACTGCCCCAAAATGGCTGGATAAACGCATAAAAAAAACTATCCACCTATTGTAGTGGATAGTTCCTTTTCCCCTTATATTCTTCATTCCTTTTAGAACAAACGATTCTTTTACTACTTATGCATTATACAGCTTTCTTCGCCTCTGTTAATGCTTTTGTACCAGAAACTGCTTCTGCATGTTTTGCTTCATCAAATTCGTTT
The DNA here is from genome assembly GCF_002582035.1 of Bacillus pseudomycoides. Lineage (GTDB taxonomy): Bacteria > Bacillota > Bacilli > Bacillales > Bacillaceae_G > Bacillus_A > Bacillus_A pseudomycoides_B. Next base: position 43,166 of record NZ_NUQE01000008.1, read on the forward strand.
TCACTCTTTGCAACAATCATCGTAGCAATCCCGTTTCCAATTAAGTTTACAATAGCTCTGCCTTCACTCATGAAGCGATCTACTCCAAGAAGTAATGCTAATCCTTCTAAAGGAATAACCTTTAATGCTGATAAAGTAGACGCTAATACAATAAATCCACTCCCTGTTACACCTGCAGCTCCTTTAGACGTTAACATAAGCACTAAAATAATCGTAACTTGCTGCCCAATTGTTAAATCGATACCAAATACTTGTGCTAAAAAGACAACTGACATGGATAAATAAATAGACGTACCATCAAGATTGAAAGAATAACCTGTTGGAATAACAAGACCAACAACAGATTTTGAACATCCATATTGCTCCATCTTGTTCATCATTCTTGGCAATACAGATTCAGAAGAACTTGTTCCTAATACGATTAGTATTTCATCTCGAATAAACTTTAAATAATTCCATAAACTAAATCCATATATCTTACAAATAATATTTAAAACAACAAAAACGAATAGGAACATCGTTATATATACCGACATCATTAATTTCCCAAGTGGCAGAAGCGAAGCAAGTCCAAAGTAACCGATTGTATATGCCATAGCACCAAATGCCCCGATCGGTGCAGCTTTCATTACATAGCCAATAATGTTAAAGAATACATGTGAAAGTTTGTCTAAGAAATCAATCACTGATTTTCCTTTTTCTCCAAGAGCCGCTAGCCCTATACCAAATAAAATCGAAAAGAATAATACTTGTAAAATATCACCTTTTGCAAACGCATCAACCATATTAGAAGGCACGATATGGGTTACAAAATCAACCCAATTAATGCCATGTCCGCCGTCTTGTGTATATTTTGATACGTCCCCTTTTGCAAGTTCATTAAAATTAAGACCTTCCCCTGGCTTCATAACATTTACAACAATTAAACCAACAATAAGTGCGAATGTAGTCACAACCTCAAAATAAATAAGAGCTTTACCGCCGACCTTACCAACCTTTTTCATATCTCCCATTTTGGCAATTCCAAGTACAATTGTTAAGAAAATAATTGGTGCGATTACCATTTTTACAGCATTAATAAATGTGTCGCCTAACGGCTTCATTTGTTTACCGACACTTGGCCAAAGTAACCCAACTAACACACCAAGCACAATAGCCGTTAATACTTGAAAGGTTAAGTTTTTAAAAAGTCGTTTCACCTTTCTTCTCCCCCTATATTTTCTAAATTTTCTATCCGCTTGTTTCTAACATAATGATAGCGTTTACATTAAAAAGAGAGAAGTTTATGGTCATAACGAATATTTTGTTCATTTTGGTCTTAGTTTTTCATTTCATGAAATACATAACGATTAATTGGCCTTCCAACTCCACCATATTGAACTGCCAAATGAATTACGCCCTTTTTTTCTAAATAGTCTAAGTAACGCCGAGCCGTCACTCTAGCTATACCAATTGCACGTGCCACTTCTTCAGCAGAACGAGGTTCTTCTTGCTTTTTTACATACTTTACAATTTCATTTAATGTAAATTCGTTCAAACCTTTTGGCAAATTGCTCACTGTTTTTTCAGAACGCCCAGAATATAGTAATAAATCTAGTTGCTCCTGCGAAATAACCCCAGAATCTCTCAAACTCGTTCTATATTGACGGTATTTCTCTAACGCTTGCTGAATACGATACAACTTAAAAGGCTTAATAATATAGTCTAGTGCTCCATTTTGAAGCATGAGTTTAATTGTTTCCCTATCTTTAGCGGCAGACACAACGATTACATCCGTTTCTAATTCTTGCTTTCGAAATTCCTGCAGTACTTTAATACCATCCTTTTTAGGCATAAAAATATCCAAAATAACAAGATCCGGATTCATTTTTTTAACAAAACGAACCCCCTCCTCACCATCGCTTGCAACAGCTATTACTTGAAACCCTTCTACACTTCTTATAAATTCTTTATTTACTTCCTGAACCATTGGATCATCTTCTATCAACACTACTTTAAATTCCTCTTTACATGCCATACCATTCCGCCTCCATCTCCATTGGAAAAGTAATGATAAAAGAAGTTCCTTCATCTTGAAAAGATGAAATTCTAATTTCTCCTCTTCCCTTTTCAACAATTTGTTTTACTAGAAAAAGACCATAACCTGTCCCGCTACGCTTATTCACAGTAAACCCTTTCTCATATACCCTTGATAAATACTCTTCTTTTATTCCGCAGCCATTATCTTCAATTAATATCGCGCACATGTCGTCTGACTGCTCAATACTAATATCAATTCTTTTATTCGTGGCCTCAATTTGTTCAAATGATCCGAATGCATTTTCTATTAAATTCCCTAATAATACAACGAAATCATGTTGATCTAATTGGTACGGAAAAGCCTCCAAATAACTATTTTGATCAATACTCACCTGAATTCCTAGCTCTTTCCCTCTACTTACTTTACTTAAAAGCAGACCTGCAACAGCATCATTTTTAATTGTCTCATTTAAAAAATTTGTTACATTCTCCTGCTCTTCTGAAGTGTTATATGCAAGCTGTAATGCCTTATCAGCTTTACCAAGCTGAATTAAACCTGCTATTGTATGAAGTTTATTCATATGCTCATGGCTTTGCACACGCAGTGCTTCTACAAAGTTCTTCACTCCCGTTAATTCTTCCGCGAGCTTTGTTACCTCAGTACGATCTTGAAAAATTGCTACAGCTCCAATTAATTCATTATCTTTCTTAATAGGGATACGATTACTTAAAATAACCTGTCCGCTGACTTTTATCTCCTCATTGTATACTGCCTGATTTTTCTCCACGATTTCTGGAAGCCTTGTATCCTGTAATACTTTACGAATAGGCTTTCCTACAACATCTCCATCTACATGAAAAACTTGCTTTGCTTTCTCGTTAAAAACTGTAATAATTTCTTGATTATCAATCGCAATCACACCTTCATTCATCGAATGAAAAGTTGCTGTCCTTTCTTCAAGTATCCGTTTAATCTCATATGGCTCTAACTGAAACATTTGTTTTTTTATATGATTGGCAAGCATTAATGAACCTATCAATCCGAATATTAAAGTTAATATGACTATAAAAAGAATTTCTCCTTGTAATTCAACCATAATCCCCCAAAAGCTTGGTATTTTATTTCCTACAACGACAACACCAATTTGGTTTAAATCTTGATCTTTAATAGGCATAAACGCACGAATTACGGTACCTATTTCTCCCCTTGCCTTTGAAAAATAAATATGCTCTGCAAATGCTGGTTCTTCATCTGTTCCTTTTGAAGGTTTCCCAATCATTTCTTTCACAGGATGCGAATATCGAACTCGTTCCATATTCATAACTACAATATAATCTGTTTCATTAATTACTCTAATCTTTTCAATAACAGGATTTAATGTAATCCATCCATTTGCTTCTTGAAGTGACTTCTTTACATCTGACATTTCAGCTACCGTTCGCGCTGTATTCATAGATCTAATTCTTAATTCTTTCTCTTCTTTTTGTTGAATATTTGCGATTATAACCCCACCGCCAATCATGAGCGAAAATATAACTACAGCATAAGAAAGAATCGTAATTTTCCAACGGATCGGTAATTTCCTCACTTTTGCCCCTCCTTTCTTCTAAAAGCATCTTTACGAATAGAAATCTTCTCGATATGCTTACAATAACAACCTCAAAAGGAGGACTAAGATGAAAAAAGCAGCTACTTTTATACTTCTTTTCATCACTTTAATTGCAAGCGCTTTATTTATTAAATATCAGAGTTATTTTTCTCAAAATGCACTCTCATACGATAACGAACAAGAAGGGCTAGAAGACCAAATCGTCTTTAAATTTAGCCATGTTGTAGCAGAAAACACACCAAAAGGACGTGCTGCCAACAAATTTGCTGAACTCGTTGATGAAAAGTCAAATGGTAAAATAAAAATAGAGGTCTTCCCTAACGGAAGCTTATATTCTGATATAGAAGAATTTCATGCTTTAAAATCTGGGCAAGTACAAATTATTGCTCCCTCTACATCAAAACTTGGAGCGTTCTCCTCTGAATGGGGCGTACTTGATTTACCATTTGCTTTTTCAAGTTATGAAGCCTTACAAGAAGGCTTAAACGGAAAAATTGGGGAACAATTACTTCAATCCTTACAAAAAGATGGAATAAAAGGGCTTGCCCACTGGTCCAACGGCTTTAAACAAATCACTTCAAATAAAGGACCTATTTATACACCCGAAGATATAAAAGGACAATCTTTTCGCATCATGCAAAGTGGTGTAATCAAATCCCAATTTGATTTATTAAAAGTTCACGCATATCCTGATTCATTTAACTCTACATATCAATTAATTGAATCAGGAAAAGTTGATGGCGAAGAAAATACCATTTCAAATATCTACTCTAAAAAATTCTATAACGTTCAAAACTATTTGACAATTACTAACCATGGGTATTTAGGATATGTTGTCATGATGGATCAAAAAACCTGGGACAAACAAACGAAAAAAACAAAGCAAATATTAATGGAAGCAATGGAAGAAACGACTGCTTGGAATAATCAACAATCCATTCAAATGAACAAAGAACAACTTGAACTCATGAAACAAAACTCCTCAATTCAAATTCATGAATTAAACGACAAACAACGAAAAGAGTGGGAAAAGACACTATCACCTATATACGACCAACTTGCTCCTACGATTGGAGAGAATTTGGTGGAGGAGTTAAAGGAATTACAGCGAAAGTACGACACACAGGTTCCGTAATAACTAGAGGCTGTTACAAAATTAAAAAATAGACACATGAAAAAAATCCGTTCTTTCTTGGGATAGTACCTTCAACTATCTCAAGAAAGGACGGATTCACTATTATAACAGGGAGCCCCAAAGCATAATTACATACTCAAAAAGATAAAGTGAAACTTCCATCAGTGGGGGTTTTCTTCGTCCCCCACTGATGGAAAGCTCTCACCAATCGGGCTTTAACGGGCAGTTATCCCCCACCTATCTTCTTCGCTTCTCTATCAATCTTGATGTGGTGGGCTTACTGCCCGTTAATGCGGGATAAAAATTAACGATTACATAAATATTAAATTATATACACGGTAAATTTTCCACAGCATCAAGACATCAAGAATGATTGACGTGAATCCACGGTGTTGTTAAAATTATTGTTGGAATTAATGTGAAAGGATTCACAAGGTTTAACCCAAATTGTGAAATCGTTCACAATTTCTATCTCCGAATGTGAATAATTTCACAAAATTTAACTCTTATTTCTTCAAAAAACATTTTAAAAAGGAGCTATACGTTATGAAAAGAATCGTAACACTGAGCACTCGTAAACTGACGGATACTGTAAAACACGGTGGATGCGGTGCATGCCAAACATCTTGCCAATCAGCTTGTAAAACGTCTTGTGGAGTTGCAAATCAGAAGTGTGAAAACACAATGAACCGATAGGAAATAAGAAATGTACCGCCCAACTGCTTTCCAGATGGGCGGCAATTTTTATTCTGCTATCCGCGAGCAGTAAAATCCCTATCGGTTCAACTGACCATCAGTGGAGGGGAAAATCACACTGATAGAAGTTTCACTTTATGGACAAAAGGAGTTTGATTATCAAGTATGATTCATCAATATAAATTAAATGGATACAACATCGTGCTCGACACCTATAGTGGATCGGTGCATGTTGTCGACGACCTCGCCTATGAAATCATCGCGCTTTATGAGAATACTCCTACGGAAGAAATCGTGACAATGATGATAGAAAAGTACAAACATGATTCCTATATTTCCGAAGGAGACATTCGCGAAACAATCGCAGATGTCGAGGAGCTAAAAAATGATGGGCAACTCTTTACTGAAGATGAATTTAAGGACCTCTCAATTGATTTGAGAAATCGTCAAACTTATGTAAAGGCACTTTGCCTCAATGTCGCGCATACATGTAACCTATCATGCGAATACTGCTTCGCCAGCCAAGGAAAATATAACGGAAACAGAGCAATCATGAGCTACGAGGTTGGACAAAGGGCCATCGATTACTTATTGGAAAACTCCTGTCATCACCGAAATCTCGACGTCGACTTCTTCGGTGGAGAACCACTCATGGCCTGGAAGGTGGTCAAGCAAATTGTCGCTTACGCAAGAAGTAAAGAAAAAGAGTACAAAAAGACTTTTCGCTTCACCTTCACTACGAATGGCATGCTGCTGGACGATGAGGTCACCGATTTCTTGAACGCGGAAATGTACAATGTCGTATTGAGTCTTGATGGAAGAAAAGGCGTCCATGACCACCTTCGCAAAACAGTTGCCGGGAAGGGTAGCTACGATTATATCGTTCCGAAATTCCAGGAATTCGTCGAAAAACGTGGAGACAAAGAATACTATGTACGTGGAACCTACACCCACAACAATGTAGACTTTACTAATGATATTTTTCACATTGCAGATCTTGGTTTCGACAAACTCTCGATGGAACCGGTCATCTGTGATCCACGGGAAACATATGCACTCACCCAGAAGGATCTCCCTGAGATTTACAGCCAATACGAGATTCTCGCTAAAGAAATGCTAAAGCGCGCGGAAGAAGGCAATGGCTTCACCTTCTACCATTACATGCTTGATCTCTCAGAAGGCCCTTGCATTCAAAAAAGAATTTCCGGCTGCGGCTCAGGAACGGAATATCTCGCTGTTACACCATGGGGCGAGCTCTTCCCTTGCCACCAATTCGTCGGAGATGAAGAATACAGCATGGGAAACATCTGGGATGGAATCACAAAACCAGAAACGCAATGCCAATTTAAAGAAAGCAACTGCTACTCGAAGCCAGAATGCCAAGACTGCTGGGCGAAACTTTACTGCAGCGGCGGTTGCCCTGCCAACGCGCTGCACGCAACCGGCTCCCTCAATGGAACTTACGACTTCAGTTGTGACATCTTCCGTAAGAGAGTCGAATGTTCCATGATGGTTAAAGTAGCTGAATCCATCAGAGGTATGGAGCAAAGTGAACAGGCCATAGTGGAATAAACATAAAGATGCCAAAAGAGGCTGGGACATAAATCAGAAAAAATCTGGTTTATGCTCAGCCTTTTCGAAAAAATTTCAATGTCTTTGTTTAACGTATTTCCGAAAGAAGTCCCCATCTTCAAGCGCGTGACGGGCAAGAGCCCAGCGGTAAGGTGGGGATGAATTTCGATTAGGCATAGCCTAACTGATTTCTAAGAACTGCCAATTGTTCGTATGGTGTATACGTTCTATATCTGATATCTTCACTTGCTTATAAGATTTATCAGGATTTTGTACATAGTGTCCATGTATATCTTGTACGTATACCATTTTCCCTGTAAACCCCGTCACAAATCCTACTTGCCCAAATACCTTGACTTTATCTCCTAAATAGATTTGATCTACATGCGGTGTATTTTTATTGTTCCGTTTTGCACTTGTATTTTTCGTTTTTCTCCCTTTTCTTGCGGTTGCTTCATGAAGAGAGCGTTTTTTCTTTCTAAATTGCTTGATGAAAAATTCACCGCTTTGATCGTATTCTTGTAGTTGTATTGGATTGGTAATCGAAATGGCATCATTTGCATGCGTTTTAGCTAATCCAAGTTCTTTTCTCTTTGGTGTTGTGCAACTGCCATACGTAATCTCACAATCTAAACGATTCATAATTTGTAGCCGCAATATATTCATAAAAGCTGTTTCTTTATATTGTTTTGGTTTCTTGAAATTGTGTTTGATTTTCCCTTGATGAAATTTTTGATGACATTCTTCATGTACAGTTACAAGGTTATCTGCCATATCAGAGCCGCCGTTGCATCGTTCGATGATATGATGCGTATGCAAGATACCACCTTTTTTCTTGCAAATTTGACAGGTATATTGATCTCTCGCAAATACGTAATACCTTGTATTCCAAAAGCCAAAGGTATCTCCTTGTTGATATTTTGTTCCTTGTATGTCAGGATTTTTTAGCTTTTGTGCATCAAATTTTCCTACTTCAACAATGACTTTTGGAGATGGCACGAGTGATTTGAATTTCTCTATCCAATGAATAACATTGTCGATTCGACTTTGAATGGAGGGTGGGAGCCAGCCTTCTTTCTTTTTTCGGTTCAGAAAACGTGCTTTTCGGTAGCGGGTTTTACGTTGTCTGCGTCCTCTGCGTAGTGTAGCTCTAAGGATCAGGTTCTCTTTGACGTCTTGACGTAACGCAATGGTTCCTTTTGCGAGTACTCTTTCTTGTGTGGTAATTGCAATGCCTACATACTTTGCACCACTGTCAATGCCGATTGTAACAGGTTGTACCGTTTCTCCAGTAGCGTATTGGAGCTGAATGGTAAATGGTGTGTATCCCACAATTTTGGCCTTTCCTTGTTTGAGAAGAAGCCGAGCCTTACGAGGACTACAGGACATCAGCGGTTCTCCCCTTAAATTCTTGACAAATACACGCATGTTTTGTCCCTCCTAAGAGTTTGTTTCCCTTCGCCAATGTTTGTAGGTGTTGGCAACTTCTCGTGCAAGAAGGCTTGTGGTTGACCGTTCCTTCCCAATCAGAACTGTTACAGAGCCACCATAGAACCAAGAACTAGGGAATCATTCTTGGGTATGCAACCTACGAACGGAGTCTATAAAAGACTAAGGCTAGACAACCAGGGCTTTTTACAAGCCCCCACTTCAAAACGCGTTAGCGTTTAAGTGGTGGGTAGTTGACCAGTCCAATATTTTATAGTCTAAAATACTTTGTGTGTAATCGAAGATACCGTTAAGATAGCAACCAGAAGCATCATGAATTTTGTCCGTTTTTGACTCACTTAAACTTTCCCCTTGCATCCCCCTACAGGAAATCTAATCCAACACACTAAGAAAAAACTGAAAAGGTTGTGGTAAAATAAAAAAACTTTATCAGTTTGTATTCCATATAAGGAGGCAGTGTATTCTTGAAACCAGTTAATGATCATATTAAAAAAGGGTTAAAAATTTTGTTTGTCGGCTTTAATCCAAGCATTCGCTCAAGTGAAACAGGGCATCACTTCGCCAATCCTAATAATCGTTTTTGGAGAATTCTCCATGAAGCGGAACTAACACCAAGAAAATATGATGCTTCGGAAGACTATAAATTATTGGATTTGGATATGGGTCTTACAAACATAGTAGCAAGACCAACTAAAGCGGCAGATGAGATTACCAAGGAAGAATATAAAGAAGGAAAAGAAATTCTAAAACAAAAAATTACACAGTTAAAGCCCGAAGTAGTCTGTTTTGTTGGGAAAGGCGTTTATCAAGAATATAGCGGTCGAAAGGTAGCCCCATGGGGACAGCAACCTGAGCCAGTCATACCTGGAACAATTGATTTTATTGCCCCCTCCTCAAGCGGATTAGTAAGAATAAGGCTTGAAGAAATTGTGAAGATCTATAAGCAGCTGGCTCAATTAGTATGCAAGTAAGACATCGGTAGATATTTAGTACCGTCGTGTTTTTGCAATAAAGTGAAACTTCCATCAGTGGGGGGGTTCTTCATCCCCCACCTACCTTCTTCGTTTTTCTCTGAATTTTGAGGTGAGGGTCTTACTGCCCGTTAGTTTGGGATAAACAGGCGGGCCTAGTTCCGATGACAACGGTGGCATCCAGTTCATTAGAACGAGCCATCTGCGGTATCAACCCATTACGAGCGAAGATCTCGACAGTTTGATTTGCCTGCCGTTCACTAGTCTCGACCAACAAATGGCCGCCAGGTGCCAGCCACTCTGGCGCCGCAGCCGCCACCCGCCGCTGGACATCAAGCCCGTCCACACCTCCATCAAGCGCCACACGCGCCTCATGTATGCGAGCCTCTGGGGGTAGCATTCTAATCACCGCGGTAGGTACGTAAGGTACGTTGGCGACCAGGATATCGACGCGGCCCCGCAGTGTGGCGGGCAACGGCTCGTAGAGGTTACCTTCGTAAACGTGCCCCCCAGCAGCAGTGACGTTGCGCAAAGCGCACCGCACCGCTGCTGGGTCAATGTCAGAAGCGTATAACTCAATCCGTTCCTGCACTGCAGCAAGCGCGGCGCCCAACGCGCCCGAACCGCAACACAGGTCAACCACAACGGCTCCTTGCCGTGTGAGGGCGGCGGCCTGACGGACGAGAAACTCAGTGCGGTGGCGGGGTACGAAAACTCCCGGGTCCACCGCTATCCGCAGACCGCAAAACTCCGTCCACCCGATAACGTGTTCGAGGGGCAAACCACCTACTCGCCGGTCCACCATGGCGGCGAGATCGTCCAGCGTCTGAGCCGCAGAAATGAGTAACCGGGCCTCATCTTCGGCGAAAACACAACCAGCAGCACGAAGCTTAGTAACGATGGCCGTACAGACGATGTCTCCATGAAAACCGCCACAATTGACTTTCTCGAAGCTCAAAGATGCTTTCCTTGAGTCCATAAGTTCCTCCCTCATTCCTATCTTCATAATCTATCCGTTAGCTTACTTAATGAATTAAATTGCAGTTCAGTTTAATCTGTTTTTCCAGTCTGCAACTTTATTTTCGTCGGACACTTGGAACCGGAATTCTTCTTATTACTCTTTATAAAAAAACACACCAAAGGAGATGTCATCATGAGATCCCAAAGGTGTGTTCTTAAGTGACTTTATTTTATATTAAATAACTTTATTGTCACTCGATATTAAAACGATTAAAATTCGTTTTGATGTTTGTTTCTTCTAGAATTTTATGAGTTACTTTTTTTCCATGACTGCAAAATAATTGTTTTCATTATCAGCAAAGTTAAATACTCTACCAGAAGGCATACTCACAATTTCTCCGACTGTAATTTTTTTATCCGAAAAGTCTTTATATAACTTATCAAGATCTTCCGTAAAAAACATCATCGAAGGTGTACCAAGATTTAATTCAGGCTGCATTTTAGCAATTAATTCCTTATTGTGAAGAATGATATTCGTTCCTGCTTCCCTTGTTGGAGAAATTTCAATCCATCTAAATCCTTGGCCGTTATCCTCTTCAGAAACTACACTAAATCCTACTTTTTCTGTCCAAAATTGCACTGCCTCATCTTGATTATTTACATATAGCATAATTTGACCGACCTTATTAATCATTTGCTTCTCTCCCTTTCTTCTCGCTTAGTTAATATTAATTTTTTTCGTTTAAGCATTCCATTATACTTTAGTATTCATATCATATAATTGCCTAATGACTATATCAAATATAAAGCCTAAACAATTTTTCATGGTTCCATTTATAACATTACTTGAAAATGAACAAATAAAGTTAAATCACTACAATTGTTTGTTTTAGAAATCCGCTCTGTTAGAGTAAATTTAAAATAATGTTTGATTAAAAATACCTAACTTTTCATGCTTCAGTATTGGCTTCAGACACTCCAAAAAGAAGTCCTTGATTATCTAAACAATAAGCAAAGTAACCCATATTAGGAATAGCAGTTTTAGGCACAACTACTTGTCCACCATTTTCAGTAATTTTTTTTATGTATTCATCAACTGAAGGTACTTCAATAGAATTAGTAGTTCTAGTAACACCGTCAGGGGACTTCATCAATCCACCATCGATACCAGGTTTACCGCCCTCACCCGTAATAATGAACCAATAGTCTTGTGGTCCAGGCATCTTTTCAAACTTCCAACCAAAACTATTTGTATAAAACTCAATTGCTTCTTCAGGATTGGGAACTTGAAATTCAAACCTTAAAACTTTACTCATTTTAATACCTCCTTTTGTTTTTTACATAACAATTATACAAGAACATACGTTCTAATGCAACTTCAATTAGAATTACTTTCATTATAATTATTTCAAGTTTTAATGCGCTGCACAATCTCTTATTCCAGAGACTAGCCCTTTAACGGAACAATTCTATCGTCAATCAACAGCTCCTTAATTCACCTTTTAATTCAGATGTTCTTTTCCTTCCAATATAAAAAGCCCCTTTAGATAAACCATATCCAGGGGGACAAACGATACAACTTTTTGTAATCCTTCCCCCCATTAAAACGATCGATTGCGGAAAAGCAACAATATTATTAAAGGTGCACTGAAACTTCCCTCTTAAATATCTATATCAATAATCTTTCAGTTCAATCTCATTGGAAGCTTTCACTATCATTTTTGTAATCATCTTAAACATTGCACCCATAAGGATGGGTACACGCAACATTAAATTGCGAAGCAAGATTTTGGATTTTGAGCTTTCGATCATGCCTCCAGCAGCTGTTAACCCTATTTTTTGATTTTTCTCAACAAAATTTCTCATCTCTTTTTCGTAGGCAACAAAGGCGCGGTCATAATTGCCTTGCGCGGCTTTAAGTTCACCAGCTAGTACATAAGCCCCGACAAGTGCGAGGCTAGAGCCTTGACCCGAAAGTGGTGATGGACCATACGCCGCATCACCTACCAATGTAATCCGTCCCTTTGACCATGTTGGCATATGAATCTGGCAAATCTCATCAAAGTAAAAGTCTGTCTCCTCTTTCATAGTTTTGAGTAGATGCGGAGTTTCCCAGCCCGTATGACCTTGGAAAGCATTGTCTACAAGTTTCTTTTGGGCTTCCACATCATAGCGATCGTACTTCAGTGCCTCTGATTTGAACACGAACATACCCTTTGCTTCAGTATTATCACGGGCACTATACATACCTACAGTTTTGCCTGGCATCGTATAAAGCAGCTGGCGGTGGTCGATGTTAAGGTAATTTTCGAGGGTAAAAATTGAGATATAACAGCCAAGAGTATGTTTAAATTGTTCTTTGTCACCAAAAATTAAGGTGCGCACATTGGAATGGAGCCCGTCCGCACCGACGACCAGATCGAATGTCTGCGGCTTGCTACGAATAAATTGGACTTCTGCACCTGCTTCAGTCTCATGTATAGCGGTAATCGAATCGTCCCAAATATATTCGACCGTATCCTTGGTCAAGTCGTACAAAATATTACTAAGGTCCTCGCGCATGATTTCGATATCCAGTCCCTGCTGGTTCCCCATACTCGCTTCGCTTATTTTACCTTCGATTTTGCCTTTGCTATTCACGAAGTAAACACCGGTCATGTGCGTGTCAGCTGCACGAACTTGATCGAGAATCCCCATCCGCTTAAGCACCATAATGGCTGCACCACGAATATCAACACCATATCCACCTGGGCGCAATGCGGGCGCACGTTCTATTACAGTCACGTCGAAACCGTAGCGGTGAAGCCAGTAAGCTAGTGCCGGCCCAGCAATGCTCGCACCAGAAATAAGGACGCGCATCGTTTATTCACTCCTATCCTAATTAAAGTCATACAACATATCCACAGTATATTCACGGCCTATTTTATTTATGTAACGCAGGAAAATAATAGGAATCTAATTATTTAACAAAACGACGGAATATGAAATTTTGAATAAACTATTCAAAATTTCATAAAAGGAACAACATTTTAATCAATAAAGAGCTTACGAAATTCAAGCATGACGCGAATTATATAATTGGTATGGTACTTGCAATAGAAGAGAGTGAATGAAATCGTTTTAAAAAGACTGAATTTTCAGTATAAAAGAAAGGAGAGAAACAGGCTAGGAGGGTATACAACGTACAGGAAAATCGGAAGGGGGCTTTTTATGCAAACAAAAATCAAGCAAGAAACGAATAACATGCAGCAATATCACTACAAGCAAGAATTACAAAGATCTTTAAAGTTTTTTAGTTCTTTTGCAGTCGCGTTTTCATTTATGTCCATCACAACGGGCATTTTCACAAATTTTGGTTTTGTTTTAAACAATGCGGGGCCTGCAGGTATTTGGACGTGGCCAATCGTATTAGCAGGCCACTTACTTGTCGCTCTTGTTATTGCCGAATTGGCAGGAAGAATGCCCCTCAGCGGCTACTCGTACCAATGGGTGACGCGGCTGGCAAATCAAGGATTAGGGTGGTTTTCCGGCTGGCTCGGATTTTGCTTTTTTGTCATTGTCATTCCTGCCGTCGATTTCGGCCTGTCTCCACTCATTGCTGATGTATTCGGCTGGAATATTGGTGGAAAAACCCTTTTGTATATTACACTCGCAACCTTACTGCTACAGGCTGTCCTCAACATTTTTGGCGTAAAACTGGCTTCTCGTCTCAATGACATTGCAGTATATACCGAAGTGATCGGTCTGGTGGGCATTCTTGTTATTCTTGCTGTTGTTGCGCTATTCACAACTCCAAATTGGGATATGCTAACAAATATCGGCGCGCAGAAAAGCGGCACGTACCTTGGCAGCTTTGTGATTGCTATGCTAATGGGATCGTGGACCATGGTCGGCTTTGAAGCCGCGGCGAATCTTTCGGAAGAAACAATTGACGCAAGTAAAAATGTACCACGCGCTGTATTTTTCGCGTTACTAATTGGTGGTATCATTGGGTTTGCTTTTCTTTTTACTGTTACAATTTCCATTACAGATTTAGCAGGTGTGACAGCTTCCGCCAATCCGCTTCCACTTATTATTAAAACAAAGCTCGGCCAATTCATCGGCACTTTGTTTATGCTTCTTGTTATCATTTCCATTTTTGCATGTGGATTAATCGGAATGGCTTCCGCTTCCCGTATCATTTATGCAATGGCGCGGGACGATGTATTTTTTGCTTCACGTTATTTTAAAAAGGTGAACCCAGGAACATCCGTACCGGTAAATGCGATTTTGCTTGTATTAGTTCTCGATATTATAGCAATCCTATTCTCTGATTCTTTAACTTTACTAGTCGGGTCAACATCTGTTGTTCTTACCGCTTTATACTTCATAACCGTTCTGGCTTACTATTTGCGTAGAAAAGATTTGCCTGACGCGGAGACGTTCAATTTAGGGAAATGGAGAGCACCTGTCACGTATGGCGCTTTAATATGGCTCGTGTTCGAAATGGGAGTATTGACTATCCCTGATATGTTTCATGGAGTGGCAATTGTAGGCGGAACGCTATTTGCAACGGGAGCTCTTGTATATTTTGTGTTATTCCGAAGCAAGATTAAAGCAGGAAAAATCGGGATTCAAAATACAAACATTGATGAAGGGCACTCGTAAGCAATTCTCCTAAAGTGAACCCTGAAAGTAAAAAGCTTTCACCATCCATTGACCGATGCTGGGGAAGTATTTTGACAGGCGTTCGCATATGCTACTATTGAGCTGTTGGCGCCTTAATTGAGTTACAAAAACGCATGACATTTTTTCGTGTCATGCGTTTTTTGATAAGGCGTGATGTATTATTTCCGCCAAAAATTCGTATATTCTGCTTTATCCTGAATATTAAATTCAATCATTTTCTCTAGCAATTCGTAATTTACTGGCTCATTCCACGGAATTCGAAATAAGCCTTTGGTAGCGCTGTAGCCAGCTTGTACAATGTCATCGGCAAAGTACACAATGCCTGCTTCTTCGGGTGAAACGCTCAAATGATGCTTCGCTGTGGAAAAGCCGATGATAAATGTGCCGTGATCAGAAAACATTGGCGTATTCCACTTGATTTGCGGTTCCAAATTTGGGAACTTATTAGCAACCCACGTCAAAATTTCCTCTGTTCGGCCCTGGTGGTCAGGGTTATCGATACCTGCTAAATATTTTACAAAAACCTCCATGTCTTCCTCCTTCGATATTATGCTATTGCCGCCAAAAATTTGAATTCTCAGCCTTATCCTTGATATTAAATTCAATTATCTTCTCTAGCAATTCGTAATTAACTGGTTCAGTCCATTGAATTCGGAACAAGCGTGAAGAAGCGCTGTAGCCAGCTTAGGCGATTTTATCGGCAAAATGCACCATTGTCTCTTCTTCGGGTAAAATTTTAAATCACTTAAGAAATGCTCATTAATATCGCATGCAATTACTGAAGCACCCTCACTTAAGCACTGCTTAACAATTTCTTTTCCAATTCCAGAAGCTGCACCTGTTATTATTTTTTTCTCCGTTTCAATTCTATATAACCTCAAATACTACTATAAAACCAATTGTAACATGCCCCTAACCCTTTTACCTTTTTAAATAACCACCGTTACTTTAATAAAAATAGCTGCCTAATTTGGCAGCTGGTTCTTAAAGTAACACGCCCTAAACATAAAGAAAGATCACAATGCTTATTGAAGAATTGCGCCCAATTGCGGAAGACTGTTCTATACATCTGTGATTGAGAGCTATTGCAGAAATGCCCCCGTTTGCTTAAAAACACCTCGTAGGTTCTCATGGGATGATTTTTTGCCAGATAATTCGGGCACATTCTTCTGGCGATGTCTTTGTTGTGTCGACTTTGATGTCATAATGTATGCCAACGTGAACCGAAGTCGCTTGTGAAACTGCCATTCCCGCAACGCGGTCCCCTCGTTCCCTCTCACGAGCGGATGCCACAATAGGGTCACAGAGAACACCAACCCACAGCACCTGCAACCCTTCCAAGGCAGCTTTCCAACGATTACAAGAATCTACTCCGCTAATGAAGACATCGTCGATAATCACCCTGGCTCCTCTACGGACCATCTCACCAATACCGTGCATCCATGCAGATTCTAATGTACGAAATTCCGTACCTGGACTGACAGACCCATCATCACCGAATTTAATTCCACTGTCTGCTTCCATCATTGCATCGGGCATGGCGTCGATTAAATCGTCGATACTGAACCTTAACCATGACGTTGGCAATGAATTTTGAAGACATTTTACAATAGTGGTTTTCCCGGAACTCGATCCACCATTCAGAATAATTACGTCTACCATACCTTTAACCTCTCTTTGGAACATAAGCTTAAGGGCTTCTTATGTCGCTATGCTGTTCTTTAAACTTAATAACAATTATGTCACTTTCACAAGAGTTATTCCAGAATATGGACCGATTGCGGAACAAAAAAAGTCCTGTATATCATACAGGACTTTTAATCAAACTTTATTGTAAATCAACACAAATATCTATCAAATTACCAAACTCTTACTCAACAGTAACTGACTTAGCTAGGTTACGAGGCTTATCAACGTCACACTCACGGTGAAGCGCTGCATAGTATGCAATTAACTGTAATGGAATAACTGCTACAAGCGGTGCTAGTGCTTCGTGTACAGCTGGTACGATGAAGCGGTCGCCTTCCATTTCTAAGCCTTTCATTGCGATGATGCAAGGGTTTGCTCCGCGTGCCACTACTTCTTTTACATTACCACGAATACCTAAGTTTACGTGCTCTTGCGTAGCAAGTGCGACAACTGGTGTACCTTTTTCAATTAGCGCGATTGTACCGTGTTTTAACTCTCCGCCAGCAAAGCCTTCTGCTTGGATGTAAGAGATTTCTTTTAGCTTTAATGCGCCTTCTAAACCAACA
The DNA here is from genome assembly GCF_002582035.1 of Bacillus pseudomycoides. GTDB lineage: Bacteria > Bacillota > Bacilli > Bacillales > Bacillaceae_G > Bacillus_A > Bacillus_A pseudomycoides_B. Next base: position 60,501 of record NZ_NUQE01000008.1, read on the forward strand.
TAGAAGTCAACGCCGCGGCCAATGAAGAAACAGTTGCGTGTTGTTGCTAAGTATTCTTTTGCAATTGCATCCATTTCATCTTTTTGATTGCAAAGTACTTCCATTGCGTTTGCAACAAGACCAAGTTCTTGGATTAAATCAAAATCAACTGCTAAGCCTTTTGCTTTTGTAATGTCAGCTGCTAAAATCGCTAGTACTGCAAGCTGTGCTGTGTATGCTTTTGTCGAAGCTACTGCGATTTCTGGGCCAGCATGTAATGGTAATGTATAATCAGCTTCGCGAGACAGTGTAGAACCTGGCACGTTTGTAATTGTTAATGCTTTATGTCCCATTTCATTTGTTTGCACAAGTACTGCACGGCTATCTGCAGTCTCACCACTTTGTGAAATGTAAATAAAGAATGGTTTTTCTGTTAATAATGGCATGTTGTAAGAAAATTCACTTGCTACATGCACTTCTACTGGTACTTTTGCAAAACTCTCAATGAATTGTTTTCCAACAAGACCTGCATGATAACTCGTTCCACATGCGATGATATAGATACGATCACTTTCTAAAATCGCATCACGAATCTCTTTATCTAGTTCGATTTCGCCATCTTCATTTTGATACTTTTGAATAATGTTACGGATTACAAGCGGCTGTTCATCAATTTCTTTTAGCATGAAATGAGGATATGTTCCTTTTTCAATGTCACTTGCATCTAATTCAGCTGTAAATGGTGCACGATCAATCGTTTCACCTTGTAAATTTTGAATTGTAATCTTTTCTTTTGTTACAAGAACCATTTCTTTATCCATTAGCTCGATAAATTGATCTGTAACTTGTAGCATTGCCATTGCATCACTTGCAACAACATTAAAGTTATCTCCAGTACCCACTAATAGCGGGCTTTTGTTTTTAGCAACATAAATCATGTCTGGGTTTTCTGCATCAAGTAATGCCAATGCATATGAGCCGTGTAATAATGTTAACGTTTTACGGAATGCTTCTTCTACCGTCAAACCTGTCTTCATTTGTTTTTCTACAAGCTGAACGATTACTTCTGTATCTGTTTCACTTACAAAGTTCACATCTTGAAGATATTCATTCTTTAATAGCTCATAGTTTTCAATTACACCGTTATGCACAAGGGTAAAGCGCTCTGAAGCACTTTGATGTGGATGTGCGTTCACCTGACTTGGTACACCATGAGTTGCCCAACGTGTATGACCGATTCCCACGTTAGCTGCTACATTTTCATCCACGATTTCGCGAAGCTTTGCAATGCGACCTTTTTCTTTAAATACAACAACACCATTCGCTGCTTGCACTGCAATACCAGCTGAATCATATCCACGGTATTCTAGCTTCTCTAAACCTTTTAATAAAATTTCCTTTGCATCTTGTTCACCAATAAATCCTACGATTCCACACATGTTTTGTCGCCGTTACAACATGCTTACGTTCTCACGTAAACATGTAACGACATATTTCGATCCTTATTATTCATACACAAAAAACGGATTTTACATATCGCTAGCTTTGTAAGCTTGTAACGGCTTTCACCTTCCTCTCTCTTTGGTTTCAGTCCGTATACTTCATACTGCTAGTGTCATCCGTTCCTCTTCTCTCATCACACTTTCACCTTTGTCCATCGAGTCACCCCAATGCTTTAAGTAAAAGTTTTCGGTTGCGATGAACAACCGGGAGCCATCCGCCGAAATCTCGATAAACTCCTCCTCGTCAACTACATCTCAGGTAGTTCTGGCGCTTCTTACTTCAATCTATTTTGCTGAGAAAAAGAACAAAATAATCTTATAATAAATGGAATAAAGCGTCAATGAAATTTTTTCATTGCAGATAATCATTATATACAGAAGGAGCACGAAACGTGCTCCCTTTTATTATAGAACTTAACTATTATTCAACTCCAACTTCTGCTTTCACAACTTCTACAATACGATTTACATATTGATTACAAAGCTCTTGTGTTGGCGCTTCTGCCATAACACGGATTAATGGCTCTGTACCAGAAGGACGAACAAGAATACGACCATCGCCATTCATCTCTTCTTCTACAACATGAATGATTTCTTTAATTTTTTCATTTTCTAATGCTTGTTTTTTATCCGTTACACGAACATTCACGAGTAATTGCGGGAACTTTGTCATTTCACTTGCAAGCTCAGATAATGATTTTTTCGTCATTTTCATAATGTTTACAAGTTGAAGTGCACTTAACATTCCATCGCCAGTTGTAATGTAATCTAAGAAAATAATATGACCAGATTGTTCACCGCCGAGATTATAGCCACCACGTTTCATTTCTTCCATTACGTAACGGTCACCAACAGCTGTTTGATCACTTGTAATGCCATTTGCTTCTAATGCTTTATAGAAGCCTAAATTACTCATGACTGTTGAAACAATAGTATTATGTTTTAATTTTCCAGATTCGCTCATATATTTTGCACAAATGTACATAATTTGATCGCCATCGACAATATTTCCTTTTTCATCAACAGCAATTAAACGGTCACCATCTCCGTCAAATGCTAGACCGATATGAGCACCTTTTTCTTTCACAAACTCTGCTAACACTTCTGGGTGCGTAGAACCTACGCCCTCATTAATATTCATACCATTTGGAGATGTTCCCATTGTAGAAATATCCGCTTCTAAATCAGCAAATAAATACGGTGCTAAAGAAGATGTAGCACCGTGCGCACAATCTAAAGCGATATGTAAGCCAGCGAAATCTTCATCTACAGTTTGTTTAATGTATTGTAAGTATTTTTGTCCGCCCTCGAAGTAGTCGTTTACTTGACCTAATGCTGTACCCACAGGACGTGGAAGCTCATCTATTTCTTTATCTAATAATGCTTCAATTTCTTCCTCTTGCTCGTCTGTTAATTTAAAGCCGTCTGGACCAAAGAACTTAATTCCGTTATCTTGTACAGGATTATGAGATGCAGAAATCATCACACCCGCTTGCGCGTCTAACGCTTTTGTTAAGTATGCAACTCCAGGCGTAGATATAACACCAAGGCGCATTACTTCTGCTCCAATTGATAATAATCCAGCTACTAAAGCACCTTCTAACATATGTCCAGACACACGTGTATCACGGCCGATAATAACTTTTGGACGCTCTGTATTCTTTGTTAATACGTAGCCACCAAATCGTCCAATTTTAAATGCCAATTCCGGCGTTAATTCTTTATTCGCAATACCGCGTACGCCGTCAGTACCAAAATATTTTCCCATTACTATTCGCTCCTTCTTTCTTGCTCATTTCCTTTATCCGGCTTCTGCACCGGCTGCACCGGCTCACCTTGTACTTCTTTTCCCGTTTCTTCTTTCTTTGCAAGTTCTACCTTCGCATTTTTTTGTTTTAATTCTAATGTGACATTATTGGGACCAGTAATTTGAATTGGAACATCATGTGTTCCTACATCCATATTTCCTAAATTAATTGATGCTTTAATCTGTGCTGCATTTACTTTTTCTACAGCACTTGCATCCCCAAAAATATCAACACTTATTTTCCCATTTGCCGGGTCTAATAATTTCATTGTTAATAAATCTGATAATCCATTTACCTGCAAAGGAATACCGTCTATTGTTTTGCTCTGTTGCTTTTGTACTTCAACTGTTACCTTTACTTGGCTAGGCTCTGCTTTTGTAACACCTTTAGGTAAAGAAACAGAGGCATCGAAGGTTGTAGACTCTGTAATTTTACTTAAGTCTACTTCGACGCCACCAAGAGATGTAATATTATCAAGTACTTCTTTTGAACCATAAATCGTTGCTTCACTTGGCTCAACTTTTATATTCGTTACAGTTACCCCTTCTGGTAAGCTCCCTTTTTTCGTTACACTTAAGGGAACTGTTTTTTCAGATGATGCAGATGCAGATGCAGATGAAACTGGTATGGTGACATTAACAGTAGAAGAACCTGTTTTCAAATTCAAACGATTCCCATCTTTATCATACAATACAACTTTCGCTTCTTTTGTGACCGTTTTATTGACATCCTTCAAATCAACATACGCTCGCACAAGTGCAATTTGCGAAAGCTCTTCCTCTGTACCGGCTACTTCAACAGTACTTGGCTTTACAACAGGTTTGTCTACAGTCGTTCCTGCCGGTAGTTGATTCTCATTTAAATACTTCACTTCTACAGGGAAAGATTTTACTTCTTTCTTTTGAATTGTAACTTTTATTTTCGCTGGCTGAACCTTCAAATGTAAATTGCTCGGAACTCCACTGGATTTCAAAGGGATCTCATATGTCCCCGGTGTATACCCTCGCAAATTGACAAATACCTCAAACTGTTTTTTTACTTTAGCTGCAGCTACAGCATTATTTTGTCCTTCAAGAGTAACTGTTACATTTTCTGGAATGCCACTTACAATATACTTATCTTCGTCATAGTAAGCAGATACCGGAACTCCAGATATTGTTTCTGTTGTATCTCCTACTGGAAAAGGCGTTGGATTAAAATTACCTGATACATTTTTATCTAGGTTTGTTGACATGTAAAGCATAATTGCCAACAATAATGAAATTCCTCTTAAAAACCAATGGTTATCCATTAACTTATCCATGACGTTTTCTCCTCCAATTCCATAAAGATGAAGAAGATTCTTTTATATTTCCACTTAGCTCTTTCATAAGCATTTCCTTTAATTGTTCACTTTTCAAATCACGATGTAATTCACCATTTTTTGTTAAAGAAATTTGCCCAGTTTCTTCTGATACAACAATTGTCAAACTGTCTGTTACTTCACTTACTCCCATTGCTGCCCGGTGACGCGTTCCTAATTCTTTAGAAATAAACGGGCTTTCTGATAATGGTAAATAACAAGCAGCTGCTTTAATACTATTTCCTTGCATAATGACAGCTCCATCATGAAGGGGTGTATTCGGTATAAAGATATTAATTAATAGCTCGGATGAAATATTTGCATTTAGTGGGATTCCTGTTTCAATGTAATCCCCCATACCCGTCTCTCTAGCCATTGTAATAAGCGCACCAATGCGACGTTTTCCCATATATTCTGTTGCTTTTACAACAGCATTAACGACAGACTCCTGTTCATCTTCCTCTTTATTACTTCCACGTGAAAATATACTTCCTCGTCCAAGCTGCTCAAGGGCACGTCTTAACTCTGGTTGAAAAATGATAATAATCGCTAAAAATCCCCAAGTTAACGCTTGATCCATAAGCCATTGCAAGGTATGCAATTCAAAAACATAACTTAAAATGCGAACAATAATAATTACCGTAATCCCTTTCAAAAGTTGTACAGCTTTTGTACCACGGATTACAAGAATTAATTTATATATAACAAACCACACAAGGGCGATATCTACTATACTGCTGAGATATTTCAAAAAAACATTCATATCTCCAAAAGGCATTCTGTCCCTTCCTCCATCTATATGTAATTTACAACAATTAGTTAATTATAACATACATTATATGAACTATAATTTCAAACCTCCTTCCTAAACCTGACAATACGATCGTTAGATATCAGACTTTAAAAAGGGGGGTATTAACATTATTTGTTGCTGTACCTTTATTTTAAAATAAAAAAAACAGCTTTTCAGCTGTTTTTTTAAATTATTTCAACTTTTCACCAAATAAAGATCCCATTAATGCAACGGCTGCGATTGCAGTTTTATTTCTTTCATCTAAAATTGGATTCACTTCCACAAACTCAGCAGATGTAATAATACCTGATTCAGCAAGCATTTCCATTGCCAAGTGGCTTTCACGATATGATAGTCCACCCATAACCGGCGTACCCACGCCAGGTGCATCATGTGGATCAAGACCGTCTAAATCTAAAGATAAATGTACGCCATCTGTATGTGATAAGTATGCAATTGTTTCTTCCATAACTGCCGTCATTCCCATACGATCAATTTCATGCATAGTGAAAACCTTAATGCCCTCTTTCTGAATAAGTTCTTTCTCTCCATCATCTAAAGAACGAGCACCAATGATAACCACATTTTCTTTTTTCACTTTCGGATACTCACCATATAAATTAACAAGTGATGGATGACCATGTCCTAAGCTTGCAGCTAATGACATGCCATGAATATTACCAGACGGAGAAGTTTCTTCTGTATTTAAATCTCCATGCGCATCATACCAAATAACGCCAAGATTTTTATAATGTTTTGCAACTCCAGCAAGTGTTCCGATTGCAATGCTATGATCACCGCCCAATACAAGCGGGAAACTTTTTTTCTCAATAATAGTATCAACTTTGCTTGCTAGTTCGTGACATACATTTACAACTTGTTCAAGATTTTTTAACTTTTCATTTTCATTTATTTCAAATTCTCTTTCAATACATATATCCCCTAAGTCTTCCACGTTATATCCTATATTTCGAATTCTTTCAACAACTCCAGCATAACGAATTGCACTCGCTCCCATATCAACACCGCGGCGCGTTTGTCCTAAATCCATTGGTACTCCCACAATTGAAACTTCTTTCTTCATAGATGATCTCCCCCTTTTATGCTTTCACTAAATATTTTAAATCTTTTATATTATCTGACTCAACTCGACATTTTTTTGTATTTATATACACTAAATACAATATAAAAGAGCGATAAAATTAGATTTTTTCGCTAAAATATGCATAAAAAAAAAACATCTCTTACGAATAGAGATGTTTTTGTAATCCAAGTTTCCATACAGCTGCAATATTTCGTGCTGTTATATAAATATTTTTTTTTCCCATTTCATACGCTTCTTCTAATGTCATTACTCCTGAAACAACGCTAAATACAGCATCCACACCTTCTTCATAAATAGGAGTATGATTCAAATGAACAGCTCCAGCAATTGCAATAACGGGAAGATTATATTTTTTAGCACGCTTTGCCACTCCTATAGGTGCTTTCCCATACACTGTCTGTGCATCAATTCGTCCTTCTCCCGTAATCACTAAATCCGCATCTTGCAAGTGAGCATTAAAATTCGTGTAATCAAGTACAATATCAATACCTTTTCTAAGGGTACCATGTAAAAAGGCAACGATAGCCGCTCCAAGTCCGCCGGCAGCACCTGCTCCTGGAATACATTCAATATCAATATGAAAAGTTTGTTTGATTAATTGAGCATAATGCTTCAAATTACAATCCAGCCGCTCTATCATCTCGTCTGTGGCACCTTTTTGTCTTCCAAATACAAACGATGCCCCTGTTCTTCCTGTCAACGGATTCTCAACATCACAAGCTGCTTCAATTTTAACCTTCTTTAAACGAGAATCTAACTGTGACATATCAAAAGAAGTAATATAATTTAAATTCCCACCATTCGGCTCTATAACACGATTATCACTATCAAAAAAGCGCACACCTAAAGCAGATAACATTCCTGCTCCTCCATCATTTGTAGCACTTCCTCCAAGCCCTAAAACAATATGATGAACTCCTTGTTCTAGCGCGTGTAAAATGATTTCTCCTGTTCCTTTTGTTGTCGTTAGGAGTGGATTCCTTTTATCAAGCGGAACATGGTGTAAACCAGAGGCAGCTGCCATTTCAATAAAAGCGGTCCGTTCATCTGAGGAGAGGCCGTAAAATCCTTCTACTACATTTCCTAATGGACCTGTAACAGGAATTTTTACGATTTTCCCCTGTGTTGCATCAACAAGAGCTTGTACTGTCCCTTCTCCACCATCTGCAATAGGAATTTTTATATACTCTGCTTCTGGATATATAGAACGAAATCCTTTCTCTACTGCTTTACATACTTCTAATGCAGTTAAACTTTCTTTATAAGAATCAGACGCAATGATAATCTTCACATGAAACAACTCCCTTTCACTGTATGCAAAACGACTAAACATATTACAAGATATATCTCGCTCTAATTTACCAAAAATAAGCTAGCGGAATAAAGTGAAACTTTCATCAATTGGGGTTTTCTTCATTCCGTACACGAGTCGCAGAGGATAAACAAAAAAGCTTGAAATCCAGTATTGGACTTCAAGCTTTTCTTTTATGTGTATGGAGCCTAGCGGGATCGAACCGCTGACCTCCTGCGTGCAAGGCAGGCGCTCTCCCAGCTGAGCTAAGGCCCCAGGTTGGAGCGGAAGACGGGATTCGAACCCGCGACCCCAACCTTGGCAAGGTTGTATTCTACCACTGAACTACTTCCGCAAAAATGGTGAGCCATGAAGGACTCGAACCTTCGACCCTCTGATTAAAAGTCAGATGCTCTACCAACTGAGCTAATGGCTCTTAAATGGCTGGGCTAGCTGGATTCGAACCAGCGCATGACGGAGTCAAAGTCCGTTGCCTTACCGCTTGGCTATAGCCCAT
>NZ_NUQE01000009.1 GCF_002582035.1 Bacillus pseudomycoides
CCGACAGAGAGGCGCTTTTTGCCGCGTCCGAGGGGGCGAAACGACCGGAGATTCTAGCCGCTAGAGCTGGACAATGCTTTCACCAAATTTTGAGGTGGGAGTATTACTGCCCGCGAATAGCGGGATAAAGATGTATAATTCCGTTACAAATCACATTCAACTATGGAGGAAACATGAATATAAATAAACTGTTTTTTCACATTCATTACTGCAATTACAGGAACGCTAATGAACCAAGAAAAAGCTCAAGGAAGATCACCCGAACACTTCAACATCATGCACTCGCTTTTTTTACTGGAGGAAAAGGCAGTATTATTATTGAGAAGAAAAGATATGAAATTAAAGAAGGCATGCTGTTCTATCTTTGTCCTGATGTACTACATTCTATAGAACTAGATGCTGAAGAACCACTATGTTGTGTAACAGTGCACTTTAGTTACGCAAGTGTGAGCCTTAATGAAAATAAATGGGATATTACTAACGAAGTTGAGCTGCTCCCTCTGCACTTTGCACAAGAATTAAAGGATTACTATCAGATTGATACTATATTCAAAAGATTAGTTAACAGTTGGAATGCGAAGTTACCTGGATATGAGTTTATGACGAAAACTTTGCTTCAACAATTGTTAATTGCCATTTATCAAAATATAAAAAAGCAAAATCGAAATTACTCAACTTCTTTAAAAGTGGAAAAAATCATTGAATACATGCATCAAAACATAAATAGTAAAATAACGTTGACTGAATTGTCAGAGATGGTGCAGTTGTCACCTACTTATCTATCAAGGGCTTTCAAAGACACTACAGGATATTCTGTAATTGAGTTTTTTAACAAAATAAAAATTGATAAAGCGAAAGAACTTATTATTGAAGGCAACAAAAAAGTAAAAGAAGTAGCACAAACACTTGGATTTGCCGATGAATTTTATTTTAGCAGGATATTCAAAAGGATTGAGGGAATAAGCCCTTCAGAATTCTATAGCAAAAATGTCCATGGATTATAATATAATGCATGTTATGAAGCCAATTTGTAAGCTAAAATGACGATGTTATTGTTCATTCCCCTTGTACAATAACGGAATTATAAGCAGAAGAGAGGCTTATTTTTTTGCAGATTTGGAAAAGAAATTTATTCATTTGCTGGTTTGGAATGTTTATAACAAGCGTAGGAATGAGCCAAATTGCGCCAGTGTTGCCACTCTATATCAAGCATCTTGGTGTTCACAGTTCAGCTTTAGTTGCTCAATTTTCAGGAATTGCGTTTGGTGTTACTTATATTGTTTCAGCTGTTTTCTCACCTATTTGGGGTCGAGCCGCTGACAAATACGGACGAAAACCAATGCTTTTACGGGCAAGCCTTGGTATGGCAATCGTTATATTTAGTATGGGGTTTGCACAAAATGTATATGAACTGATCGGATTAAGAATATTACAGGGCATTATTACAGGATATAGTACAGCTTGTACTACGTTGATTGCAACTCAGACAGATAATGAACACGCTGGATGGGCTTTAGGTACACTTTCAACAGCAAATATTGCAGGTTCCTTGCTTGGACCAATGATTGGTGGTTTTATAGAAGGTAACTTCGGTTTGCAAAATGTATTTTTTATAACAGGTGCACTGCTGCTGATTTCATTTATTACAACCGCTTTATTTGTAAAAGAATCTTTTACTCGTCAAGATAAAAAAGCGCTTAGCAACAAGGAGATATGGAATATTGTTCCTGAAAAAAACTTGATGATTACAATGCTTGTGACCTATTTTGTATTAACTCTGTCATTATATTCTATTGAACCAATCATAACAGTATATGTGAGCCAGTTATCCCCGAATACCAGTCATGTTGCTCTGTTGGCTGGAATCACATTCTCAGCTTCAGGACTAGCAAATATCATTGCAGCTCCAAGACTTGGGAAAATTTCTGATAAAATAGGAGCGCAAAAAGTTATATTCGTTGCACTTGTAATGGCAGGACTCATTTTTATACCGCAAGCCTTCGTAAAAAATCCTTGGCAGTTCATATGCCTTCGCTTTTTATTAGGATTAGCAGCGGCTGGGTTAATTCCTTCTGTTAATACCTTGATTAAGAGAATTACACCAGCTTCTCTTACAGGTAGAGTTTTTGGTTTTACGATGTCGGCAGGGTATTTAGGTGTATTTGGAGGTTCAGTTTTAGGCGGACAAGTAGCAGCCTATTTGGGAATCAGATATGTATTTTTTATTACAGGCGCATTGCTATTGATCAATGCATTGTGGGTGTATTTTAAAGTGTTTAAAAAACTTAGTTTAAAAAAAGAAGCATACATGCATGAATAGGAGAGAAAAAAATGAAAGATATAAAATCAACAGAAACTGAATCAATAAAAGCAGAAAAAACAGCACTTGTAGTGATAGACTTGCAAAATGGAACTGTAAACGGACAACGTTCTCCTTATACTGGTGCGCAGGTTGTTGAGAATGCCAGCAAATTAATTCAGGCATTCACAGAAAAAGGAGCCTTTGTCGTTCTTGTAAAAGTTTCATTTATAGTTGGAAAAGATATGTTAAAACCAAATATAGATGCACAAGTCAATCCAATGCAACTCCCAGAAGGTTGGGATCACTTTGTTCCTGAACTAGCAAATGTGCAAAATGCTCATTCTATTACGAAAAGACAATGGGGTGCATTTTTTGGTACTGACCTTGATTTACAGTTACGACGCCGTGGAATTGATACGATTGTACTATGTGGTATTTCTACTGCAATTGGTGTGGATACTACAGCACGAGAAGCATATCAACATGGCTATAACCAAATCTTTGTAGAAGATGCAATGACAGCTTCAACAAAAGAAGAACATGATTATGTTTGTAAATCTATCTTCCCTAAAATCGGTCAAATTCGAACAACCGAAAAAGTGGTTGACCTTCTTGTTAACGACTAAATCAAAGCACCTAATTTCAAAATAAACTATATTCATTAAAACGCCAAAAATCCCTGCTTTCGATTAAAAAGCAGGGATTTTTGATATTTTAATGGATTTAGGGAAATGAATAAAGCCTCATTTTACAGTAAACCAAAGGAAAAGATTTTGAATATATATTAATCAAGACGAATGTACAGGCAACTATTATATCTATTCATATACTTCTAATATATTTTTTATGTTCGCAAAAAAGGGGGCACTATTTTGAACCCATTTCCTTGTGCGTTTCCTCTCCCGGAACCCGGATCGACTGGTGCGGATGGAACTACCGGTGCAACTGGACCTTCCTTCCAGGGCTTAATTCCTGCTACTAATCTAATGTATTTCACAGTTTCAGACGGCACGAGTCTTGTATACACAAACGCTGATGGTTTACCTCAATACGGAACGACTCAAATTTTAGCACCAAATCAAGTATCCTATATGAATTTATTTATTAACGGCATTATTCAACCACAAAGTTCTTATAACGTACAAGCGGGTATATTAACGATACTTGCTGATGAAGCGCCACCAGCGGGCAGTCCAATTACACTTCAGTTTATCTTGATCAATCAATGAAAAAAACGGATTCTTTGAAAAGAATCCGTTTTTTTATTACTAGTTCACAACAAATTCAATCATAACCGGAACACCAGCATCCAAAACATCTCCATTAAAAATTGTAATAGCTGTTGTGGTTACAATTGAAGTGTTTCCAGGCTGTAATTGTCCGTTCAGGTACAGATTATAATATGCAAATGATCTAGGAAATGCGGTAGCAGCAATTCCCGCGTCATTGCTAAAAGCAGTTGCTAAAATGTTAAAGGTTACTCCTGTTCCTGTTCCGGCACCAATTGTTGAATTAAATCTTTTACCCGCTAAATAAGGCTTAATAATAGCCATTTTATTTCACTCCTTTCGTTTTCAAATTAAATAGGGCCTATCCTACGCTACATATTATGTAAATGTTCTATTTTAGTAACGGCCAACTACCTGTTTTTCATGGATACTTAATATAAGAAGATCATATTTATCTCACTATTCATAGGCAGTCCCCCCACTTTATATTGAAGATTTTCACACCTCAACCTCCTAAAGATACCTCCTCGCTATCAAGTTAAAACTCTATCAGTTCGACATTATTCCTCATACAAAAAAGGCTAATCTATATTACAGATTAGCCTTGCTACCAATTACTTATTATTCTTCTACTAGACCCGATTGTACATACGCATAAATAAGCGCCTCTGTATGTGCAATTGATGTCTCGTGCGTACGCTCATAAGCATGAGAGGCATCAATACCAGGACCAATGAGTCCGTGTTTCACATCTACCCCGGCACGAATTGCGGCTGATGCGTCAGATCCGTAGTACGGATAGATGTCTACTTTATATTCAATATTGTTTTCTTTCGCAAGTTCGACTAAATGTTTACGCATGCCGTAATGATATGGACCACTAGAGTCTTTTGCACAAATTGATACTGTATATTCATCTGATGCTTGTCCATCGCCAAGTGCTCCCATATCCACAGCAAGGTATTCTACTGTTTCTTCTGGAATGTTGGAGTTACCGCCATAGCCAATTTCTTCGTTATTAGAAATTAAGAAATGTGTTGTGTATGGCAATGTAATCTTTTCGTCTTGTAATCTTTTAATCAATTGAAGTAAAATAGCAACGCTCGCTTTGTCATCTAGATGACGAGATTTGATGTAGCCGCTGTCTGTCATTTGAACGCGCGGATCGAATGATACGAAGTCGCCTACTTCGATGCCAAGTTCACGTACTTCTTCTGGTGAAGATACGCGCTCGTCGATACGTACTTCAATGTTTTGTTCATCACGTTTTGCTTCTCCAGCGTTTTTATATACATGTACGGACGTTTGATGAATTAAAATTGTACCGGTATATGTTTTACCGCCTGCTGTTTCAATTTCGCAATATTCTCCTTCTACCGCATTCCAGCGAAATCCGCCAATCATAGATAGTCGTAGACGTCCGTCTGCTTTAATTTCTTTTACCATAGCGCCTAACGTATCAACGTGAGCAGTGAGTAAACGTTGTTTCGTGTCATCTTTCCCTTTTAACGTTATAATAAGGCCGCCTTTATTGTTGCGCTTCGTTTCTATAGTCCACTCTTTTACATATTCCTCAATAAAACGAATAATTGTGTTTGTATTTCCAGATGGACTTGGGATTGAAACGAGTTGCTTAATGAGTTGCATTGTATCTTTTGCATTATGTACCATATACTTTTCCCCTCTCTTTTACCTTCCCAATATTCAGTATGAAAACTCCCGCCACTTATCTCCTTCGGATCTTGAAGTGGGGGTTTCTCGTGTATCACCTTCAAAAGATGCTTAACACGAGCGGAGTTGACACAGCTGCCTGATGGCACAACCCCTCTATTCCATCGGCAAACGCCTTTGGAACTGCTTTTTTTAAGATGTTATAGGAACCATTCACATCTGCGTTTAGTATAATCCTCTCTTTCGTGCAGTACAAGCCACGTTTGATACGTTTTCCACTACATATAGGAATGTCTTCTTCACCATAAGTAGGAATCTTATCATTGTCTAGAAAGGATGACTTGCTTGTATACGATTCTTCCACGACTTGCACCGTGATGCCTTGTCGCTTCGCCTTGTAATTAATCATTTCGATGAGTAGATTATGTGGGATATGACAGAAGGATTGATTCTGTTGTTTTCCCATATCACTGTTTTGTTTCCATGATGTATTTTTTCCAATGACAATCGTAGAAACCTCGTGTTGAACTGCGAAATCAACAATATGGTGACTCATTTTGTGAAAGAGATCTTTTATCTTGAGAAATCGTTTTTCATGAAGCCTCTCTAAACGCTTGGATGTGTGTGATCCTTCTTTTGGTTCTTTTCCACGACGAAGAATTCCCAGTAAATACGCCTTTTTCTTGTTGTAGTATTGATTGATACTTTTGATGACATTGCCCTTTACTAACACAGGAATGGCTCCTGTATTGGTTGTGAGAGTTGCAATGTTAGTAATACCTAAATCAATACTCATATAACGTTGGTTGTCTATATGCTCAGGTGCTGGCTCGGATTGTTCTGTTACAATTTCTACCTTAAACTTCCCATAAGCAGGAGAAACACGTACCTCTTTAAGAATGCCAATCTGCCAGAACAATTTACCGATATTTAATTTCATACTTGTTTTAGGAAAACGAATATATTTATCCTGGAGTTTACACACTTGATTTGTGAATACAATTTCTTTCATAGATGACTTCATATATTTTGGAATGCGGGGCCTACCAGTAAAAGTGGAAGGATGTTTTTGGTATGCCTTGATGGAAGCGAAGAATGATTTCCAGTTTTGATAGAGTTTTTTCATGACCGCTTGATTCGTTTGCGCTGGCAAGTTCATATAATCTTGTTGTTTCATTGTTTTAAACAAACAATCTAAGAAATGATACGATAGGAACGATTTCTCTTTTGTCGGAAATGTAAACAAGTTACATTTCATTCCTTTCTGTTCTTTCATAGGTTTTTCTTTTTGTTTTTGCACACGTTTTTGGTACGCATGAAGTTGATTTTCATTCATGACTTCAATATGTTCTTGTAATGTATGAAGAACTTCTTGTTGAAGTGGCTGTAATGGTTTCTCTGTATGTAAGGCCGTATACACTTGGCGAATATAGAAGTTGGTTGTATTGTAGAGATTTTTTGCGTTTTGGCACATTTCTAAGAAGTAAGGGTATAATTTATGACCTTTCTTGATCCAAATTTGATAGGTTGCATATGCTTTTTCTTTTGTCATCATGTTCACCTCCTTCTTTCCTTCATGATACTACAAAACACCCGAAAAGAACACACATTCGTATTTGTATAAAAATATTTTTACGAATGTGACGGCAATTCATCCCCGTCTTAAACTGGGCTATGCCCTACACGTTTTAAAGATGGGGGTCCAATTTTCTGATAAATTGAGACTTCCATCAGTAGGGATAAAAGGCATCGCATGCACTGCGATGCCTTTTACTCTTCACTCACTTCTACTAAATATACACCTTTTTCAAATCCGCCGCGCTCTGCTTCTTTCTCTTTGCGAATGCGCTCAACGTCCTCTAACGTTACGCCTTCTGCTTGCGCCATTGCTTTAATAATTTCTAATGCATCAGCTAAAGAATCTAATGCATGTTCACGATCCTGCATAGACGCAAATTCACGCATTTCTTCTATTCCGATTTTCGATAATTCTTGTATGTATTCTTGCTTGCTTAATTTTTTCGATGTATATGTTTTACCAGACATTAAAATCATTTCTGGTACACGGTCACGTACGACTTTATTATAAATTGACATAGGAACACCTCTATTTTCTTCTTCTTAAAAACACCCTAGCTCTGCAAAGTATAGAAACCACTTTTTTCTTACACAAGCTGACGACATATCAATGCCGGATGAACTGTGACGTATTTCTGGAAAGCGATAATTTTCATATTCTTTCTCTGGTACACCGTAAAAAGCGCGGAGATGTTCTGGTACAACTCCATCATATCGATCTTCCATTCTTTCAATCTCACTATACATAGCTGCCTTTGGATTGCCAGACATGAACATCGCCGTTCGAATCGCTATAGTTGGTGTACGATGTAACATCACATATGCAAGTAACAATGCACCGATCATGATCATTGTCATTCGTTTTTGCTTCAGACTCATCCCTTTCTCCTTTTACCACTCAAGAAAAAAGTGCTAACACCATTATACTAAAAAAATGTGTTAACACTTTCTGATTTTGTAAAACTTTTATCCCGCATTAACGGGCAGTAAGCTCCCCAACTGATGGAAGTTTCACTTTATTCTCCTTTGAACACTGGCGGACGCTTCTCTAGAAATGCTGTAATTCCCTCTTTATGATCCACTGTTTTTCTCATTGCATACTGACCGCGTTTTTCAAGCTGAAGTGTTTGTTCTAACGAGGAGCGGTTCACTTCGGCTAAAATTTGCTTCGTTTGAATCATTGCGCCAATTGGTTTTTGCAGCCATTCATTGATTTTTTGTTTTACAGCATCTTGGAAATTCTCACCGATCACTTCATCAATCATTCCGATTTCAAGCGCTTCGGTTGCTGGTAATTTCTTTCCTTCCCAAATGATTTCTTTTGCCATATGCTCTCCAAGGCGTTTTTGTAAGAAGAAATGTCCACCACCATCTGGAATTAAAGCTATTCCAATAAAGTTCATCGCAATAATGGATGAACTATCAGCCATTACGTAATCAGCTGTTAATGCAATGCTGAGTCCAAGGCCTGCCGTCGGGCCATGAATCGCACTAATAACAAGCTTTGGCATTGTATAAAGCGTCACAATAATTTCGGAAATAGTATTCATAATTCCTTCAAACGCACTTTCATCTCCACTTACTAACATCGACTTAATATCGCCGCCCGCAGAAAAACCACGGCCGTTTCCGCACAGCACAACAATATGCACAGAGCTTGCAGCCACTTCTTTTAACTTTTGTAATAGTTCTTTCAACGTCTGCTCATCTAACGCATTTAACACTTGCGGACGATTTAACATAATTGTCGCAATTCGTCCTTCATATTTTACAATTACTGATTCTGCCTTGCTTGAAACTGTCATACATTCCCTCTCCTTCTCAATCTGTTATACTTATATAATTACAGAAAGGGATTTCAAAAACCTTCTTTTTTCTTAATTTTCCGTCAAATTCATATAAATTTTGTTCCAAATTACAACAATACTATAGAATATAGCGGAAATGTAACAAACAACCCGCCACTGCCGATATCTACATGAACAAATTCAGTAACTTTCTCTATTTGTATTCTTTCGTGGTATAATGAACCATTACATTACAATTATGGAGGACCTATGCTAACTTTTGAAGAAAAATTAACGATTATTGAATCCTTTCCAGGACTAGAAAGAAAAAACGTATCCCTTGGGCGCATTAATTTTCATTATGAAGAAAGTCGCCTAGACAAAAAGAACGTTGTGTACCATTTACATCCAAACGGAAATGGCTTCGTATATGCCGGGCATCTAAAAGGCTACAAAACGAACGATAAAGGAATGGTTAACATCCGTGATTTTTCAGCGGATGAACTTCGCTCATTACTTGAAAAATCACTTGATGCCCTTTCACAAGAACCGATAGAAGAAATCACACTTACTGACGATTTCCAAGAGGAAGAGTGGATCAACGAAGACAAGCACATACTAACTCTTATAAAAGAAGATGAAGATTTGTGGAACGTTTATGCTGGACTAAATTTGGACGGCACATTCAACTCTTACAAAGAAGCAGCACAATACCTTGATGAAGAAGGATTTACACGTAAATAAAAAAGGCGCTCTTTCCAAGTAGGAAGAGCGTCTTTCTCATTTATCCTAACAATGCCAAGAGCTCACTCAGCTCTTCCTCCGTAAGGTCCCGCCACTCTCCCGTTTCAATTCCATCTACTACAATATTCATAATCCGAATGCGTTCTAATCGAGTGACTGTATATCCGAACGCTCGGCACATACGGCGAATTTGACGATTCATTCCTTGTGTCAGAATAATACGAAATACACAATCACTTATGCGATATATATCACACGGATTTGTTTTTCCATCACGAATCGTTACACCACCAGCCATTCCTTCTAAAAAAGCATCATCAAATGGCTTATCCACCGTTACAATATACTCTTTTTCATGACCATATTCAGAGCGCATCATTTTATTTACGATATCACCGTCATTTGTCATTAAAATTAATCCTTGCGACGCTTTATCTAAGCGGCCAATCGGAAAAATGCGCTCTGGATAATTAACAAAATCAATAATATTTCCTTCTATATGCTTCGCTGCTGTACAAGTAATCCCTACAGGTTTGTTTAAAGCAATATAAATAGGGAGTGTCTTAGTTGGAATTGGCTTCCCATCAACAAGTACAATGTCCCCAGGCTCAACCTCTTGTCCTGGCTCACAAATCTCTCCATTAACGGTAATTCGCTTTGCATCAATAAGGCGATTTGTTTCTCTTCTTGAATAGTAACCCGTTTCACTGATGAATTTATTAATTCTCATGCAAAGTTCCTTTCTTATTTGCAATTCACATATGCTAGCACTTTCACTATTCTATCATGAATGTATAATACAAAAAAAACACACAGCGCCATAGCCAAATGGGTGTGTGTTTTTTATATTTCTCGTTTATCCCGCATTAACGGGTAGTAGGACCCCCACCTCAAAATTCAGAGAAAAGCGAAGAAGATAGGTGGGGGGGTAACTGCCCGTAAAAGCCCGATTGGTGAGAGCTTTCCATCAGTGGGGGTTGCCCCCCACTGATGGAAGTTTCACTTTATCGTCTCTTCGTAATTTTCCCAGTACCTCCAACTCTCGTTTTCGGAGGGGATGTGTTTTTTGGAGGAGTAGTGATAGATGACTTGGGCTTAACGTCTGATCCGCTTGGTTTATCAGGTGATTTAATGATTTTCCCTTTATTCTGCTCAGATGGCGGGACAGTTTGCTTCTCTTTTTTCGTAACACCGTCTTCGCTTCCTACAGATGTACCGGAATTATTTACTTTGTCACTTCTCTTAATAATAGATCCAGTACCTTGTTTTGTTAGTGGCGGC
This sequence comes from Bacillus pseudomycoides, assembly GCF_002582035.1. GTDB lineage: Bacteria > Bacillota > Bacilli > Bacillales > Bacillaceae_G > Bacillus_A > Bacillus_A pseudomycoides_B. The sequence continues at coordinate 10,593 of NZ_NUQE01000009.1, forward strand.
ATTGTTTTTTTCTCTTGAGCAGTAGGCGGACGATAATCAATTACTGGTTTATGTGCTTTTCGATCTGTATATCCTCGGTAATCACCTTTATATGATTTGTGAGAATCAAATAAACTGGTGACTATACTTCCTACAATGTAACCTTCTAAAAAAGATGGTTGATAATTTTGGCGAACAAACTCATTATTACTTACTTCAATTAATGTATCGGATGGTTTCTCCTTATCCTTCTGAATGTTATACCACTCATCAGGATACACAAGAAACATTTGATTCTCATCTTCTTTAGAGATTTGCTCTGGCTTTTTTTGATCGGCCAGTTTTTTTGCTATGTCTGGAACAGATTCATTCGCAGCCCTATATACATATGATTCTTGCTTTCCGTCTTTTACAACGGATTCTAACGGATAAAGATCTTTAACCTTTTTGTCATTATCGCAACCTGATAATGTAAAAAGTGCGAGTACGAATACAATAGAAACCGCAATGGTAACTGCTATGGATGCTTTCATCATGGTAAACAGTCGTTTTAACATGATTGCACCCCCTTACGTCGCCCGTATGATTTGTACATCTGCCGTAAGAATTGTTTCTCCTTCGTACATCATTGTACGCCCTTCTTGCCATTCAATTCTGAGCAATTTACGATTGTCAGATTGAAACTCCCAAACATATTGTTCGCCAGATACTGCAAACGGTGTTTTTCCAGTAATAGATGCCCGGCAAGAATATTGTTCTTCCATATAATACTCTAAATCATCCATTTCAATTGTAGTAGGGATTTCGTTGAAAGAATCTAATCGCCCATCAATTGGTGTATATAATTCATAATAGACCTTTTCGCGATTTTCAATCTTTAAATAACGAATTGTATTTCCGTCCTGCAATGTTAAGAAAATCTCGTTTCGTTCATGCATACGTGTTTTCCCTATAATTTCATAAGTAACCAAAGATACCTCAAGAATATCCCCAGGTTCTAAAGACAGCACGCTTTTCTCAGGCTTAACAGGTTCAGGACTTTTCAATATATTTTTAATGCGTTTAAATAAACTCAAAAGCTATCCCCTCCGCTTCTTATTTTAAAGACACGCTGCTAAAATGAGAGCGCCAACAATATGCAACGAGCCTGCTAAAAGCGCATGAGCAACTTTTCCTTGCACAGTCCCCTCCTCTAAATCTAAACCAGCTATCTTCTTCAAAATGAATTCTACTAACCTTTGTAAAATAAATAAGATAACAAAAGAAACAACAGAGGCCAACAAAGCTTGCCACAAATCGTTTGACTTCAAGATCGACTGTGACAAAATATATCCTTGTGCAAACAGCTTCATGACAAAACGAGTCGTTACAGCAATGTTTCCTTTTTTTATCTCCGCTAAATCTTTATATTTAGTAAAGATAGAATCTATCCACATAAGTACAAATAAAAGAACAGCACTTGACAGCGTCCATACAAACATTGCCACAATATTCATCCATGTCATTACAAATCCCCCCTTACCCCTTTTAAGTAAAAATAGAGAACCGACATTATCCAGTCCTTACGACATGTCGGTTCTTTAAATAAATTTTCTATAATGTCTTTTAAACGAATTATTTCTCGTACTGCTTCATAATACGAGCTAACTCATCTTCCACCTGTTTATCTTTATTCATATTCGCAAACTCTTCATCTAACGACTTTTCTTTTTTGTATATTTCACCGCTTGCTTCTGCTTCCGCTTCTAGTTGAAGAGCTTTTTCCTCCATACGACTTAAACCAGCTTTTGCTGTATCTGCATCAAATCCAGACATGGCCTTATTAATATTCTTTTGCGCTTTGGCTGCATTCACTCTTGCAACAAGTGTTTCACGTTTGTTCTTTAACTCCGTCAATTGCTTGCGCATCTCTTCTAATTTTGCACGAAGATTATCAGCCGCTAGTTTATTTTGCTCATAACTCGTTTTATACTCATTCATTTTTTGTTCTGCAGTTTTCTTTTCCTCTAAAGCACGGCGCGCAAGATCAATGTTGTTTGCCTGTACAGCCATATGCGCTTGTTCCTCGCGTTTCGTTACAAGTGCAGATTGTTCTTCGTATAATAATTTGAACTTTTTCTCAAGTGCAATTTGAGCAGCTACGCTCTTCTCAGCTTCCTGTACATCCTCTTGCATATCACGTAAATATTGATCAGTCATCTTAACTGGATCTTCAGCTTTTTCAATTAAAGCATATACATTTGACATCGTTAAATCACGCAATCTTTTAAACATAGACATAAAGAATCCCTCCTATAAATGAAATAACAATTCAAACTCAATTACAGACAAAACAATCCCTAAATATTACTACAAAGTAAAAATATTCATATTTTCTAAATTATGTGTTTATTATAACAAAATCACGCGAAAAAAGCACAGCTTCAAAAATTAAACTGTGCTTTCCCCCCACTAATGGAAGTTTCACTTTATACTACGACTTCGCCGCTTCCTTCAAAGCTTCGCGCAACACAAATTTCTGTAATTTTCCGCTCGCATTACGCGGAAGCTCTTTCGCAAATACGTAATGACGAGGACGTTTATAATCAGCTAATTCATCACTTTCCTTACAATAACGGTCTAATTCCTCTTCTGTTAATGACTCATCTTTCTTCACAACTACCGCTACTACGCGCTCGCCCCATAATTCATCTGGCTCTCCAAGTACAGCAACATCTAGAATACCATCATGACTATGCAAGAAATCTTCAATTTCGCGCGGATAAACGTTCACACCACCGCTAATGACCATATCGTCAACACGATCTGCCACGTATAAATAACCATCTTTATCAAAATAGCCAAGATCACCGGAATGATACCAGCCTTTATACATTGCTTTTTTATTTGCTTCTTCGCGGTTATAGTATCCAGCCATCATAGTTGGTCCGCGTAAAATAATTTCTCCAACTTCGTAAGGCGGAAGTACATCTTCTGGTTCTGATGGTTCATCTTCCTTTGACTTGACGATGCGCACTTCATGGCTAAAGCAAGGTGTCCCTGCTGATCCTGCTTTTGTAAGTTGATCTTCTTCTACAAGAAACGCTACAACAGGTCCAAACTCTGTCATCCCGTAAATTTGCACAAGGTCGATATAAAGACGTTCTTTGCATTCTTTCACAAGCGCCGGCGCCATTGCCGCTCCGCCGTAAACCCCTATCTTCATTGAGGTTAAATCATATTTTGTTAAATCATCTTGCAGCAACATGTTCCACATTGTCGGCGCTGCAAAAAACGTTGTAACTTTTTCTTCTTGAATTGTTTCTAACACTGTTTTCGTATCAAAATGGTGTAAAATAACATTTTTCCCGCCAACTTGAATACGCGGCAGAAAACCAGCGTTTAACTCACCGCAGTGATATAGCGGTGCTACGATTAATCCGACGCTATCACGTGTATATTTTATATAATACGTACAAAGCATACTATGCTCTGCCATGTCCCGGTGGCGATGCAGCACTCCTTTTGGATTTCCAGTCGTACCGCTCGTATATAGCATAGAGCAATAATCCATTTCATCAACTTCAATGTCGATTGGTTCTGCTTTCGCTTCGTTTACTTTTTCATGATAAGAAGCGGCATAAGACGGTACATCATCTTCAATGCACCAAAATGAAGTATGCGGAAAATCACGTTCAATCATAGAAATTGTTGGTTCAACTTCTTTTTCAAACACAACAACTTTAGAGGAAGCATCTTGCAATATGTAGGAAACTTCTTTTGCTTTTAAGCGGAAATTGATTGGATTAAAGATGGCGCCTATCTTCGTACAAGCTAGGTAAACTGTTACAAATTCATGCGAATTATATAAGTAAACAGAAACGCGGTCCCCTTTTCTTACTCCTTCTGCAAGTAGTGCATGTGCAGTTTTATTTACCACCTCATCCCACTGTTTATATGTCCAGCGAATGTTTTTTGCAGGTTCTACTAACGCTTCTTTTTGTGGATATTTTTGCACAGCTAGGTCAAAAATTCTGCCAATAGTCATATACATGTCGCATGTTCCTCCTTTAAAGTTTTCATAATTTTATGATTTCGTTCACAATTAGACATCTCCTCCTAATTTTTACTTCCTTTTTCTGATCATTCTCGACAACGTTTTACATAAATAAAAAAAAGAAACCGCCAAACTGGCAGTTTCTTATCCGAATAACTCTTGTAAAATTTTAAGTTTATCTTCTGTATACTTTATATAGCCATCATTATACGATTTTGGATCTTTCGGGTTAGCAAAGTGCGTAATGGCACCTGTCTTTGGGTGAACAAATTTACTCGATGCACCGCAGCCAAGACCGATAATAGACTGTACTTCTTCCATAATCACGATGTTATAAATGCTCTCTTGACTTGGCATTGCATAACCAACGTTCTCTAAGTTACCTAAAATATTCTTTTGACGATATAAATAGTACGGTACGTAATTATGCTCTTTCGTCCACTCTTCTGCTTCATGCATCATCGCTGTAATCTCTTCACGGCCTGCTACTTTATATTTACGCTTATTTTGCGTCATTTCAGAAGCACGCTTAAAGGATAATGTATGCACCGTTAGCGATTCTGGCATAAGCTTTTCTGTTTCTTCTAGTGTATGTTTAAAGATGTCTAACCCTTCACCTGGAAGACCGATAATTAAATCCATATTAATATTGTTCATACCCATTTCGCGAGCAAGGTGGTACTTTTCAATTGTTTCTTCTACCGTATGATGACGTCCAATTGCTTTTAATGTTTCTTGATGGTATGACTGCGGATTAATACTAATTCGGTCGATATTCCATTTATTTAACACCTCTAACTTCTCTGGTGTAATTGTATCTGGACGCCCCGCTTCTACCGTTACTTCACGAACTTGTTTAACATCTGGGAACGACTCATACATTTCTTCATACAGCATGTCCATTTCTTCTGCCGTAATACTTGTTGGCGTACCGCCGCCATAGTAAATCGTCGTTACTTTCACGCCTTTTTCTTTTAAAAACTTACCGATTTCACGAACTTCATAATGTAAACCGCCTAAGAATGAATCGACAGATCCTTGGCGTCCATTAATCGCATAAGCTGGGAATGTACAGTATGCACATTTTGTTGGACAAAACGGAATACCAATATAAATACTTACTTCTTCTTTTAAACGATATAAATCCGGCACAACAGCGAGCTGGCAATCAACAATACGTTGCATAAGCTCAATTTTCTCATCATGAATTAAATAACTTTCACGAAGTTCATTATGCGCTTCCTCTTTTGTCATACCGCTTTGCAACATTTTATGAAGAAGCTTCGTTGGGCGCACGCCTGTTAAAATTCCCCACTTTTGCTCCACACCTGTTAACTGCTGAAGAACAGACAGATATACATAAGAGACAACGTGCTTCACTTGCTTCATACGTTCCTTTTCTTCCGTAAAGGACGATAAATCTTTAGAAAACGTCTCTTCATACACGTTTCCTGTCTCAATTTCTGTTAAACGAGCAGAAGCTGTCACGTTTCCTTCTATATTTATATCAACAATGATATTTGCATCTTCTTTTTCAAATGCTACCGTACTTTCTTCAAAAAATAAGCCGCTAATATTTTGCAGCGGACGTAAAAAACGATCATCTTGTAACGTTTTAATTGAAATTAACAACAATCATCACCTTTTCTATTTTCAAACTTCCTTTAGTTTACTTGAAGGGGGATATGAGGTCAACAAGGAAGTATTTGGGATGGTCGTTCTATATTAAAAACCACTTTTTTTAGGTGTAAAGAGTGTCTGACCATGCATAGAAGTGGTCAAGTGTAAACTAGAAATAGAGTCACGATGTTTTAAAAAAGACGCGAAGTTTTGAATAAAGTTGCGACGTTTATAAGACTACATATGGAGCAACATTCTAATACTGATTATGGATATCTAAATAGACTGATTCCCAATATTTTGCTATTATAGAATAATAGTTAATATATGTAAAAAAAAGAATTAACTGGAATCATATTTTTGAAGGGTGGTATTGTAACTTGAAACGCACTGCAGAATTTATAGTCGGCTTAATCGGAGGGATCTTCGGACTCTTAATGTCTTCGCTTTGTTTTATTGGTATTATTTCCTACACTAATTCCGGAGGTAGTGAATATAGTTATCTTATTATTAATTTTGGTATTACCTTAATGATTCAAATAGGACTATTAGTATTAACTTGTTGTGTAAACAAAATAAATAATATAGCTTATGGTATTTGTATGATTGTATTAAGTGTCATATCATTATTTGCATTAACTGTTGCAGTGGTGTTACAAATCATTTCAGGTGCATTAGCATTTCGAACTTTACAACAGAAATCTAATTAAAACAAATCCTTTCAAATAAACGAATAATCTTTTGTTTAAAATCGCTATTAAAATGTACATAATACGCATATTGTTTCTTTGAAAAAACAATATGTTTTTAGAGCCATTTGTGTGTAATTTTAATCAATCTTTTTTCAAAATGGATTCTTTTTTTGATTGTAAAACACTGGATTGTAGGGCGTTTTTGATTAAACTTTATTCCAAAGCAACATTAGGTCCTTTTCCTGCCACGCGTGGCGTTAAAACAAAGAGACAAAACGAGTGCAAGTTACTTTTTGTTCTGAGATACATTCCTGTCAAATATTATTAGAAAAACCTCAGGTATTCGCCTGAGGTTTTTATTTACCATCTTTTCATTTGTGTATGATTGCTCAAAAACTTAATTGGAAACTGCTTTCGAAAATGTTCTTTAATCATATATTGCACACCGTTTTCACTATTTGAGCGTGTAATCCAATCGGCTGCTTTCTTTAAAACAATTGGAGCATTCCCCATTGCTACCCCTAATCCAACGCTTTCGATAACATCTAAATCTTCCAGACTATCCCCAATTGCTACCATTTCTTTTAATTCAATGTCAAGATGCTCTCCTAATAATTGTAATCCGCGTAATTTCGATACATGAGGCGGTAATATTTCGACTTGTTCTCTCCCGCATTCTACAAAATGGACATTTTCAAATGCTTTTTGTAATGTTGTAAGCGCACGTTGCTTTTCACTTTGACTCGCAAATGTAACATCAATTTTCGGTGCAGCTACCGGCTGATCGCGAAGTGTATCTCCGAGTGAATCTACAAATTGAACCGGGTAAAATAACGGATCAGAAGTTGATAAGACTGTTCGCGCAATTAAATTTGGCGTATGCTGGTGCCGATTTCCAATTGAAAACCTTTCATGAGAAATGCGAATGTTACATTCAAAATGTTCAAGCACCTGCACAATATTAAATGTCGCTTCTTCTGATAATCGTTTTTGAATTAACGGTTTATCTAATGAAGATGAAATAAATGAACCGCCATGCGTCACTAATATCGAATCTAATTTTAATGATTTTGCTATTTTATGAGCGGATTGAAAATTTCGGTTCGTAAATAGCGTAACATATACACCTTTTCTCTTTACAAATTCAAGTGCTTCACGCGTTCCTTTTTGCAATTTCCCATTTGGAAGTAAGAGTGTCCCATCTATATTAAGAGCTAGTAAACGATAAATCATGATGCAGTACCTCCTCTTCTTAGCTGCAGTGTTCTATCATTAATTTATGAAAAGATGATGCTAATTAGAACGAATGCGAATTTAGATCATATGTTTACAATATAACCGTTCAATATTTTTGATTTCTTTCTAGTTAAGAATGTATTCTGTTTGTAGAGGTGATTATATGGATAACGACAAAAGAATAATAGCTATTTCTGGAAGCGTTCGAGAAGGTTCCTCCAACACCAATATATTAGAAACTTTAGCAGCGTTTATTCCCAAAAATATTGATTATAATATTTATAACGGAATACAAGAACTTCCTCATTTTAATCCAGATATTGATCGCATTCAGGCACCAACTGTTGTTGAAGATTTTCGAAATACACTAGCTGAAGCGCATGCACTCATTATCTGCACACCAGAGTACGCAAAAGGTGTACCAGGAGTCTTGAAAAATGCATTAGAATGGCTTGTCTCATCAGCTGAACTTTATAAAAAACCAGTGGCTGTTATAACAGCTTCTCCATCAATTACCGGCGGAGACAAAGCACATGAATCTTTACTACTTACACTAGGTATGTTAGATGTTACTATTGTTCAAAATGGATCGGTTCTCATTCCATCTGTTGGAACTAAATTTAATAATGATGCTACAGTCACAGATGAACAAACAAAGCAAGATCTTATTTCTCTCATTCATGGTATACTGCAAGAATTACATGATTGATTTATTAACAATTCATTTTAAGCAGCATCCATACGAAAGGATGCTGCTTTACTCATTTAAAGTCTTACGAAAGGAATTTGCTAAATGAAATGGCCACTTTCTTGGTATGAAGGCGATACATTAGACGTTGCGAAGCGATTACTTGGGCATAAACTCGTTCACGTTGTAGATGGAGTAAAACGAAGCGGAATCATTGTCGAAGTAGAGGCATATAAAGGACCTGATGACAAAGCTGCACATAGCTATGGCGGCCGCCGGACAGAACGAACAGACATTATGTTTAGTACTCCTGGTCATGCTTATGTATATCTTATTTATGGCATGTATCATTGTTTTAATATCATTACAGCACCGGAAGGGGTACCACAAGGAGTGTTAATTCGGGCATTAGAACCTGTAGAAGGTATTGAAGAGATGAAGCAAGCAAGATACGGAAAAACAGATATTACAAAATCACAGTTCAAAAACTTAACAAATGGACCTGGAAAGCTATGCAAAGCAATGGGAATTACGTTAGAACAAAAAGGATTGCTGCTTACGAGCGATGAGCTATATATTGAAAAGGTTCCTAATGACAAACACCTTTCTCATACATATAACATCACAGCAGGACCGCGCATTAATATTGATTACGCTGAAGAAGCAGTGCACTATCCGTGGCGGTTTTACTTTCAAGACCATCCGTTTGTTTCGAAATGAAAAAGGCACTTCCTAGTTCATCGGGAAGTGCCTCTTTCTTATGATTACATGAATGCGTTATATAAGTCTTCAAGTGGCTTCATGATGATTTTATTTAAATCGCCGATTAAGACATTCAGACGTTGCTCTGCTTGCATTAAGTTTGTGATTTTTGCATTTTGTTGTACGAATGCTACAACTTCTTGTGCCTTTTGATTATCTTCGTCTGTTAATTGTTCACCTTGCATCATTTTTTGCTGAAGTTCCATTTGCATCGTACGGAAGCGATCAAATAATTGTTTCGCCTCTGCATCTGCTTGTACTTCTGCATAGCTCACTTTTAACGCTTGAAAATCTGGATTTTCTGTAATTACTTTTTGTAATTCATAAGCAACATCATGCATGTTTTTTGCCATCTTATATATCCTCCTTGCAATGTGATACAATATCACACTGTTTATATGTTTTCAGTCTTTATGTACTCTTCTTACGATATCAGACTATGTATGATATGTGAAGTAAATTCACTTTATGACATTATTATTAATAACAACCCTTGTACAACTCCAATTAAGCCGCCAAGTAATGCACCTAAATACGTAATCATTTTTAATTCACTTTTTGTAATAGACAAAACAAGCTCTTCTATGCGCTCAATTGGGAAGGTTTCTACTTCTTGCTGAACAATATCAGCTAAATACAAGCGCTCCATAATCACCCCAATATTATTCGTCACCCACTGTAAGCTCTTTCGCATGGCATTCGGAATTACATTGTTTATTACATTTTCACGAATAGGAGCACACACATCACGAACAGATTGATTAAATAAAGCACATACAGTTTGTTCCACTTTCACAAAAGATAAAATACTTTTCACAACGGCTTCTTTTGAAATGAATGTCTCTACTTCATTCACTTCACGCTGTTTCAGTTTTTCCCATTCTTTTCTCATAACATCAGACAATAATTGCTTCGTTCCATCCTGCTGCAAAAATTTAATCACTTCTGGCTGCACTCGATCGACTAAACTTACATTGCCTAAGAACATACCAACTAAATTTAATAATGTGCCACGTGATGCAAAAAAGTCATCAATCATTTTAGCAAGACGTTGTTTCCCTTCGGGGCTTTCAAAGAAGGTAACCGCTTTTTCTATAATAAAAGCAGCTGCACTCGGAATTTTTTCTTCAACCTTTTCATGAACAGAAAGTGGAAGAGCTTGTTCCCACGTATAAGTACGATATGTTTCAAATAATGAATCCACTTTATTTGTGATGATGCTTTCAATTTGCTTTGTAACTCGTTCTTCCACATCCATCATATCCAACTTCTCTAACACTTCTCGTAATGTTTGGTCATTCATTAGAAGTTTATCCACTTCTATTTGGACCCAATCAATGAGTTCTTGCTGAAAAGACGCATTTGTTAGCTTCTTCTCAATTCCTTCTGGTGTTAATAAGTGATCTACAACCATTTTCCCTAATTGTACAGCTAACTCATCACGGCGCTTCGGAATCAATCCAGGCGTAAAGGGCACCCGAAATTTCCCAATATATTTTGGATGATGCGGTCGAAATAACATTTTAATTGCAAGATGGTTCGTATATCCCCCAATGACCGCGCCTATCCCTGTTGTTGTTAACAGATTCAGCCACATATTCACAACATATCAACCTTCCGTTTCTTAAATATACATACCCCTCATTATAACTGCTCTATACTGCTCCAACTAGCCCCCTATAAAAAATACTGCTCATTATATTCGAAGCAGTTGGTATAAGACGCATTTCTTTGAATATTACTCAATTAAACACATGTTTATTGCCATATAAAAGGAGGGTTTTTTATGGTTCTCGGAATATTAACATCGCGTTTTCATCACGAGCGAGAATACTACACAGAAATTGCAAAACGTGCATGCTCCTATCATATTGTCGTTGTACAGTTTACTCCCTTTAGCATCGACCCGCAAACAGAGCTTGTTAACGGACTTCTCTTTGATGCCGAAAAACAGGATTGGGTAGAGCACCAATTCATGATTCCCTCTCGTATATACAATCGATGCTCATACAAAGATGAAAAAAATGTTAAAAAGGCACTTCCTATCATAAAATGGCTTCACAACCGCCCGGAATCCATATTTTTAAATGATGAGCTTCCAAATGATGCAAATATGTATGAAATTCTTACAAAAAACAAACAACTAGTACCGTATATACCTGCAATAAAACAAGCAAGTAAAACAACAACATTACAGCTATTACAAACAAAAAAAGATGTGATTATAAAGCCATTGCATTCACTTTCAAAGCAAAATATGTACCACATTTTTTATCGAAATCGCACATTTCATGTTACTGCATTAGAACGAAATCGCTTTCCAACAAAAACATTCCAAACAAAAGATACATTTTTACCTTGGTTACAATCGTTACTTCAAACAGGTGATTATACAGTACAGCCTATATCACCTCACTCAACATCTCCTGTTCACATTCGCTCTATTTTACAAAAAAATAGAGCAGGTATATGGGAAGAACAAGAAAAAATCATTCAAATAGACAGCGCACCTTACTCTTTCTTATTTCCCCTTACAGAGCAAACGAAGTTTACTGCATTTAAAAATTGGCAACATCACCTATCAAAAATTGACTTTACATTCTTACAGGATAGTCTACACACTATTACGAAAGAAACGCCTCAAGCTTTAGAAAACACCTTTTCTCACCTTTTTGAATTAGAGCTCTCTATTGTAATAGATGCACAGGGTGCCGTTTGGTTATACCAAATAGATGCAAGACCTTCTTATACAGCCTTTATTCAACATAATATCGATGTCGCTGAAAAAGTATACACAGCGCCTCTTCGTTATTATCAATCGTTACTTCCTTTCAAAGAGAAACAGGAACTGTAAGATGAAGATTAAATAGGGTATAGAAACTTTCTATATTACAAAAAATCCGTCTCAACTTCTTGCTGAGACGGATTTTCATATAAGCTGTACAGTTACTTCTATTTGCTTTTCACATGTAGGACAATATAAAAGATGAAGGCAATATTGCTGCGAATCATGCGCGGATAATCCATCGACTTTTTCTAACAGTTCTTGGTCCATATAAGCACTATATGGACCAATATAATCGACTGTTTTTCCATAATCTTGGAGTATACTCGTACAAGTAGGACAAGCATAAGCTTTATATTCTAATGCATTACAAAGCGGACATATCGCCATTTTGATTCCTCCAAAAAAGGGACGGTATTCCCGCCCCCCTATAGCCATTTTGATTTATTTTTGGAAACCACCTAAATGTTGCTCCGCATAAGATACAAGACGTTTTGTAATTTCACCGCCAACAGATCCGTTTGCGCGTGATGTTGAATCTGGTCCAAGTTGTACGCCAAACTCAGTTGCGATTTCATACTTCATTTGATCTAAAGCAGTTTGTGCACCAGGAACTGCAAGACTATTGTTTCTAGCCATGTTATATCACCTCCTTGTATTGGTGTATTCATAGTATGTAAAAGCATATTTTTTCTATGCAAACAGGACATTTGTAATTTTTGGTATTATTGATTTTACAAATTTTACAAACTAACATTTCGCATATCTTTCTACGTATCATCCATACTATGATTACAATCACTCCACACGATGGATTAGCGCCAAACGGGGCGAATCTGGTTCAACTCCAGCTAATCCAACCAAAACTCACACTAAGGAGGATATTTCCTATGGCAAACCAAAGTTCTTACAATCAATTAGTAGTACCTGGTGCAACTGCTGCAATCGACCAAATGAAATACGAGATTGCAACTGAATTTGGAGTAACATTAGGCCCTGATTCAACATCTCGTGCAAATGGTTCAGTAGGTGGAGAAATTACAAAGCGTTTAGTAGCAATGGCTGAACAAAGCCTTGGCGGATACCAAAAATAAATATATATGGCAAAAAGGTCTCAAGCATCGCTTGAGACCTTTCTATTTTCTACTGCAGCATTTGTAAAAATCTCTTTGTCCGTTCTTCTTTCGGATGTACCAACACTTCTTCCGGTGTACCTTGTTCGACAATCACACCGCCATCCATAAAAATAACACGATTCGCAATTTGATGAGCAAAACGCATCTCATGCGTGACAATTACCATCGTCATTCCTTCCTGTGCAAGTTCTCTCATTACTTTTAGTACTTCTTGCACAAGTTCAGGATCAAGCGCTGATGTCGGTTCATCAAATAAAATTACTTGTGGCTCCATCGCAAGTGCGCGTGCAATACCTACGCGCTGTTGCTGTCCACCTGAAAGCTGAAGTGGATATAAATCCATCTTCTCACCGAGTCCAACTTTTCTCAGAAAATACTCCGCTTTTTCTTTCGCTTTCTCTTTTGAAACTTTCTTAACTGTTACAAGGCCTTCCATCACATTTTCAAGTGCTGTAAAATGCGGGAATAAATTATGATGTTGGAACACCATACCTGTTTGGGTGCGCAGCTTCACAATATCTTGCTTCGTCACCTTTTTCGAAAAATCGAGTGTTTCATCACCGATACGAATGACACCGCTATTAGGGGTTTCTAATACGTTTAGACAACGAAGCAATGTTGTCTTACCTGAACCAGAAGGTCCGATAATAACAACAACTTCACCTTTTTCTACTTCCATATCAATACGCTTTAAAACGGTGTTATTACCAAAACTTTTTTGTAAATGTTGAATTGAAATCATAGAAACAAAAACTCCTTTTAGCAAGGATTATTTTAAAATATGACGCTCTGTTCGTTTTTCAAGTCTTTGCTGCACAATAGATAATAGGAAACAAATTATCCAATAAATCAGTCCCGCTTCTGTATACACAACCAAGAATTCATAGTTTGTCGCTGCAATTTCCTGTGCTTTCCGAAACATTTCTGTTACTAAAATCATTGACGCCAGCGATGTGTCTTTAACCAAACTAATAAATGTATTGGAAAGAGGCGGAATCGAAACGCGTGCTGCCTGCGGTAAAATAACGCGGCGCAGCGCTTGAGGATATGACATACCAATTGTATATGCAGCCTCCCATTGCCCTTTTGGAATCGATAAAATAGAAGCGCGAATAATTTCTGAAGCGTACGCTCCGACACTTAACGAAAAACCAATGATCGCTGCTGGATAGGAATTAATTGTAATTCCTATTGTCGGAAGTCCATAAAAAATAATAAATAACTGAACAAGAAGCGGTGTGCCGCGAATAATAGATACATAGATGCGTGCAATCCGTTCTAATACGCGATTTCCAGAAATACGGCATAATGCTGTTAACGTCGCTAACGCTAAACCAATTATAAATGTAATCAACGCAAGTGGTATTGTAGTGAAAATAGCATCCTTCAGCATAGGCATGAAGGATGCTTTTGTTATATCAGTCCAAACAGATAATCGATCTACATCAAATAAAACATTACTTAGATACATTTTCACCAAACCATTTCTTCGATATTTTGTCGTAAGTGCCGTCTTTTTTCATGTCATCTAAAGCTTTATTTACTTCAGCAACAAGTTTGTCGCTACCTTTACGGAACATCAGTCCACTTTGTGACGCTTCTTTTTCTGTATCAACAATTTTTACTTTCGCATCTGGTTTTGTTTTTAAGTAGTTTAATACAGATAAACGATCATTAATTGTGAAATCAACACGGCCGGAGTTTAATAATTCAACTGCTTGGTTAAAACCTTCTACACCAACGATTTCCGCACCATTTTTCTTCGCAATGTCAGTAAAGTTACTTGTTAAAGATTGTCCTGCTTTTAAACCTTTTACATCTTCGAATTTCGCTGGTTTGTCTTTATCTTTCGGAATGACAAGTACTGCTGAAGAAGATACATATGGATTAGAGAAATCATATTTCTTTTCGCGATCTGGACGAATCCCAACTTCATTCGCAATCATATCAAAACGTTTTGCATCAAGTCCAGCAAATAAGCTATCCCATTGTGTTTCTTTAAACACTGGTTTCACGCCAAGGCGCTTTGCTACTTCCTCTGCAATCTCAACATCAAACCCTGTTAATTTTCCACTTTGATCATGGAATGTGAACGGTGGATATGTACCTTCTGTTCCAATCACAAGCTCCCCGCTCTTTTTAATTTGATCTAACGCATCTTGGCTAGTGCCTTGAGCTGTATTATCTTTTGTTTGTTTTCCGCAACCTGCTACAACTCCTACAACCAATAATGCAAGCACGAAAAATGAAAGTATTTTTTTCATGATGACAATCCTCCAAGTATTCTGATAGGAATTTAAGAACAATATTGATTGTATTCAATCTTGCAACATTTTTCAATCAAAATGTTCTACATTAGTGTATCCTTTTCATACAAAATCAAACAAATACATAAATAATATACGCGTACAATCTTATTTAGAAAAGATTTTCAAGCAAACCATCTAATATATAAAATAGTATATATTAACAAAAAACATATTAACGACTAGGGAATTTATGTAATAATACCTCTACACAAAAAAGAACTTACCGATTTGGCAAGTTCTTCAAGAATCTAATACACAATATCCAATCATTCCACATAATAACAAAAAGAACGCGATGTTGAATGTAACTGATAATTCCTCCATCATATATTCCCCCTTTACCTCAAAATATCATGTAGACAAAGGAGGAATACGTCTTACTTGTAAACGTTATTTTAAAATTTCCTGAATTTTTTATGAACGTTACGCACTTTGACTACCTGCAATTTGCGTTTTATACATTTCATAATAGCGCCCTTTCTTTTTCATCAATTCTTCATGTGAACCTTTCTCAAGAATCGTTCCGCGGTCCAATACAATAATTTGATCGGCACTTTTAATCGTTGATAAGCGGTGGGCAATAATAAATGTGGTTCTCCCTTTTTTCACGACTTCGAGCGCCTGTTGAATCATTGCTTCTGTTTCTGTATCAATGCTAGATGTTGCTTCATCCAAAATTAAAATTGCTGGATCAAATGCAAGTGCGCGTGCAAAGGAAATAAGCTGCCGCTCACCCGTTGAAAGCGTACTTCCTTTTTCAGTTACTTCTTCCCCGATGTTGTTTGCAAAACGTTCCGCTCCAACATCACGCAGCGCCTTCACAATCTGTTCCTTCGAAATTCGTTCTTGCTCTAAACTCACATTCGAAGCAACAGTTCCTGTAAATAGGAACGGATCTTGCAGTACAATTCCCATATGCTCACGAAGTGCCTGTTTTGAGATGGTATTTATATCATATCCATCAATCGTAATGTTCCCTTTTTGAAATTCGTAAAACTGAAAGAGTACATTCATAATCGAACTTTTTCCTGATCCGGTATGACCGACTAACGCAACCGTTTCTCCTTGCTTCGCTTCAAAGGAAATGTTTCGCAGAACTTCATCCTTCCCGTTATAAGAAAACGAAACGTTATCAAAACGAACATTTCCTCGCAGCTGCGGAATGTGCTCTTCTTGCACTGCTTCTCCTTTTTCATCTAGCAATTCAAATACACGCTCAGCAGCCACGCGCGCTTGTTCTAAATTTGCTAACTGATTCACCATATTTGTAATTGGTGAAAATAACCGTGTTAAATAATCGACGAACGCGTATAGTACCCCTAATGAAATCACCCCTGTCGCACTTAATGAGGCACCGCCAAAATACCAAATCACAGCTGTAAACGAAATATTGCGGAGCACCCCTACTATGTTGTGAGAAGTCGCTGCATTTAAACTTAAAATTTTATTTTGATACATATAATACTCTTCATTTAGCTGTTCAAATTCCTGCTTTACTGCACGCTCTTGACGAAACGCTTGAATAACAGGCATTCCTTGAATTGATTCATTGACCGTTCCATTAATATCCGATAAACGTGAGCGCATTTTATGATTATATACAGACGCATACTTTCGGTAAAAAATAGCCAACGCACATAAAATCGGAATAAGGAGTAAACACATGAACGCAAGCTTTACATCCAATAAGAACAAAGCAATAAAAATACCTATAATGTAAATAAAACTAGAAAAGAATGTTGATAGTACCGTCACGTACAGCTCTCGAATTGCCTCCGTATCATTTGTTACACGAGAAACAATTTTCCCCGCTGGCAAGTGATCAAAATAACGAATTGGCAATGTTTGAATGTGAGAAAACACTTCTTCTCGCATCAGTTGAATAATTTTATTCGCTGCTTTTTGTAAATAAAATTGTTTGCCGTATGCAAATAGAGATACAACAAGTAAAAGCGCTAAATATCCGCTGCCGAGTAAAAATAGCCGTTTTATTTCTGGTTGATAAAACGAAAAGATTTCCTCACCTGTAAGCTTAGTCCCTTTATATACTTGCGTTGCTTTTCCTTTCTGAATCGTAATCATATTTCCTTTTACAGAACGTGTTCCATCAAATGAAAGTTTGTTAGGTATAAAATAATAGTCCCGGCCAATTTGAAGAATACGAACTTCTTTTCCTTTCTGTTCTCCCGCTTTGAACCGATCGCTTCGCTTATACCAAGCACCGTTATAAAAAACAGCATCGTCTCCTTTTATCGTTTCATGCCAAGGCTTTTCAATTCCAACGATATGTTCGTCAATCATCGTTTTTGCAACAAACGGCCCAGCTAATTCAGCAATAACGAAGATAAATAACATCACTAACGCTACAGCAATCGTTGCTTTTACTTTCAATGCATACTGGAATAATCGTTTTCCAACACTCATATTTTCACCTCACCTTCAACGATTTCTCCTTGCTGCCTTTCAAACTGCTCTGTATACCAACCGCCCTTTTGAATCAGCATGTCATGCGTTCCTTCTTCAATGATTTCCCCATTATCCATCACGAGAATCCAATCAGTGTGCTCTACAGCGGATAAACGATGCGTCGTAATAATCGTTGTTTTATCGCTGCGTTCTTTCCGAATATTTTCAATGATTGTAGCTTCTGTTCTCGCATCAACCGCTGATAACGAATCGTCTAAAATTAAAATTTCTGGATTTTGAATTACTGCTCGTGCAATAGAAATACGTTGTTTTTGTCCCCCTGATAGTGATACACCTTTTTCTCCAACAAGTGTTTCTAATCCATCCGGCAAAAATTCCAAATCTTTCTTGAAAGCAGCAATTTCAATTGCCTTTTGCAGCTCCTCTTCACTAGCCCCTCGCTTTCCAAATAAAATATTTTCCCGTGCGGTTTTCGAAAAAAGGATGTGTTCTTGTGGGACATATCCAACCCAGCTTAATACATGATCAATGTGTATATTTTGAAGCGATACACCGGATACTGTGATTTCACCTGTTCCCAGTGGATACTGGCGAAGAAACTGCCGAACGAGCGTTGTTTTTCCACTTCCCGTTTTTCCAACAATCCCAAGTGTTTCCCCTCTATTTAACGAGAACGATACGTTTTTCAAATTTAATTTAGAAGATGTTGGATACGAAAAAGATACATCTTCAAAATCAATGCAGTCTGGCTGATGTACACGCAATGGTTTCTTTACGTTTTGTACATCTTGCTTATACACTAGCGTTTCATTTACACGATCAAGCGAAGCATTCCCGCGCTGCATAACGTTAATCAGCTCTCCAATCGCAAACATCGGCCAAATCATCATCCCAAGGTACACATTAAACGATACAAGTTCCCCGATCGTTACCTCATTTTTAAATACTAAAAACGCTCCGTACACAAGGCCAATTAAATAACTCATCCCAACAAGCATTTTCACTGTTGGTTGAAAGAGAGCATCAATTTTTGCGACTTTCATATTCTTTGCATATACATCCGTCGCTAACGTATTAAACCGCTTTTCATCTTCCGTTTCCTGTACATAAGCGCGAATGACACGTACACCTGCAATCGACTCCAGCACCTTATCATTCATATCTCCAAATGTATCTTGTGCAACGGTAAAACGTTCGTGCAACCTCTTGCCGTAAGCATTCACTGCATACGCCATAATCGGAAGCGGCAATAAAGCTGCAAATGTTAGCTTCCAACTAATTGAAATACCCATCATAATCACAATTGTGAGCATATATAAACTCGAATCAACGAGCGTTAAAATACCAAATCCAGCTGTCATGGCAATAGCTTTTAAATCATTCGTTGCTCTTGCCATTAAATCGCCTGTGCGGTTTCTTTGATAAAAAGTTGGCGTCATCTTCAGCAAATGCCCCATAAACTTGGAACGCATCGTTTTTTCAAGTACAAATGCACCGCCAAATAAATGATATTGCCATACATAAGAAAGTACATAACCAGTAGCTGCCGCTCCAAGCAAGATCCCTACATACTTCATAATCCCCGCGTTTGTTAAATCCCCGGCTTTTATATCATCAATTGCCAACCCAAGTAGTTTTGGCGGAATAATCTCAATCACATTGACAACGAGTAAACAACAAATAGCAATGCTATACCTTTTCCAATGCGTTTTAAAAAACCATGTTAATTTTTGTAATACAGAAAACAATATAACCTCTCCCTTCCTGTTGTTGTTTCAACATGCGCTCATTATCCGCTATCCAGCGTCTCCGTCTTTACCATTCGCACCTCATACTTTTCCATCGTCATTCCTTCCTTTCTTCATTTCATCTGCTATTGAAACTATACAAATGTATAGGAACAATCTAAAAAGAGACAAAAAAAGGCATACCGTCGCTTTGACGATATGCGAAAAACGCATAAAAGCGCACGTCACGACACACGCAACGTACGCTTTCCTTTTCAACTAAAAAGAAGCGTTATTTGTCCGTAGAGGTTGCGTGATAATATTTATTGTTTTCACTGCGTAAAACACCTGATCCAGTCATATTTACAATTACAATCATCACGCACACCTCCTTCTTCTTTTATTTGATGTTTTTAATTTTATAACTTTACGGACTTTTCTGTCAATTGTTTTTTCATTTTTATGGAAAAACAATTATTAAGCAAAAGAACGTCCCAGAAATCGCTTTTAAAAATATTTCTTTTGGATTTTTTCAAACCTCATACAATCACCATATACCTCCCTCTTACAAGTCACTATTTTTTAGGAGGACTTAGGCATGACAATTAGCATTTACTATTAAGCTCTAGTGTTGGTGCACAAGGTATTCGTAAAAGTCTTGAATCTATGACGCATGAAAAAATAACAAGATTAAATTTAATGTAAATCTATAAAGGTAAGTAAAAAACAGTTGCTACTTACCTTTATATTTTGTAAAAATAGTTACTAACACTACATTTTCTCATCACAAACTCTCTACCATTTTCATATATATATATTAACTACTGATAGAGGGGTGGTGGTCACATGGCAACATTAAACGGCTTAGTAGAAGGCGACAAAATCCGCGTTTTCTCAGCAGGACGTGAAATTGATGGTCAAGGTGTTTTCCTTCGCTTCCAAGGCAACTTCCTAATCTGGGTGGACAACCATGCTAATATAAATGTTACAAGTTTAGATACAATTAGCATTAGTAAAATTTCCTAATTACCTATAAAGAAAATATTCTAAATCCTTTTCACTAAAAGAAGGTGAGTCTATAACAAAAGAGGTTATATAAAACCTTTTTGAATAGACTTTTTTTTTATAATACGTTTTACACTTTTTATATGACTCATGGTGAAATACAAAACATTTACCATAGCAAATGGCTCTGTTCAAATGAACGGACGCACAAAGTATTCGTAAGAATCTTGAATCTATGACACGTGAGAAAATAACAGTATTGAATTTAATGTAACTCTATAAGGATGAGTAAAAAGTCTCTCTACTCACTTTTATAAAAATGTTGCTAGCACTACATTTCTCTCGCACACTCTCTCTATCATTTTCATATATATATATTAACTTATGATAGAGAGGTGGTGGTCACATGGCAACATTAAACGGCTTAGCAGAAGGCGACAAAATCCGCGTTTTTTCAGCTGGACGTGAAATTGACGGTCGAGGTGTTTTCATTCGCTTCCAAGGCAACTTCCTAGTCTGGGTGGATAGCAATGCTAATATAAACGTGACAAGCCTAGATACAATTAGCATTCGTAAAGTTTCCTAATCACTCATAAAGTGTTCTAACTCCTAGGACAAAAAAGCAAAGTCTATTTCAAAAAGAGTTATTTAAACCCCTTTTTGAATAGACTCTTTTTTTATAATATTTTTTACACTTTTTATATGACTAATGGTTAGATCATAATCAACGTTAACCCAATATAACCATTCGTTTGTACACTCAATAAAGATCCCCTCTGTACTTGTCTCCCCTTCAAATACTTCTATCTTATCTCCTAATGAAAAAAGAGGTGGCAATGCACTCTTTTCTGTTTTTTTACTTACATTCTTTTGTGTATCATAGAGTAGTCTCATGCATCGTTCTAAAGAAGCTGCGAGTTCTTCATTTTGCTTTTTTAACTCCTCTATTGGATCTGGCTGTTTATACTCCAAAATCTCCTTCCCGCATATAAAGCAGTGTCTCTTAAACCAGCTCTCCATCCACTATCCCTCTTTTTCCCGCTATTCGCGGACAGTATACCCCGCCTTAATCTTCAAAGAAAACCGCGGAAGTTAAGCGGGATAAGTAAACACCCGATTGGTTCAACTAATCATCAGTAGGGCATGAAGCCCCAAAAATGATAAACGCTTTACTTTCCCCTCATTTTATCCCGCTATTCGCGGACAGTAAGCCCCCACTGATGGAAGTTTCACTTTATATACCTATTATATGATGCGAGGTTTTAAGTTGTTTCATTTTTTAAAACATACCCTATTATAGAAATAATCTGATTACACTTAATGGCATTGACGAATAAAAATCCATTTGTTACCCTTGTTTATGTTAACTTTATATATAAATCCTCATTCGTATCTCGGTGAGGTAGAGGTTGCGATTATTAATAGTATGATTTGGGAGATGTGTGGCATCGCTGAACAAATCAGAAAGGAATGATTGCCGAAGTAAGAAGTATCCACAGTACTTTCTTGCTGGGCCTGCATTAAATAAATGCAGGACTGTCACAGGCTTTTGCTTGTGGAGAGCTATCGAGAGGTATGTCCGCGGGTTTCTTAATAAGATTGAAAAGCGCGTGAATATATACGCGTTTTTTTGTTTTGTTTGAAACTTCAAACACATACATATCTCCTTGCTTGACTTGGTTATACTAATTTTGGAGGTAGTTTCTATGCAACAAAAAAAATGGGGCTTTTGGGTACTTACTGCATTTGTAGTTGGGAATATGGTTGGGGCAGGTATTTTTATGATTCCAAGTACATTAGCACAAACAGCCAGCCCTCTTGGTGTTACATTAGCTTGGTTAACAACAGGATTTGGCGTATTAATGCTAGCTCTTGTTTTCGGTAATTTAGCAATTCGTCGCCCTGATTTAACAACAGGTCCGCAAAGTCATGCCTATGCGCTCTTTTCTTCACCGAAAAGAAAAAAAATGGCAGGCTTTAGTATCGTATGGGGCTACTGGGTTGCAAACTGGGCAAGTAACGTAGCCATCATTACATCATTTGCTGGTTATTTATCACTCTTTTTCCCAATTATGAAAGACACTCACGTATTGTTTTCAGTTGGAACTTTCAACATTGAAACTGGAAAATTAATTACCTTCTCCATTTGTACGATTTTATTATGGGGTACACATATGATTTTGGCAAATGGCGTAAATGGTGCTGGTAAATTAAACTTTTTCGCAACAGCAGCGAAAGTAACAGGATTCCTTCTCTTCATCATTGTTACATTATTTGCCTTCGAGGCTTCTAAACTTGGACAATGGTATACGCCAATCGTTGATAAAGAAGGCGTTTCACACGGACTACTATCGCAAATAAACTTAGCAGCCTTAACAACACTTTGGGCCTTCATTGGTGTCGAGTCGGCTGTATTATTATCAAACCGTGCTGTTTCACCAAAAACAGTAAAACGTGCAACTGTTACCGGCTTACTACTAACAGTTGGTATCTATCTAGGAATTACCATCTTAACAATGGGTGTTCTTCATATAGATAAACTACAAGCATCTGAACGACCATTAGCGGATGCATTAACTGCAGTAATGGGTCATAACGGCGGAAAATTAATGGCGCTGCTTGCACTTACTTCTTTATTTGGATCCATTCTTGGTTGGGTTTTATTAAGCTCAGAAGTACCATATCAAGCAGCAAAAGAAGGATTCTTTCCATCATTCTTCACAAAAACCAATAAAAAAGGAAGCCCGATTCATTCGCTTCGTTTAACAAATATTATGTCACAAGTGTTCCTATTCTCAACACTATCCGGGACAATTGCCCAGGCGTATACATTTGTTATTACCGTTTCAACACTTGCCTATTTAATCCCATATCTCGTTTCCCCAATCTTCCAGCTTAAGCTTGTTGTGACAGGTGAAACATACGAAAATCAAAAAGGTTCTCGTATAATGGATGGAATCATCGCTGCTATTGCTCTTATTTATGCATTATGGGTCATTAAAACTGGCTCTGCTGATATGAAAACATTCCTCCTTGGTATTGGATTATTTATAGTTGGATTTGCTTTCTATCCATTAATGAAACGTGACGAAAAAAAAGATAAACAAAACGAGCAAGTTGCCTAAGTAGAGGTAACTTGCTTTTTTATCTTGTTAACGGGTAGCAAGAAAAACACTATCCTGCTTATAATGGAACAAAGGAGTGATCTCATTGACAATCGAAACCCTTTGGAATGATCGTTTTCAACAACATATACAAAAGATAACGATGTACTTTGCACGTATTGCAAGTGGGCTTATCTATAGCTTCCTTTTACTTCTTTGTGTAGGTGGCTATTATTATGCAAAATTTCTTCGTTCATTTCCGTCTAAGTCTGTTGCATTAACCATTGTAACGATTTTACTTACAATCGTACTCACTCGTTCTCCAATTCGGACATTTTTACAAAAGCCGGATATCGTATATTTATTGCCATTGGAAGAAAAATTAGCATATTATTTTAAACGCTCTCTTTTGTACAGTTACATCATTCAGCTCTTTCCATTATTATGTGTAATACTCATCATTACACCTCTTGCAGAGCATTCATTACATATAACTCCTACGTTTATGTGCGGAGCCTTTTTCATTCTTGCTCTTATAAAAGGCTGGAATATGTATATGCATTGGACGTATAGAAGTACAGAATTTGCTCAGATTTGGTTTATCATCCGAATCATCTGCAACGCACTCATTACATATGCACTCTTTCAATTCACTTCTATTACAATCATGGGAAGTCTACTACTTTTAGTAGCCCTTTTATTTTTATATACGATAAACAAAAACACATGGAAAATTCAGTGGGAATATGTAATAGAACAAGAAGAAAAAATGGACATGCGCTTTTATCAATTTGTTCATTTCTTTACTGATGTACCACAAGTAAAACAACAAGTAAAGCAAAGAAAATGGCTCACTACTTGGATTGAACGGATCCTGCATAAAAAACGATCTCCTTTTTTATATTTATATAGTTTATCCTTTTTACGCGCGAACGGTTACCTTGGCATTTACATACGATTGACCGTAGTAGGATGCATTGTTTTATACTACATCCCTACGTTCATCGGAAAGGGAATCGTCACGTTATGCACCCTATACATATCTGCTTTACAACTTCGTTCCCTTTGGAATTATTTTTCAGGAAATAGTATTGTAGTATTATATCCAGTTTCACTTACAGAACGAAAACGCGCTTTTATTACGCTTGTATTTCTAGTAACAATCATGCAGCTAACGTTCTTCTCAATTATAGTTCTACTTAGTACGGCTCATCTCTTATTTACATTCTTACTACTAGTTGGAAGTATACTGTTTATTCATTTCATTGTTCTAAAAAAGGCAAAAGCATATATTTCTACTTCATAAGCCAAATGATTTACGAAATTCCCCTTCTTATTTAAGCAAGCTATATGGCTACTATCGCAAGAATGCGCATAGTAGTCTTTTTCTATTTTCTAGGCACCAATTCCCTAAAACCTTCATATAGTAAGAACAGATTTATCCCGTATTAACGAACAGTAAGTCCCCCACTGATCGAAGTTTCACTTTATTTTTTGGAGGTTTTCCTATGCATTGGTTATCCATTTTACTTATCGGAATTGGAGCAAACTTAGATAACTTAGGGATTGGTTTATCTCTTGGAATGAAAAAAATGCACATTACAGTAATGGCGAATCTCTTTATTGCTATTATCTCTATGTTTGCGGTATATCTTTCCGTTGTAGCTGGTTCACTTATTTCGCAATATATCACTAAAGATGCTGCAAATATAAGCGGAAGCATTCTCCTTATTGGCCTAGGTACATGGACGATCTTATCAGAATATTTATCACGTCCTTCTCCTGTTCTTCAAAATCCAGAGCAAGTAGACAAAGATGATAATCATACAATTTCTTGGAAAGAATCGTTTTACTTAGGAATTATTTTATCTCTAAATTGCCTTACAATGGGGTTTGGTGGTGGAATTAGCGGACTTTCTCCAATTTGGACTGCAGTATCTGTTGGATTCTTTTCCTTCGTTTCCATCATGATTGGTTCACACTCTGGATATAGGCTGTCACAAACATTCATTGGTAAATACTCAAATGTTTTATCTGGCCTTTTACTCATTGTAATTGGTATATATGAATTTTTCGCATGACCAGAAAATAAAAAGAATCCATTTTAGTCAAAATGGATTCTTTTTATGGTAAATATTATCAGAAGATCTTTGTTTTCTATCGAAGCGCCGATATATTGGGTTAAGCTTACTTAGTAGCAGTAAGTAATTGGTGTGAATTTGAAATAAAGTCACGATGTTTATAAGAAAGACGCGAATTTTTGAATAAAGTTGCGGCGTTTAAAAAAAAGATGCGATGCTTTATCTCTTCAATTAAAGAATTCTAAATGTGTTTTAATCAAACTTTTTTCAAACTGGATTTGTTTTATTTTCTGTAGAATAAAGATCTGTAAGCTGTTTTTAATTAAACTTTATTTCAAAGCAACAGCAATACAAGTAAGGGTGCCACCAGCAAATCAGAAAAATCTCACGCTAAGCAAAAAAATACAATAAGCTGTCCATATGGACAGCTTATTTACATAATTCTCGAAAGCAGAAGTCAATGTATCTATTAATATTGGGAATCAATGATTGTATAATACCGTGTGAAATATCTATAAGGAACGCTCTCTGTCATATTCCCTTTTTGAAAAGCTAAAGAATTTCTGTATATATATCTCTCTAAAAATTCCCATCCATCTTGCTCTCTCATTTCAATATAGGGCTCTAGTTCCCCTCGTTTTACTAAATAGGTGTAGCGAGTATCGTTAGTTTGTACTTCCATTATATTTTTATCTGTAAAGATCATCTTTGACATAGCAATTGCGAATGGTATCGGATTTCCTTCTTGAAAAATGACATCCTTTTTTTGTACAAAGAATACACATGCTATACTTAAGATTACTAATAAACTTATGAAAAATATCTTTAATTTCATTAAATCACCCTCTTTCCTTTTAATTCCATTTTATCATGAGTGATCTATTTTGATAGAACTATTTTTGATGTATATCGTATTCGTGTAAGGTTAACATAACGCACTATTATCGGTAGCAAAACAGAAAAGGAACTGACTCATGATCTTATGAGTCAGTTCCTTTTCCACTCTTCTTTATAATATATGTAGAGTTTCATAATAGTAAAAAAACAATATTTCTACTCTGTCCGTAGTATCGGCCCCACCTACGCCAGATACCCTGATAGCCACTCGTGCCATCCAACCCATTATTATCATACAAGAAATCGCTTACAATGTAAAGAATTTTCTGATTTTTCTGATTTAAAAAACACAATCACTCCTATATAAAAAATAGGGGTAATTGTGTTTACATAAATTCCGTTAGCGGAAGTTGTTTTAAAATTCTATGTATCGATTTTTTCTTTGCCCTTACGGATTAACCACCATACCAAAGCTACAAGTAGTATGAGGAGCGGTATTGCCTGAATAATGAGAAATCCTCCCCAAAAATCAAATTCAGTACCAGTATTATCTGGAGGGGCTGTTGCCATCCCACCTATAAAAAAAGCCACTGGAATTGTGAGTAGATTCACCCCTAAACTGACCATTATGAATGATAGATTTTTAGCCTTAATTTTTGGTGAATCAGCCTTTATAATTACGAATATTGCAGTGCCGATTATAAGAAACAGTATTACATAAAGATTATTAGGATATCCCATAATATTCCTCCGTCACTCCTATACATTTCCATTTACAACCACTTTATCATAGGATATGAGAAAAAATCAGTAGATTTTTATTGTATATGATATTCAGGTTCAGTTAACATAACGCTACATTATCAGAAGTTCTTTCATTCCTAAAATCCATTTCTAACAAGGTTTTTTCCTATTTTCCGACAATATGAAATATGCAGGATTTTATGCGTACTTGATATGATAAGGTTTGTTTGTCATTTCTCTTCAAACGATACATTACGTCTGCATAGAATTCTGCATACTTTTAGCGTTGTTAAAACCATTTATTTTTATGTCAAAAGTTACTTAGCGTGTTTTTTTCGAAATGCTGGCGGAATCCCAAGTAGAAAACGATTAAATTTTTTTATAGAATCCAAACTTAAATTTACTAGATAAGAATCCATTTTGATTAATCAATAGATTCTTATTATTTATCATAAAATACGAGTTTGTGAGGTGCTTTTGAACAAACTTTATTTAAAAGCAACAGTTGGAAGCAAGGAGTAAACGTTCGTATCATATGCAACATTATTTTGATACATATAATTTCGAAGAACGCCCTCTTTTTGAAACCCTAATTTTTCTAATAACACATTAGATGCTTTGTTTTCTGTAAAAACAACGGCTCCAATACGAGTTAATTCAAGCTCATGAAACCCGTATGATATAACTTTTAAAACTGCTTCAGTGGCATACCCTTTTCCCCAGTGTTCAGGTAAAAGTGCATAAGCGATTTCAGCTCTCTTATGTTCAGAAGACCAGTCATGAAATCCAATCGTTCCAATCATCTCTTCTGTTTCTTTTCTTTCAATTCCCCATTTTATTCCGCGTTTTTCTTTGTAGTTATTTGAAAAATTCCTAATTATATTTTTAACCTGTTCTATATCTGTTAATGGATTTTGCCCGTAGTGACGTAATACATCCTCATTCGAAAAGCAATTCAATATCCCTTGTGCATCATCTTCTATTAACTCTCTCAAGATTAGTCTTTCTGTTTCTATTATAGGAAACATTCTCCCACTCCTTTTGAATTGAAAATATAAATCTAATCACTTCCCCACATTCTTCTAAAAAAGCTACTTGCTATCAAAACAACCAGCCTTCTCATTATCCTATCTTCTCTACCTTCGCCCCTTGACGATGATACATATCAATTGCTTTTTTAAATAAAAGAATACTGCTTATCCCTATTAAACAGTACAAGATACTCATTCCCCAAGAAGCAATAACGGAACCAATCATAATGCCGAGCGTTCCTACCATTTTCGCAATTTGAAAGACCATGCCGTTAATCGCCATATAGGAACTTCTTGCATCATCCCTTGCCATATCTGCCCGAATCGATTGGCTGACTGGCACATACATCATTTCTCCTATCGTTTGAAATAGGCCTGCTAGTAATAGAATCCATAGGCTGTTACTTGCTCCAAATAGCGTAAATCCAATCGTATATATAAATAAGCCTGTATAAAGTACTTTCCGGTCCTGAAAGCGATTCATGATTTTCACCATAAGTGCTGAAAATAAAACGATTAATACTGTATTCTCAGCGGAGATCCAGCTTAGCATTCGAATACCTGTTAAATCAAAGTGATTTCCGTTCCATAGTGAAAATGTCATTGTCTCAAATTCTTTCTGCAGACGAACACCGACATAGTTGTTAATTTGAAACTCTAATGATAATGCACATACACTTGCCAAGCACAATACGATAAATGCTCGGTCTTTCACGACAACTCGGTAATTATTCACCATATCTTGTAATACGTTTTTCTTTTCTGCTTTCTTTTGAACTACATACACTTCTTCCATATAAACTGTAATTAAATACAGTGTTAATAATGCAATACCGGTCAGCAGCATAAATAATTGGAATCGGTAATGTTCAAAAAGAAGTCCACCGAAAATTGCACCAATGGCGATAGATAAATTGATTGCCCAATAATTAATACTGTACATCATTTTTCGATTTTCCGGCGTACTCACATCAATTAACATTGCTTCTGTTGCTGGGTTCATCACGCCAGAACCGATGCTGTTTATAAGTAAAAAGACAAATGTGAGCCAAGGTGAATCAATATAATCTGAGTTTGCAACCCCCATACAAGCAATAGAAACCACTTGAATCACTTGGCCAATAATCATGACCTTTTTCCGCCCTAACGTATCTGCAATATAGCCCCCATATAAACCAACGATCAGTGATGCAATTACATTTAATAACAATAAGAACCCCGCTAATGCTGCTCCTAATTTCACAGAAAAATAAATTGCCATAAACGGAAAAATCATCGTTCCTACTGTCCGAGTTAAAAAGGATGTAATAATTCTAATTTTAATGTTCCGATGCATTGACCAAAATCCCATATTTTTCCCCCTCCTCCTGTTTCTTCATTTTACTTTGAAAAAGAGGAAGAAAAAGGTTAAAATATTCTGAAGAGTTTCCCCTTTTAGAAAAAGGAGATGTATAACATGAAAATTATGGACCACTATATACGGCTAAGACTTTCCTTTCCAAATGAACAACATATTCAAAATAGTCTCCAAGAATTGGCTGCTATTCTATTTTGCAGTACAAAAAATGTGAAAATTTTACTAAAAAAAATGAGCGAAGAAAAACTGATTGAGTGGATACCCGGGAGAGGACGTGGAAATAAAACTGAAATTCACTTTCTTCACATATTTACAGAAGCAATCTTGCCGCATGTTGAAGAGCTTTTAAGAAACGAGAAGTTAAAAGAAGTTTTCCTTCTGTTGAAAGAACCTCTACCTTTCTTACTGAAAGAAAAAATAGAAGAACGATTAAACACTTATTTTGGATATACAACTTCAGATGATCTGTATGATGTGCTAAAAATTCCATATAACCGAAAATTACTCCCCATTGATCCAGCTTTTGCTGCTGTGACAACAGAAAGTCATCTTATTAGCCAAATCGTTGATACATTAGTGAGATATAACGAAAAAACAGAGGAAATCGAGCCGCACTTGGCACATACTTGGGAAGTAAGCGATGATCAACTTACGTGGACATTCTACCTACGTAAAGGTGTTCGCTTTCATCATGGAAAAACATTATCAGGAAAAGATGTAATCTTCTCCTTCAAAAGATTACAAGCCGTTCAATCTCCTTTTGACTGGTTAACAGAGGAAATTGCAAAAATAGAAAATCCATCTCCCTTGCAAGTTATCTTTCATTTACGAAAACCAAATCGCTTTTTTCTACATTACGTAAGCTCTGTGCAATTATCCATTTTACCGCATGATGTAATGATTCAAAATCACCAGTATATTGGCACAGGTCCCTTTAAAATAAAAAGTCTTACTGAAGACAATATTATTTTAGAAGCATTTCCAGATTATTTTAAAGAGCGGGCGCTCCTTGATCAGATTGAATTTTGGTTTATTCCAGAGCGGTCAAAAATACGAACAAATTACGAATTACCGAACATGGGATGTAAAGAAGAAAAAGCAGTAGAAACAGAAGAAATTGGCTGTATATATTCAGCATTTAACTTTCAAAAAAACGGCCCGCAGCATGATATTTTTTTCCGAAAAGCATGGGCAGAAATACTTGATCCAACGTCGTTAATTCAAGACCTTGGCGGCAAACGTACAATGCCAGCTTATAGCTTCTTTCCCGATAAAAGCCGAACAATGTATAAAGAAAATTCTTTGCATAAAGCGAAAGAATACTTACAACAAAGTACGTATAACGGGGAAAACGTACACATCTACTTCTTTGCGTTTAAAGATGGCGAACAAGATGCGATTTGGTTACAAAAGCGCTGCAAGGCATTGGGAATACACTTACAGCTTCATCCCTTTCCAATCACTGATTACTTTAATGAAGCGATTGCGAAACAAGCTGATATCATTCTAACAGGAGAAGTTCTCGATGCTAATCTTGACATGGCTTTTTTACATATCTTTAAAAACAAAAGCTGCTTTGTTCATCGCTTTAGGCATCCACATTATCATAAGCAAATTGAGAGTATGCTTGACCGTTTTATAGCAGAACCAAATAAAGAAAAACGATATGATTTAATATCTAAAATCGAAAAACTTCTTAGTGACCAGTATCTCCTTATCTTTTACTACCATGTCTTAAAAAGAAGAAGTTTCCCATCTGCACTACAAAATGTCACCATTGATTCTTTCGGATGGACAGACTTTGCAAAACTGTGGATTCGTCCCCATACACAATAGGCGGAGCTAAACAGCTCCGCCATCTTTGCTCTGCAGAGGCAACACAGTAGAGTACTTAATTTCCCGCAGCGCTAAACTTGTTTGAATTCTCGTGATACCGAGCATGTTCAACTTACGAATGAAACGTTCCAACTCGTTTCGATCTCGGTGCACCACTTTTAAAATATAATCATACTCCCCGGTTAAACAATGACATTCTAATACTTCTGGCATTTCGTGCATCGCCTTCTCTAACACTTCTAGCTTCTCCGCTTGATGAATATTTGTACTCACAAAAATAAAGCATAATAAATCAAATCCAAGTTTCTCTTGATTTAAAATGGCTACTTGCCGATTAATAAACCCTTCACTTTCTAATCGTTTCACCCGTGCATGTGTAGCTGGCGGCGAAAGATTAACACGTCGTGCAACCTCCGCGTTACTCAGCTGACCTTCCTGTTGCAGCACATTTAAAATTTGTACATCTAAATCATCTAACCCCTTACGAACTACATGTTCCATTTCCAATCTCCCTTTTCATAAAGTGAAACTTCCATCAGTGGGGGGCTTGATCCCCCACTGATGGTTAGTTGAACCAATCGGGCTTTTACGGGCAGTTGCCTCCCACCTATCTTCTTTGTTTCTCTCTACATCTTGAGGTGGGGGGCTTACTGCCCATTAATGCGGGCTCACAAACGATTATTCACCAAAACACATTACAATCACACATAAAATGAATAAAATTCTGTAAAATATCATCATAACTTTATATTATTTCGAATTTTATCAATTATACAAAATAACATATATGACAAACAAGAAAAATGCTACAATTTACATAGTTTAAATTCCACCGTGCACAGTGGCTTTCTTTTATCAAATGGGCAATGCGCAGGCCCTACTTTCTTGTAAAGGAGCTAACTCGTATTATGCCTTATGTTATTTTATTACTCATCACAAGCTTATTATGGGGTGGAAATTTCGTAGTAGGAAAATCTCTTGTCGAGCACGCTTCTCCTATGACACTTACGACTCTTCGGTGGATCATTGCAGTCATTTGTCTTTTCCCAATTGTATGGTGGAAAGAAAAGAAAATTTTCCCACCAAAAGATGCAATCCTCCCTTTATTTCTTATGGGGATTACTGGTGTTGTTCTCTTTAACATTTTTCAGTTTTGGGCATTAGAGCATACATCAGCAACAAATGTTGGTCTTATTTCTACATTAAATACCATTTCTATCGCTGTTTGTTCAGCTCTATTTTTAAAAGAAAAAATTAATGTATTTCAAATTACATCTATGATTGTCTCGTTTTTCGGCGTTACTCTCGTTCTTTCAAAAGGGAAAATAGATACACTGCTTTCCTTACATTTTAATATAGGTGATTTATGGATGATGGCTGCGGTATGTGTATGGGGAATCTATTCAGTTTGCAGCAGATGGGCAACAAAAAAGACGACACCAATGATGTCTACCTTATATTCTGGTATCTTTGGTCTCATCATATTGCTTCCCTTTAACATCTCTCATTTTACTATTTCAAATATAAACGCTTCGTTCTTAGGATCCATTCTATATACAGGCATTATCTCGACTGTGTTATGTATGGTTTTTTGGAATATCGGTGTCCAAAAATTAGGTGCAACTACTTCAGGTATTTTTTTAAATTTCAATCCTATTTTCACTGCTATTTTAGCGTTTCTATTATTAGGTGAACAAATGACGTGGATTCAAGTTGTAGGAAGTATGATTGTTATTGCAGGGTGTTATTTATTCTCTCACTTTAAATCTCATGCGATTTCTAAACAAGAACATACAATTCCGCAACATACAAGCACTCCCCTAGCACGGAGTAACTAAATATCGAGTTTGACAAATGAATCCCGCCGCTTCCCTTTAAAGAATGAAGCGACGGGATTTCTAATTATATAGAACACAATACAAATCATTTATTTCTTCTTATAGAATCCGCATCTAATCTCGTTTACTGATGAAATCTTTGTAAGCGGCAATTTTATACTCAAGCATCTCATCCGCAGCTTTTAACGTTCTGATTTGTTCCTTAATAGAGTGTTTATGTTCTTCTAAAAGGTTTAATCGCTCTGTTGTGGTATGGTCTCCTTCTAAAACTAATGAAGCATACTTCTTTATTTTCGCGATGGGCATTTGTGTTTCTTTTAACTTGATAACAAATTGCAGCCATTTCATATGTGAGTCGTTATATCGTCTATCTCCACTGGCATCACGAACGGGAATTATAATTTTTTCCTTTTCATAATACCGCAATGTATGTGTGCTTATCCCTAACATTTTAGCCACTTCACCAATAGTGTGCATAAGAAACCTCCACATGAATTTTCTCTTGACTTAGAGTTCACTCTAATCAGTATAATCAGCTCATAGTTCTTTCACAATAAAATGAATTGAATAAAATTCAGGAGGAATTTATATGAAATATACAGTTATTACGGGTGCCAGTTCAGGAATTGGGTATGAAACGGCTCTTGCTTTTGCAGCTCGCGGAAAAAGTTTAATCCTAGCAGCACGCAGAACAGAGGAATTGGAAAAATTAAAATCAAAAGTGGCTGACATTAACGCAGATCTAGATGTTGTCATTCGAACTGTTGATTTATCTGTTACTGCAAATGTTTATGAATTCTACGAAAGTCTTCAGGATTATCAGATTGAGACATGGATCAACAATGCTGGGTTTGGGAACTTTGCTTCCGTTGGGGAACAAAATTTAAATAAAATTGAGAAGATGCTTCACTTGAATATTGAAGCCTTAACTATTCTGTCCTCTCTTTATGTACGTGACTATGCAAATATTGAAGGAACGCAACTCATCAATATTTCTTCTGGAGGAGGATACGTGATTGTTGCCGATGCTGTGACCTATTGTGCGACAAAGTTCTATGTAAGTGCCTTTACAGAAGGTCTAGCACAAGAATTGAAAGAAAAAGGAGCAGCCATGCAAGCAAAAGTATTGGCTCCTGCTGCAACTGAAACTGAATTTGCTAAACGTTCTTTGGATGCAGATGAGTTTACTTATAAAGGATCCGTTCCAAAATTTCATACTGCAAAAGAAATGGCTGGATTTATGTTAAATCTCTACGATAGCGAAAAGGTAGTTGGAATTGTTAATGGAGAAACGTATGACTTCGAATTAAGGGATCCAATTTATCCGTATGTGACACGGACAAGAAAATAGTGTTTAAAAATCACCGATTTCTGGTACGTTAAGAAGTTGGTGATTCTTAATAGGGGTAATGACAGAGTGCTGTCATTACCCCTATTACACTCTCAAACGAAATACTTCTTCAACAAAGGCGGCGTAATAATCGTCGTCAAAATAACAACAATCACAATCGAGGTAAAATTCTCTTTCGCTAACAGATTCGCAGTCAATCCGTTAGAAGCGATAATAAGCGCCACTTCTCCCCTTGATACCATTCCCGCGCCAATACTAATAGAGGACCGTAAATCAAATCCTGTTAATCTTGCGCCAAGTCCTGAACCGACTAATTTTGTTAATATAGCAATAATAGTCATAATGACAATGAACCATATTTGGTTTCCTAATCCTTGAAAGGTAATTTCCATACCAATACTAACGAAAAAGACTGGAACGAAAATCGCATACGCAATTGGCTCAATTTTATGTTCTACTTCATGCTTATACGAAGTTTGTGAAATTGCGATTCCAGCAGCAAATGCCCCAATAATTCCAGCAATCCCCATGACTTCACTGTAATAAGCAAATGAAAAACAAATAATGAGTGCCGCACTAATTAAAGATTCTGAAACACGAAGCGGTGACAATACTTTCATAATGAAAGGGACACCTTTCCAGCCAATTAGAAAAATCGTAACAAAAAAGATGACTTTCTTAGCGATTACAAGCGTTATACTCACATCTTGTGAACCGAGAAAACTCATCACAAATGCTAACAATATAACAACGATAACGTCATCAAATACAGCAGCTCCTAAAATTGTTGTACTTTCCCTCGTATTCATTTTCCCAAGATCTCGCAATGTTTGAACGGAAATACTAACGGACGTAGCGCAAAGAAGCAGCCCTAAAAAAATTGCATGTGCCTGCGACATTCCAAATAAAAGGCCTGCAACATATCCTCCAATAAACGGAAAGATAATTCCCCCTATTGCTACCGCAAAAGACGATGTAAGATTGCGGTTTAATTCCTCTAAATCTGTTTCAAGCCCCGCCATAAACATAAGAAGCAATACCCCAATTGCACTTAATTCATCAATAAGCTCAGAACTATTAATAATGCCAAACATAGCTGGACCAATAACAATACCGATAATTAATTTTCCTAACACAGCCGGCTGTCCAAGACGAACACTAATATCACCAGCGAGTTTCGTGCAAAGTAAAATAACGGCAAGTTCAAAATAAAATAACATAGTATCTTCTCCTACATCAAAATGCATGTATTTCTTACAATAGTGTTTGCTCAAATATGTCGTTTTATTTGTTACACTTTACATTGACGAAATATTCTGAATTATGATAAATTTACTAATGAAATTACATATTCATCCTAAAAGTAACGTACAACTGCACCATTCTCCATTTTATTTATACATTTATTTCTACTCTCTATTTATTTCTCTAAGGGGCTACGTTCAAACTTAGCAGTTGTATCTGTTTACTCCTAACAGGAGTAAGCCCCCCACTGATGATTAACTTTATGGAGAGAGGAGATTCAAACTTGAAAACACTTTTACGAAAGAAACCCCTTACGACCGAATCACCACGTCAGCTCAATCGAACATTAAGTGCCCTTGATTTAACCTTTTTAGGAATTGGAGCTGTTATTGGAACAGGTATTTTCGTTTTAACCGGTATTGTTGCTGCAAAGCATTCTGGTCCTGGTATTATGCTATCCTTTCTACTCGCTGCCTTTACGTGTGCATGCGTTGCTTTTTGCTATGCTGAGTTTTCATCTTCTATCCCAATTTCAGGAAGCGTTTATACATATGCTTATATGACGGTTGGGGAAATTGTTGCTTTCATCATCGGCTGGTGTTTAATGCTTGAATATTTACTGGCAGTTGCTGCCGTTGCCGTCGGCTGGTCTGGTTATTTACAATCCCTACTGCTCGGATTTGGGATAAAACTCCCGGCTATCATCGCCTCTGCCCCCGGTACAGGAAAAGGAGGCATCATTGATTTACCAGCTGTCCTCATTATACTTTTTATTACAGCATTATTAAGTAGAGGGATACGTCAAAGTGCCCGTATCAATAACATCATGGTATTAATTAAGTTGGCTGTCATCATCGCTTTTATTGTTGCTGGCGCAAAATATGTAAAACCAGAAAACTGGACACCATTTCTACCATTTGGTTATGACGGGATTATTACAGGCGCTGCAACTGTATTCTTTGCCTTCTTGGGCTTTGATGCTCTTGCAACTGCTGCCGAAGAAACAAAGAACCCACAGCGCGACTTACCAATTGGGATTATCGGTTCTCTTCTTATTTGTACCGCACTATATATCATTGTTTCCTTTGTATTAACAGGTATGGTTCCTTACACACAATTAGACGTATCAGATCCAGTTGCTTATGCCTTGAGGTTTGTCGGTGAAGACACGATCGCTAGTTTACTAGCAGTAGGAGCAATGACTGGAATGACAACTGTTATTCTCGTCGTTATGTACGGACAAGTACGTGTCTCTTATGCAATGAGCCGCGATGGATTATTGCCAAAAGCATTGTCACGTGTAAATGAAAAATTCAAAATTCCTTTAATAAACACATGGATTATGGGTATCGCTGCTGCTACGCTTGCTGGTTTATTAGATCTACATATACTCGCAAATCTTGTAAACATCGGTACATTAACAGCATTCACGTTCGTTTGCTTTGCGGTACTTATTTTACGAAAAACACATCCAAACTTACCGCGAGCATTCCGTGTTCCGTTCGTTCCCGTTTTACCAATTATCGCAATTTGCTGTTGTCTATACTTAATGTTCAGCCTTTCAAAAGAAACATGGATTGGCTTTGGTATATGGTTAACAATTGGTTTATGCGTATACTTTTTCTATTCGAAACGAAATAGTAATCTACTCGTTGCCAAAACGAATGATGAAAAAAAAGAAGCGTAAAAAAGAAAGCTCGCTAGAGACAGCGAGCTTTCTTACAGTTTTAAATTATCACTTTTGTTCTTCCCTCTTCTTTTTCCAAGCGTCTATGCTCTCAAAGAGAAAGTTAATAAACAATGTTCCGAGTCCAGCTAATAAAAAGGTCACTAAAAAAAGAACCCACAGGCTTTTCTCCTGTAAATATTTGTATCCGACTAGGAGCACAACAATAATCCATATATATTCAAGAATTCTTTTTATCGTTTTTTTCGACACACAATCCGCTCCTTATATACATTATCTATTCTATTTTAACATACTTCCAAAAGAATTCTCCTTCCTCAAGGAATGAATAGGGTAAAGCCTAATGAGTAGGGAAGGGATGAATTTTGGTTGGCATAAGCCAAAGGAATGAAAAAGGAATTTCCTCAAATCAGACAGAAATTATAGAAAGAATACTTTTGATCTCAAAGTTATTGTTTGCTGACTGTAGACAGTGCACCATTAGAAATTCTAAAGCTATACAGAAACACAAGGACAAAACGAATGGGAGGTGATGACAATGTTGTTGAATCAAAAATATGAAATCTTTCCAACAGAAGCGCAAAAAGAAG